>JANZZC010000126.1 GCA_026419575.1 Thermomicrobium sp. | reverse complement strand
GGTTCCAGCTGGAGCAGAGCGGGGCTTGGCTCAGGATCCCGGTTCTCTCCGGCAAGGTGGCTCAGGGAGTCAGGTTCCGTCGCGGCGACCTCTCTGCAGAAGAAGAAGAGGAGACGACCAAGTACCGGAATCCCATGGAACGATGCAGGCTCTCGCCGAGTAGCTCGCCCAGCGAGAGCCTGCTGTCCAGAATGGGTGATCGGTCACCAGTGAGAAGGGTCATACCCCCGCCACCAAGGGAGGATCCAGCCGTTTCCTGGCTGCTCATGATAACGCCAAGTGAAGTAGTGCCTGCCGATGCTCCCCATCTCGACCTGCCAGCCAGGAGGGTTCGATGGCGTATAGGTCAGGCACCGCCTCTCGAAGCACTGGACCAGGACCCACTGCTGCTGCCCAGCGACGATGGCCCTGGTCCAGTAGGGCTCGGTGATGGGCCAGCCCACGAGCCAGAGCCAGGGGAAGCGGCGCGGAACCTGGTACAGCGTGTATTGAAAGAAAGTAATCGGTCTCGCTACTGGATACCCGATAGAGCGGGCTCCGATGATCTCCCGCGCCTGCCACCCAGGCTGCTGGAACAAGTCCCAGAAGACGCTAGCCACCGTGTGCCCGGTGGGAGCCCCGATGTCAACGTAGGTTACGCCATAGGTATCGAGGCTAGCGTCATCCCCTACCTCTCCCTCACTGTCGATGGTCTGGATTACCGGCCAGCCTGCGGGGAGGGGGTGATACCTCATGACCTTCCCCAGGGCCGCGTAGGTGACCCCGCCGCCGTCGGGGTCTCCGGCGACGGGAATCGAGGCTGGCTCTCGTTGGAGGAAGATGTGGTCGCCCATCTGGAGCTGGCCGGTCAGGAGTTCCCAGGCCAGGTTCCCGGAGGTCAGAGCCCACAGGGAGATGGAGGAATCCGGGTCCCACCCAGCGCGATAGAGGAACAGCGGTATCTTTTGCCCATCGACTTCGACTTCGACTTCCTTGTTACCGATAGGGAGCCAGAACGCTTCAGCAGGGACGTGACCGAGTTCAATCCGTCCCTTGTCGAAGTACATGACCCATCGCATCCCCTGGGTGGTCCGTGGCCCAATGCAGTTCCAGTAGCCCAGTAGGCTTGCGTCGTGGTAGGGCTCAACGAAGATGACTCCAAAGCGGGCTCCGAAGAGCCAGCTTTCCTCCTTGTTGTCTACTACCGGTATGTCGAAGGTGAAGGCCGGGAGGGAGAGGGCGGTGCCCTGTTCCATGGTTTCTTGAGGCTCTCTAGGATGAGGAACCCTTCCACCTAGTCGCCCACTTGCCTGGTCGGCTACCGCGCCAAGCCCAAGCTCTGGCGGCGGCTCTGCGCCCTGGGCTCCGAGGGGCAGGAATCCGAGCCCGCTCAGCGTCAGCGTGAGCGCAACGAGGAGCTGGAGTCCGCGAACTCTCGCCGGTAGCATCTGTCCCACCTTTCTGCTGCTTCCATCCCTCAATAGTAACGACCCCGAGCTATCAGCGGTTGCGGGGCTATTGTCAGAATGGCAAGGGTTGGGAAACTGGAAAATCGGCGGGGTGGGGACTACTCCCGGCCACGGATCCGGCCCAGGAAAGGAGCGGGGGTAGGGGTGGGGGGTCGGAAGCTCAGACGGCGCTCGCCTCGCCTGCGGCGCTGGAAGCGGTGCCTCAGACGGCGGCGGCCTCGCCCAACTTCACCCATCAGAGGGCAGCGACTTGGTACAAGCTGTCAAAACGTAGGTAATCAACGATGCAGGGGGAGAGGGAGCAGGGTGGGGCGAGCAGGCTGGCTGAGCGGGAGCTGGCAGCGAGGCGAGAGCAAGTCACCGTCTCCTTACGGAGACGTTGACATGCGTGCTATGGATGGCGCTAGCGAGGGGTGGGAGGGAGACAAGCCACCGGCTCCTTCGGAGCCGTTGGGGCAGCTCGCGATGCTGGCAGACCGTGGCGGCGCTATACTGTGGGTGCAGGTTGGATGACTGAGCGCTGGGGAGCGAGGGGGAAGGAGACCCGATGGCGGGAAACCAGGGCACGGATTGCTCCAATCCGTACCGCGTGGCAGGTGCCAAGTCACCGGCTCCTTACGGAGTCGTTGACGAGTCACCGTCTCCATCAGGAGCCGTTGAAGTCACCGTCTCCTTACGGAGACGTTGAGACGAGTCAACGTCTCCGGAGGAGACGTTGAAGTGCACGGTCTTCAAAACCGGTGGGCGGGGTGACGAGCCTCGCCGGTGGGTTCGACTCCCATGCGCCCTCGCCAGCAGGGTTCCGGTGCCGACCGCCCCCAGAGCACTGGGGGCAAGGTGGGGTCTGTTCTCGAACACCCCCCGCCGGCGGCACGGCCAGCGCGGGCGAACGGCTACACTTGTGGTCGCCGGGTCAGCCCTATCCAGACCTGGCCGTGTCCCAGGCTGCGCCACCAGCGCCGGGACGCTCGCCTCGTCGAGATGCCGTTCGGCCGGTCACCATTACCGGAGACTCGAGGGCCGTCGTCGACTGTACGGACTCGGGCTCCTCGCTGCAGATCGCCGAGTACCGGGAGGCTCGGTCAGGAGTCCGGCTTCGGCCAGGACCGCTGGATCGAGCGGATCGCTCGGCCGGCGGTGTCGGCGCGCCTGGCCGGGACTTCCCAACGGCCGCGGTGACCCGGCGGGGCCGAGCGCACGGCGTTGGATCCCACCGACGGCTCGGTCGCTCAGGCGACCGGAGCGCGCTCTCGTTCCCACCGCTGCGGAGATCTCGGTGTGGCCGAGCGTCTCGCAGTCCGACGGTGGCTCGCGCCACCGGCCCGGCATCGCTGTCGGGCGGTCCTCGTGCGACGGCAGCGAGCACCGTCGCGCGGTGGGCCAGCGCGCATCCTCTGCCGGTTGCGGTCGGTGTCCAACCGATCGACCGATCGCTCCTCCGTCGCCATGGACGGTCGCTCGTTCGTGGCGGAGGTGAGCACAGCAATCGATGGGGCGGCGGATCGCTGCGGCCGTAGCGAGTGAGTACGTCACCCGGAGAAGGGTGCTGACTGCTCGTCGGTCTCGCCGATGCGACCTATCGCGCCCCGCGAGTTCCTCACGCGCTACGCTGCACGGTCATGGCGGACGAGTGGGCGCGCACGACGAGCTCCCGGTGCCGCGCCGGCGGTACGCTTCCTCGAGAAGTTGCAGCAGATCCTCGTCGGTGAACAGCAGGGTCTCTGGCGTGAGCGAGAAGCTCTCCTCGTCGCGACCGGGAGTCGCGACGTACCCTTTGACGAGAAATCCTTCCGGTGTCTCCACGACGAGGATGCGGGTGAACCGCTGCTGATCGAGGTAGTGACCGAGCGCACGGAGCGTGTCCTCGTATCTCGTCCGATACCGTCCGCTCGAGTCCCGCATCCCGCGTCCTCACCTTCTTCGACTCAGCGCAGCCGGTGGAATTCGACGAAGCTGGGGTGATGCTCGTCGCTGTCGACCGAGACGGCGATGACCGCTGGTCGGCCTGCATCGTTGGCCCGACGGGCGCGATCGAGCGCCGGAGCGAGGTCTTCGGGTCGCTCGACGCGCTCGCCGTGGCAACCGGCGGCCCGAGCGACCGCCGTGAAGTCGAAGGTCGCCGCGAACTCGGTCGCGACGATGCGTCCACCGAGCGCGATCCGCTGTGTCCAGCGCGGCCACCCCAGCGCGCGATCGTCGAGAACCACCCAGGTGATGCGGAGTCGGTGCTCGACCGCCGTGGGCAGCTCGTGCATGCCCATCTGGAAAGCACCGTCACCCGTCGTGCAGACGACGTACCACTCCGGTCGGGCGAGTGCCGCGCCGATGGCACCGCACACGCCGGCGCTCATGGCCGTCTGCTCCGCCGGAGGGACGATGGCTCCGAGGTCGCGGACGCGGTAGTAGGGCCAATAGTATGCCCAGAGGTCCTGCGCACCGTTCTCGAGCACGAGCACAGTGCGCCGATCGAAGACCCGGTTCAGCGTCGCGACCACACGCTTCCCGCGGATGGGCAGCGCGTCGGTGAACGCATCCGCCTCGGCGCGAGCGATGGCGTCGCGCTGGCGCTCGGCGAGCAGGCGTGCGCGCTCCTCGTCACGCGGCAAGCCGACTCGCTCGACCTCTTCGAGGAGCCGTTCCAGTGCGAGCCGCGCATCGGCCTGGATCGCCACGTCCGGAACCCAGTTGCGTCCCAGTTCCTCCGCCGCGATATCGATCTGCACGAAGCGGGCGTCGGGCGGGAAATACGTCCAGACGCCGGACTGGAACTCCTCCATTCGGGACCCGACCGTGATGAGGAGGTCGGTTTCTTCCCAAATCTCGCGCGCGTATTCGGTGCGATAGAGACCGACGAGTCCGGCGAACAACGGGTGATCCTCCTCGATGATGCCGCGGCCGGCAGGCGTGACCTGAAGGGGAACGGCGAGGCGTTCGGCGAGGGCGCGGACGGGGCCGAACGCACGCGCGGCGATCGCTCCCCCACCGCACACGAGGAGCGGCCGGCGAGCCCGCTGCAGGAGGCCGACGACCTGGCGGATCCGTTCGGGGTCGGGGGCCGGTCGTGCATCGCGTATGGCCGGCTGGTAGGGTGGCATGTCGACGGGTTCGAGTCCGATATCCGCTGGTATTTCGAGATAGACCGGACCTGGTTGTCCGTTCGTCGCGATCGCCAGGGCGCGACGCACATACCAGCCGACGCGCTCGGCCCGTTCGACGGTCGCCGCCCATTTTGTGATCGGAGCGAAGAGGTCGGTCTGGGGAGCTTCCTGGAACGCTCCCATACCGTAGGTGCGGGTCGAGGCGCGGACGCCGAGAGCCAAGACCGGTAGGCACCCTGACCAGGCTTCGAGAATGCCGGGAACGAGGTTGGCGACGCCAGGGCCTGGACAACCGAAGCAACAACCGACCGTGCCGCTTACCCGCGCGTACGCCATCGCCATGAAGGCTCCCGACGTTTCGTGCCGCACGAGGATCGGCCGGACGGTAGCGGAGTCGTAGAGCGCATCGTAGAGGTGTTTGGGGGATCCGGGCATGCCGAAGACGTACCGGATTCCTTCCACCTCGAGCGCAGCGACCAATTCCTGCCAGGCGTTCCTGCGCATCGACGGAACCTCCGCTGGCAAGGATACGGCCTGTGACGGTTCGGCGGAAGAGTGCTTGGTCTGGACCGCCGCCGTTCTCTAGAATGGAGAGGTTGTGAACGGTTCTGGAATCGGATGACTGTCGAGTAACCGATGGAACGGCACGACGTCCCGGCTCCGTTGTCGATTCTCGATCGCGTCAGGCTCGAACTCGACTATCTCGTCCGTGGAGAACGACTGCGTACGCTCCGTCAGAGGCTGACGATGGTCGAGTTAGCGCACGAGGAACTCCGGTCTCGGCTCGAACGACGTCTCGGACCGTTGCAGCGCGAGGCAGAGAGCCTGCGCAACGAAGTGAAGCTCCTCGAGTCCAGACTGAACCGGCTCCTCCGTGTCTCCCGACCGCTCTCCGACGAAGAACTGGATGCGACCGAGTTCGAGCGACGCGAGGATCGGGATTGGCGCGACGGGAACGGTCGGTACCAGGAATTCGGTGCGCAGTCGCGGGAGGATGAGTCCCTGGCCCCCAACGGGGAGGACCATGAACTCCTGCGACGGTTGTATCGCATGCTCGCGCGGCTTCTCCATCCCGATCTGGCTCGCGATCAAGCGGAACGTAGCGAGCGGGAGCACCTGATGCGCATCGTCAATCAAGCCTGGGAGCGGCGGGATCTGGAGCAACTCCAGCGGCTCGCGTCGGTCTGGATGACCAGTCCCGACGGAGACGTGTCCGGTGACCTGCATGCACTGCGGCAACGCCTGGCTCGCCGGGAATTCGAGGAAGCGCAGTTGTTGCGCCGGTTGCGGGAACTCGAGTGCTCCGATCTCGGGCAGTTGCTCCGGCGCGGGTCCGAGGCCGTCGACCGCTACCTCATCCGGCAAGAGACGCTCCTCCGACACGAGATCGCCGTTCTGCGGCTCCGTCGCCGGCGATTGATCCGTCTCATCGAGGAGCGCCGGCGCGAGTTGGCCGTGCGCTCCAGTTCGCAAGGATGATCGTCGCTCGATGCTCCGCGGGGACCTGGAACACCCGAAACTCCCCACCAGTTCGTTGCTCTCGGCGCTCGACTATCCGCCGCTCCGACAATGGAGCGACCGCGGTGGCGCGAGCCGAGCGCTCGGCGAGGCTTGGGCTTCTTTCGTCCGGGGCTACCTCGAACGGGCAGGCGCGGGACCGGTCGATTGGTCGGGTCGTGGCGGAACGCTCGTGGCGGTGACGTCGCTGGACGTCGATCGGGAACGCTGGGGCAGGATACCGCGGCGGGTGCGCGTGCCGGACTTCCTCGCGCTGATCGACGAGGCGGACCGGCTCGTCGTGCTCGCACTCGATGCCAAGTTCGACCCGTCAGTCGCCGACGAAGAACAGATCAGCGCCTGGAACCTCCGTCGGCTGGTCGAGGCGCTCGAAGCGCTGCGCGTCTGGGTGCAGGATCGCTCCGGAAGGCGCCCGCAAGTGTACGTCGACGGCGCTATCGTGTCGCCGGATCACTGGTCGACGCGCGAGCTCGTACAGCGGAGCGGGCGAGCGAGCGGCCGGTTCACCGGGAACGTCGTCAGGGTTCCGGTCGATCCGCGCGTCCTGTTCCGCCGACTCCCGCTCGCTCGGTTGGTGGGTCGCTTGGCGCGCATCGATACGCTGCCTATCGGACCGGCGGACGATCTCGCTGTCGCGACCTACTACTTCCGTCTCGTCTGTACCTGCCGGTGGTGCTGGGAAGAGGCGCGCGTCCCGTTGCTGGGACCCGCCGACGACAGGCTTCCGCTCGAGGAGCTCGCCGGAGCAATCGAAGCTCGCCGATGCGGGGTGGACAGCGCTTTCCATCTCGTCGAGCGATGGGTGAGCGAGATCGAGCCCATTCGCCAACTCCGGGAGGCGGTGAAACCGTTTCTCGATCCCCCGATCTCGGCTGCCGAGGTCGAGGAGGCGGTGCAGTCGATCGGCGCCGACGTGGCGAAAGCGCGCGTCTGGCGGGTACTCCGCGAGCGGTATCGGGCGCGACTGGTAGAGCGGTTCGGGGTGATCACGGTCGAGGACGCCGAACTGTCGTCGGGGGCGCTCTTGCTTCGACTAGCCAGCGAGCAAGCGGCGTTGGTCGGGTGGGCTCGGGAGGAGATCGGTCGAATCGTCCGCGAGCTGGCGGGCGTCGAGGCGGAGGAGGGGTGGCGGGACGCGAGTGGCGAACTCAGAGGTGGATGAGTTCGGTTCGGTAGTCGACGACATATCCCTCGGCGAGATGCTCCTCGACGTACTGGAGCACGTGGCGGAGCATTTCGTCGGCATGCTGCGCTGATGTCGAGACACAGGCGACGCCCAGTTCGGCGAATTGCCACTGCGCGTGCCCATCGACTTCCGCGATGGCGACGTTGAAGCGATGCTTCACCTGGTCGATGACCGACTTGACGACCTTGCGCTTCTCCTTCAGCGAGCGAGCGCTGGGGATTTCGATGGCGAACCGTGTCACTCCGATAACCATGGCTGCGCGACTCCGAGTGAGGCAGGTCAGATCACATTCCGTTCCTGGATCAATTGTCCGCGACGGAACCGCGACGGTGCGAAGGCGCTGATATCGACCGAGCGCGATTCTCCGTCGAGGAGAAGTTCGGCCAGACAACGGCCGACCGCCGGTCCATGCATGAAGCCGTGGCCGCTGAAACCGGCGGCGACAGCCAGCCCCTCGACGTCTTCGATCCAGCCGATCAGGGGGTTGTCATCCGGTGTGATCTCGTAGAAACCAGCCCAGCCACGGCGGATGCGCGCCTGTTCGAAGACTGGGGCTCGACGGCAGAGTGCCTCGACGGTCCTCTGCATCCACTCGGCATCGACGGTCTTGTCGAACCCCGGTGGCTCGTCGGGATTCGCCATGCCGAACAAGAAACCGTCGCCCTCGGGATGGAAGTAGAGCGAGGTTTCGAACTCGATCGTCATCGGCACGGTCTTGGGGACGAGATCGAAGCGATCGGTGACGAAGCTCATGCGGCGGTAGGGCAGGATCGGGAGGTCGAGGCCGGCCCGTTTACCGACTTCTCCGGTGTACGGGCCCGTGCAGAGAATGGCGGTTCCACAGGCGATCGGGCCGTCCGGGGTGCGGACGGCGCGAAGTCGACCACCAGCGATCTCGAAACCGACCGCGGGGCGATGCTCGTGGAACGTCACCCCGAGCCGGCGAGCCGCAGCGGCGAAACCCATCGTGGCCGAGTAGGGATCGCACCATCCGTCACGCGGGCAAAAGGTGCCGCCGAGCAAATCATCGGTCCGCACCGCCGGTTGGAGCGCCGCGATCTCGTCCGGATCGACCCAGCGTGCTGGAACCCCGAGCGACTGCTGGAGAGCGAGCGAGGACCGAAACGCCTCGACGTCGTCCGGTCGAGTGAGCAGGAACAGGTAGCCATGCTGGTGGAGTCCGATATCGACACCGAAAAGTCGATCGAAATTCTCCCAGTACTCGAAACTGAGGAGCGACAAGCGGATGTTGACCTCGGTCGAGAACTGCAAGCGAATGCCGCCGGCAGCGTCCGCTGTCGCTCCGCGGCCGATCTCTCCCTGTTCGAGCACGACGACCGTTCCGGCTCGTCGCTTCGCGAGGTGATAGGCGACGCTGCACCCGACGATGCCGGCACCGATGACGAGGAAGTCGGCCGATTCCACGCTGTGCCCCCCGCGGTCTCCGAGACGTCCCGTGCGTGAGTATATGCTGGGCGTCGTCCAGCGTGTTACCATGCCGATGCTCGCTCTCCGACGTGGGTGGGAAACGGGGGCCGACGATGGCTGACGCGATCGACACGGTGTACGCGCGAGAGATCATGACGAGCGACGTCATCGCCGTGAAGCCGGACACGAGCGTGGACGAAGTGGCGCGCCTGCTGATCCAACATCGGATCACCGGCGTGCCGGTCGTCGACGACGAACAACGGGTGATCGGGATCGTCTCGGAGTTCGACCTGATCGCCAAACGAGGCCGCGTGGCGGCGGACGTCATGAGCCGGGACGTTCTCGCGGTCAGCGAAGATACCCCAGCCGAAACGATCGCCGACTTGATCGTGCAGCAGCGTGTCCGCCGGGTGCCGGTGCTCCGGGAGGGCCGGCTCGTCGGTCTCGTCACTCGTGCCGATCTGGTGCGGTTGTTCGCCTTGACGCGCTGGACGTGCGTACAATGCGGGTACTTCGAACGCGGCTTTCACCGGCCGGAGGTGTGCGAGGGCTGCGGCGGCCGCGAATTCACACTGCAGCGTGAACCGCCCGGTATGTGAGTAGGGAGGCTCGATGTACGACGTCATCGTCGTCGGGGCGGGTATCGTCGGTCTGGCGACGGCGCGCGAGCTCGCGCTTCGAAGACCCCGCCTCCGTCTCGCCGTTGTGGAGAAGGAGTCGCGCGTCGCGGCTCACCAGAGCGGACATAACAGCGGCGTGATCCATTCCGGATTGTACTACCGGCCGGGTTCCCTCAAGGCGCGCGCTTGCGTCGCTGGCGCCGCCAAGCTGATCGCCTACTGCGAGGAACGAGGGATCCCGTATCGCTTGGTCGGGAAACTGATCGTGGCGACGACGCCGGACGAGGTTCCGCGGTTGCTCGAACTCTACCGCCGGGGGCAAGCCAACGGGGTCCAGGGATTGGAGCTTCTGTCGGCCGAGGAGATCCGCGAGCGTGAACCCGCAGTGACCGGCGTCCGTGCGATCTGGTCACCACGGACGGGGATCGTCGATTTCGCGCGCGTCACCGAGGCTTTCGCTGACGACGTGCGCGCTGCTGGCGGCGAGCTTTTTCTCGGCCACGAGGTCATCGGGTTCCAGCGCCGGAACGGGCGCATCGGGATCGAGACGACCGGCGGTTTCTTCGAGGCACGCTTCGTCGTGAGCTGTGCTGGACTGTACAGCGATCGTTTGGCGCGCCTGAGCGGCGGACGAGCGGACCCGGCGATCGTGCCGTTCCGTGGCGACTACTACGTGCTCCGTTCGGAACGTCGCTGTCTCGTCAGGACGAACATCTATCCCGTCCCGGATCCACGCTTTCCCTTCCTCGGTGTCCATTTCACCCCGCGCTTGGACGGCTCGGTCTGGCTCGGTCCCAACGCGGTGCTGGCGTTCGCTCGCGAGGGATATCGGAAAACCGATGTCTCGTGGCGCGACCTCGCCGAGACGCTCCGATACCCTGGCTTCCGCCGCCTCGCGCTCCGTTACTGGAAGGTGGGGCTGCAAGAGCTCTGGCGAGACTTCAGCAAGCGGGCATTCCTGCGCGACCTCCGCCGGTTCGTCCCGGAGCTGGAGGAGGACGATCTACTGCCCGGCCCTTCGGGGGTGCGTGCCCAGGCATTGTCGCTCGACGGCGAACTGGTCGACGATTTCGTCCTCGATCGACAGCCGGGCATCCTCCACGTCCGCAACGCGCCGTCACCGGCAGCGACCTCGAGTCTGGAGATCGCGCGGCTTATCGTCGACGAGCTCGAAGGCGAACTGCCGGACCGGTGAGATTCACTCGACCGGTTCGATCCGATGCGCGGGCGAGCCGGCGCGACCGTGTGCCGCCGGGTGATCGCTCAGGCGCGCGGCGGTGTAGAGGACGGCAGCGGTACAGAAGACGACGTAGGCGGCGAACACCGGTCCGTACCCGTACCGCACGATGGCGTACCCCCCGAGCAGGCTAGCGAGGGCGAAACCCACGTTCCACGCTGCGCTGCGGAACCCGAAGGCGTCGCCGCGGACCGCTGCCGGCAGGAGCTCGGCGATGAGCGTGGAGTCGATCGGCCACGCCATGGAAATCGAGATGGTGCGTACCAGGAAAGCGGTCACCGCCGTCGCCACCGTCGGCCACACGAGGAGGAGCGCGAAGAAGAGCACCGGGACTGAACGAATGACGGTGACCGCGCGGAGCGGACCGAGCCGTCGGGCGACAGCCGGTGCCAGGAGCCCGCAGAGCGCACCGACGAGACTCGAGACAGCGAAGACGATGCCGATGACGCGCGTCGGCAGCCCGAGCCCGGCGAAGTAGACGTTGAAGAAGGGGACCACGGCACCGTTGCCGAGACTGAGCAATCCACCGGCGAGGACGAAGGCGACGAAGTACCGCCGAGTCGCCCTGCGACCGGTGACCGTTGGCATCGTCCCGGTCGCGCTGCGGTTCGGCTCGGAGGGCCGGGCTTTGGCATCGTGCATAGCGAAGAGCGGTAGCAGGCACAGCGAACCCAACACGATGCTCGCGAGGAGCGCGATCCGAAAGGTGACGGCTCCGGGGTTCGGGAGCCCAGCGAGCCGATGGAGGGCGTAGGGGATCCACCCGGCGACGAGGCTGCCGATCGTCGCCGAGACCGAGGTGAGCGAGAGCGCGAGCGCTGCGACCTCTTCACGTCGGCGAGGCGGCGTGTGATCGATCACGAAGGGCATGAGCGGGACGAACAAGAACGTCGTGGCGATGCCCTGCAGCACCATGGTCGCGACGACCGCGACCGGACGCTCAGCGAAGGCGACGGTCACCGAGGTCAGCAGATAAAGCAGCGTTCCGTAGGTCAAGCACCACCAGGAACCGCGGTGTTGCAGGAGGCGTCCTGAAACGATAGCCGAGAGGGCGAGCGACCCGGTCGCCAACGAATTGACCATGCCGATGAAGTCTTCCTGGTAGCCCAGTTGCGTGAGGTACAGGTTGTACAAGAGCGCGAACGCGCCGAGGACGATGTTCGACGACAGCGCGTACAACAAGAAGAGTCGGACATCGCGGGGAAGAGACCCGATTGCGTTGCGCGCGTCCCGAGCGATCATCCGTACGCCACGACACGAGGTACCCGGCCGCCGGAGGGCAGTATACGCCGGGTTCCGGGTGAACGCACCGCGGGAGGAGCGCGGCGATGAGGGACGAGGCCGGGAGCCAGCGTATCGTCGAACGAATGCTCGCCGTGTGGGCGCTCGAGCCAGCCGGATTCTTGAGCGATTTCGACGGCACGCTCAGTCCGATCGTTCCGCATCCGGACGAAGCGCGACCGTTGCCGATCGTTCGAGAAGCGCTGGAGAAGCTCGTGCGCTCGTTGGCGCTCGTCGCCATCGTTACCGGTCGACGGGCGGAGGACGTCGCGCGGCGTCTCTCGCTGCCTGGGATCGTGGTCGTGGGGAATCACGGTGCCGAGTGGTTCCATGACGGCACGGTACGCGTCGACACGGAGGCGGAAGCTTGGTTACCGTCCGTCGCGTCCGCCTATCGGACGTTGCGGGAACGCCTGCCGGGTCTCCGCATCGAGGACAAGGCGGTGACGCTCACGGTGCATCTGCGCGGAGTGACCGATCCGAGCCTGCGGACGGAAGCCTGGACGGTCGTGCACCGTGTCGCGGCGACCCACGGGCTCATCGTCCGACCGGGTCGGGAGGTCCTGGAGCTCCGTCCTCCGTTGGCTTTGGACAAGGGGAGCGCCGTGGCGGCGCTGGTGCGGCGTTACGCGCTGCGCGGCGTGGTGTTCGCCGGCGACGACGTCACCGACCTCGACGCGATGCGCCGCCTCGGGGAGATGCGCGGGAAGGAAGGTCTCCAGGCTTTCCTTGTCGGCGTCTGGAGCGACGAGGCCCCACCGGAACTCGCTCGCACCGCCGACGACCTCGTCGATGGGGTCGAGACCTTCGGCCGCGCACTGGCCGCAGCGGCACGCCGACTGGCTTCCTCGTGAGCCGGTGGATTCACGGCGGATCGAGTGGCCAAATCGGCCGAGGAATCTTGCGATAGTCGAAGAACGCGAGATCGGGGCTCGTGATACCGGGAGTCGACGCCGGCAGGATCGCGTACCGGGCAGCTTCCGAACCGAGCGTGCCGAGGAACTCCAGACAGGACTTGACCACGAGGTTCCGCATCCCGGCCGGTTCGACGCCGAGTTCGTGCGCGAGGCTGAGGTCGTGGAACGGGACCGCGTTCGTCGTCACGATGACGTGAACCCGCGAATCGTACCGACCGTGCAGTTCCAGCCACGCGGTCGAGCCGGCTTGGAGGGGTGGCCCCGGAAGGAGCATGGAGGGACCGGTGACCTGCGGGCTGGCCAGGGCTCGCACGAGACCCTCGACCGGAATCGGATAGCCGTGCCGGTGGTCCCGCTTACCGCCGAGTTCCAGGCTGACGGCTGCGGCGGGACCGGCCCGCTCGGCGAGTCGCACCGCTTCGGGGTCGACGAGTCCGAGGACGAGCGTTCCGTGCGCGCCGAGGTCGAGCGCTGCCCAGAGCGCCGCAGTTCCTTCGCCAGGACCGCCAGCTTCCGGGGCATCGCCGGTGTCGAGCACGATCGCGGGGTGCGCGTGGTCGCTCATGGCTCGATGGATCGCCTCCTCGATCGTCGGGAGCTGGGTCGAGAGTTCCGGCAATCGGCCGAGAAAGAGACTCGCCAGTTCATCGGTCACCCTGAGTGCGGATTCCCGGTCGCCCTCGGTGACGACGACGACTCGAGCCCCGGCGAACTCGACATCGGCGTACGGGAAACCGGCGAAGATGCTGGCCAGGAGCACACCCGGTTGCGATTCGATCCGCGCGAGGTAGCTTGGCAGGACAGCGAGGGCCGGGAGATCGGTCCGCTGGAGGGCGAGCGGGAGGACGGCGGGGAGCCCTCTGCATTCGACCGTCGGCCGGATGCGCCCGCGCTGCCATTCGAGGAGCAAGCCGAGCAGTCGCTCGATGCGGCGCGGCCGATCGAGTGCTGGCCAGAGATGCGGTCCGCCGACGAGCGGAGTCAGGTCGAGCAGCTCCTCCGGAAACTGCGCGTAGGGCTCGAAATGCGCCGCGAGGAGGGCCTGCGGAAAACGCGAGCGCAGGTGGCGGAGGAGCGCCACTTCGGCGGATCCGGCGTCCAGGAGCGCCGTTCCCGTACCGATGAGCAGAAGGGCGTCGAGTGGACCGGCCTCTGAACAGGCGCGATCGATCGTCGCGAGAAAGGAGCGGAACGTCTCGGGCGGGAGCGGGCCGCCGGCAGCGGACGAAGAGGACACCAGCGGGACGAGTTCCACGTCTCCGGGGACCGCGACGGCCGATCGGGGTGGCGCCGTTGCGAGGTCGAAGGCGAAGAGACCGGGACTTTCGGCGAACGTGTTCGTTCGGTAGGCGAACTCGATCAGACCGACCCGCACTGCGCCCCCCGTGCTTCCCGTCCGAACCGCGAGATACCGAGCCCGTCTCGCTGGGTTATCATAGGACACGTTGTCGAGACGTGCCGAAGCAGGGCTGGGTTCACCGAAGGGTGACAGAATATGGCCGATCGTTCCAGAGCGAATGACGGATCGCGGGAGCAGATCGAGACATGCCCCCGGTGCGGCGCGGAGCTCGGGCCGGACGAGGCGTATACCCGCTATCGCGTCTGCGGTACCTGTGGCCATCACTTCACGCTCTCGGCCGACGAACGGATCCGTTTGCTCGTCGATCCGGGGAGTTTCGAGGAGTTCAACCGGCATCTCGTTTCCGTCGACCCGCTGGTGTTCTCCGATCGGCTGCCGTACCGGAAGCGGATTCTCCAAGCGCGGGAGGAAACCGGACTGCGCGAGGCGGTCGTTACCGGCGAGGGGAGGATCCGCGGGTATCCGGTCGTCCTCGCGGTCCTGGATTTCCGGTTCCTCGGTGGCAGCATGGGGTCAGTGGTCGGGGAAAAGATCACGCTGGCCTTCGAGCGGGCGGTCGAGCGGCGCCTCCCGATCGTCACCGTGTCGGCGTCCGGAGGCGCCCGGATGCAAGAGGGTGTCTTGAGTCTCGTCCAGATGGCCAAGACGACCGCAGCGGCCAAGCGGGCGCACGATTCGAACGTGCCGTTCATTTCGGTTCTGACGCACCCCACGACCGGGGGAATCTACGCGTCGTTCGCGAACCAGGGCGACATCATCCTCGCCGAACCGGGGGCGCTCATCGGTTTCGCTGGTCCGCGTGTCGTCAAGGAGACGGCTGGGCACGAACCGCTCCGTTCCCATTCGGCGGAGTTCCTGTTCGAGCACGGTTTCGTGGATCAGGTCGTCGATCGGCGTCGGTTGCGCGATACGCTCGGCCTCATCCTCCGTTTGGTGCGCGCGCAGGGGGAAAGCGAGGCCCGAGCCGTCATTCGTCGGGAGGTGCCGGAGGAAGCGCCGCCACTGCGTGCGTGGGACGTCGTGCAACTGGCTCGCCATCCCGAGCGGCCGACGACGCTCGATCTGATCCGGCGCATCAGTCCGCAGTTCGTCGAGCTGCACGGTGACCGGTTGTACGGCGACGACCCGGCGATCGTGGCCGGCATCGGCGAGATCGCGGGCCAGGGTGTCGTCATCATCGGACACGAGCGTGGGCACGGCGATCCGCGGCGACGCAACGGGCAAGCGCTTCCCGAGGGGTACCGGAAGGCGATGCGCCTCATGGAACTCGCGGCGCGCTTACGCCTGCCGGTCGTGACGCTCATCGACACTCCGGGTGTCTACCTCGGGGAGGGTGCGGAAGAACGCGGTATCGCCGCTGCCTTGAGCCAGTGTCTGGCGACGATGAGCGTGCTACCGGTGCCGACGGTCGCGGTCATCGTGGGCGAAGGCGGGAGCGGTGGTGCGATCGCGCTGGCGGTAGCCGATCGAGTCCTCATGCTCGAACACGCGATCTACAGCGTGATCTCCCCGGAGGGAGCAGCAGCGATTCTGTACCGCGATGCGTCACGGGCGCCCGAGGTGGCCGAGTCGTTGAAGATCACGGCACGCGACCTGCTCCGGCTGGAGGTCATCGATGGGATCGTCCCCGAGCCGGAAGGCGGTGCCCACCGCGATCCGGATTACGCGGCCGTCCTGGTCTTGGATGCGATCGTCGAAGCGCTGGCGGAGCTGCGCGATATCCCACCGGAGCGGCTGGTGCGCGAGCGCTACCGCAAGTTCCGACGGCTCGGGCAAACGAACACCTACTTCCGGGAGCTCGTCGCTCAGGAAGTGGCGGAACTTAGCGGCTTGATCGGACGAACGCTCGGGAATCTGCGCGACCGCTGGCCGTTCGGTCGCGAGGAAGAGACGATGCCGGAGCGACACGCACCGATCGGTGAGAACTGACCCTGGAACCGAACACGACGCACGGAGACACGACGAGCGGGTCGTGCGCGCAGCACGGGGCTCGTCGTTGACACGCGAGCGAGCGCTCCGCTAGTATTGCCTCGACCGGCCGTGACGTACAAGACGTTCGATGAGTGTGGCCGTGTCTGTCGTTCGACCAGGTACTTGCGCTCCGTTTCGGCAGTGCATCGTGCACGGAAGGCGGGTTGCGAGGCGGTGTACCGATGGCGACGGTGAAGGCGACGCAAGCGACGCGACCGGGCGAAGCGGGGCTCGGTGCTCGGCTCCAGTTGATCGAGCTCACCAAGGTTTACGGCGAGGTGGTGGCGGCTGACCGGGTCACCCTGGACATCGCACCGGGAGAGTTCGTCACGCTGCTGGGGCCGTCGGGTTCCGGCAAGACGACGACGCTCATGATGGTCGCCGGTTTCGTCATACCGACGTCCGGCCAGATCCTCGTGAACGGGGAAGACATCGCGTACAAGCCGCCGCACAAGCGGAACATCGGCATGGTTTTCCAGAACTACGCGCTGTTCCCGCACATGACGGTCGGCGAGAATATCGCCTTCCCGCTGAAGATGCGCAAGTGGCGTCGGGACGAGATCGAGCGGGCCGTCAAGGAAGCGCTGCAGCTGGTGCGGCTGCCCGGTTTCGAGGAGCGCTATCCCCGGCAGCTGTCCGGCGGCCAGCAGCAGCGCGTCGCGCTGGCTCGCGCGCTGGTCTTCCGCCCACCCGTTCTCTTGATGGACGAGCCACTCGGCGCTTTGGACAAGAAGCTCCGGGAAGAAATGCAGTTGGAGATCAAGCATATCCAGGAGTCCCTGAACATCACGACGATCTACGTCACGCACGATCAGGAAGAAGCGCTGACGATGTCGGACCGCATCGCGGTCATGCGGGACGGCAGAATCGAACAAGTCGGGACGCCGCGGGAGCTCTACGAGCGACCGGCCAACGAGTTCGTCGCGAACTTCATCGGCGAGTCGAACCTCCTGACGGGTCGCTTGGAGCGCCGCGAGGGACGCTGCTTCCTCGTGACGGACGACGGTTGGCGCATCGCGGTTCCCGACACCGAGGGTGCGTCGGGCGAGCGTCTCACCATCGCACTGCGCCCGGAACGGATCGTCATCGCGGAGGAACGCGGCGAGAACCGCGTCGAGGGCACGATCGAAGAGATCATCTACGTCGGGGAGGCCACCAAATTCCGAGTGCGAGTCGCCAGGGAACGGTTCTTGACCGTCAAGCAACCCAGTCGCCTGGAAACGATGCGGTGGCAGCGCGGCGATCGGGTGACCGTGAGCTGGCGTGCCGAGGACGCGGTCGTGCTCCGCGGAGAAGGTTGAGGTGCGGCGATGGAAGCGAGGTTGCCCAGCGAAGCGGATGCCGTCGTCGTCGGAACCGGCGCGTTCGGACTGTCGGTGACGGCCCAGTTGGCCCGACTGGGGTACCGGCGGGTCGTGGCGCTCGATCGTTTCGCGGTCGGCTCGCAAACGTCCCCGCGTGCGGCTGGTCTCTTCAAGAGCGTCCAGGCCGATGAGCTGCGGACGCGGCTGGCGCGCATGGCGATCGAAACGGTCTGCACCTTCGAACGAGACACGGGGGTGACTGTACCGTTCGTTGCATCGGGCAGCCTGATGATCGCTCGTACCGCACGTCACGCGGCCGTCATCGATGAGGAGGTCGAAGCGGCTCGCCGCTGGGGCGTCGAGGTGGACACGATCTCGCCGGCGGAAGCCGTCCGGCTGGCGCCCTACCTCTCGGCCGGGGCGATCGTGCGTGCCGCCTCGGTGCCCGGCGATATCTACATCGAAGAACCGGTGAGTCTCCTCGAGGCGTATCGTCAGGCAGCGGAGCGCTTCGGTGCGAGTGTGTTCGGTCAGGTACCGGTCACGAAAGTCATCGTCAGTCGCGGTGCAGTGACCGGCGTCGAGACACCGCTGGGTACCATCCGGACGGAAACCGTGGTGGACGCGGCTGGCGCCTGGGTGCGGGCGGTCGCTCGTACGGCGGGAGCCGATCTTCCGATCGTCCCGCTGCGTCACCAGCTCGCCATCTCGCACCCGCTCGCTGGTGTCGCGCCCGAGCAGCCGATCGTGCGCATCTTCGATGCCGCTGTCTACGTCAGGCCATGTCGTGGAGGGTTGATGTGGGGCGGTTTCGAGGTCGAGCCGCTCCCCCTGGATCCGGCGGCGATGGGCGAAGGCTTTTCGATCGACCGTGTGCCGTTGGACTTTCGGGTGCTGGAGGGCTTCGCTGCGGCAGTGCGGGATACCGTTGCGGTCCTCCACGGTGCCGCAGTGCAGGAACATCGTGGAGGCCTCTTCACGATGACCCCTGATGGGCGCTTCGTGGTGGGGCCGGTGCCCGGTGTCCGTGGTCTGTGGGTGCTGAGCGGGTGCAACGGAAGCGGGTTCTCGTTCTCGCCAGCGCTGGGGCGCGTGCTCGCCGAGTGGATCGTCACCGGTCGACCGTCGATCGATGTGGGGCCATTGACGCTGGCACGCTTCGTCCGTGCGTTCGCTGAGGAGGAGCTCCGCGCGGCGGCAATTCACCAGTACACCCACTACTACGAGCCGGTCGAGGAGACGAGCGAACGGGGATAGGTCATGGCAGCGCCGCTTTCCGACGCCAAGCGAACAGCCTTCCGCTGGATCGAGGAAAATGCGAGTTGGCTCTCCGCCTTCGACCTCGAGATCTGGCGCTACGCGGAACCGGCGTGGCGGGAGTACAAGTCGGCTCGGGCCTACGTCGATCTCTTGCGCCGACACGGTTTCGACGTTGAGGAAGGCTCGGGCGGCATGCCGACTGCCTTCGTGGCGACGTGGGGAGACGGACGGCCGGTCCTCGGCGCCTATGCGGAATACGATGCCGTGCCGGGCAACTCGCAGGAACCCGTGCCGTACCGGCAACCCCGCGCTGGCCTGCACCCGTGGGCGGCTGGCCATACAGATCCGCATTCGATGCTCGGTGTCGCTGCGTTGAGCGGCGTTCTCGCTGCCCGCTACGCGATGGAGAAGCACGGTTTGCGTGGTACGCTGCGCTTCTTCGGCGAGCCGGCAGAGAAGGTCTGCGGATCGAAACCGGTGCATGCGGCCAAGGGATACTACGACGGCTTGGACGCCTTCATCGCCTACCACCCGTCGTACTACCCCCGGGGAACCAACACGGTCGCTTGGGAAACGCACTGCGGGTCGTACTGGAGTTGCGTCTTCACGTTTGAGTGCGTCGAGCCCGAGACCTGGATCGACCACAGCCTTTTCCCCGACGTCGGAGGTGCGCATGCCGCGGCGCGCTGCCCCGGGGCCATCGATGCGCTGTGCCTCATGTACACGATGACAAAGTACACGAAGGAGGCGATGTTCCCGCACACCGGGTCGTGGACGCTGAACGAGTTCGTCCTGGTCGCGGGAGACGCGACCGCGGACAATCTGCCCCCGCGTTTCGCGCAGATCCAGTACGCGTGGCGTTCGCCGACGCTGGGGATCCAGGAGCAGATCTACCGCGTGCTGGCGAACAATGCCAAACAGGCGGCCGAAGCGACCGGGTGTCGCGTCTCCGTCCGTTGGGTGAGCAAGACTCGTGTCGGCCTGCCCAACCTGACGCTCGCGCGCGCGACGTTCGAGAATCTGGAGCTCGTCGGTCCGCCTCGCTACAGCGAGGAGGCGCGCGCGTTCGCGCGCGAAATTCAGCGGAATCTGGGCCTCGAGCCGATGGTCGAGCCGTTCATCGACGACGTGGAGCGCGTGGTTCCACCCGAGGAGTACGAGGCGAGGATTCGCTCGGCGCTGCCCGAGTGGCAGCGGAACTTCACGTCCGACGATTACGTGGAGTACACCTGGCACGCGCCGACGGTCCGGCTGTTCACGGCGCGACCGCGCCTGCGGCCACCGCGCCCCGATTACGCGTACCCGGCGTGGGCGGACAATGCGTTGGGAGGTCGGCCGGAAATCGTCGATCCCGGCATGTTCGTTGCCGGGAAGGTGATCGCGGCGACGCTGCTCGATCTGGTACTCTACCCGGAGCTCCGGGAGCGCGCTTGGGCCGAATTCCGGGAGCGCACCGGGGGCGGTATCGGCGG
>JANZZC010000115.1 GCA_026419575.1 Thermomicrobium sp. | reverse complement strand
CGGTGGACGAGCCCGTGTTGGTGGGCGTAGTCGAGCGCGGCGGCGACTTGGCGAACGATGTGGATGGCCTCGTCGAGCGAGAACGGCGCATGCTCCAGGATGAGGCGTTTCAACGTCTTGCCGGGCACGTACTCCATAACGATGTAGCGGGTCCCGTCGTCGCGGCCGACGTCGTAGACGCTGACGATGTTGGGATGACTGAGCCGGGCCGCGGCTTGCGCTTCGCGTTCGAAGCGCCGCAGGAAGTTGGCGTCGGCGGCGAATTGCCCGCGCAAGACCTTGATCGCGACGGGGCGATCGAGGACGAGATCATAGCCGCGGTAGACGACGGCCATACCGCCTTCGCCGATCGGCTCGTCGATCCGGTATCGACCATTCAGGACGCGCGTTTGCACCGGCTCCCTCTCTCCACAGTGATCGGTCGAGCGACTCGGCCTCGTGACCCGTTCCGGGCTTATCCTACTACGTGCCTCGGTCGCGCTGTTCCGGCAGTCGGACGTCGGCCCTCCCCTCGCGCGATCGAGACTTCAGTCCTCAGGCACGTTCTGTGGCAAGATGGAGCCGGAACGGGGCGGAGGGTGCGGATCGATGGGACCCTCGATGCGGTGCCAGCTCGGCGAGTCTCTTACGGAGCGGATCGGCAACACCCCGCTGTTCTGCCTGCAGCGTCTTCCAGCAGCCCATGGTGTGGCCGAGGGAGTGCAGCTCCTCGTCAAGGCGGAGTGGTACAACCCGGGTGGTTCGGTCAAGGACCGGGCGGCGCTGCGGATCGTGCAGGAGGCATTCCGTTCCGGCGCGCTCGGGAACGGAAAGCGCCTGCTCGATGCGACGTCCGGGAACACCGGCATCGCCTATGCGATGCTCGGCGCGGCCTGGGGGTTCGGAGTGACGCTCGTCGTGCCGGCGAGCATCGGAGAGGAGCGACGGGCGATCCTGCACGCGTACGGCGCCGAGCTCGTCTTCAGCGATCCGTACGAGGGGACCGACGGTGCCATCCGGCTGGCCCGAGAACTGGCCGCGGCGTACCCGGAGCGCTACTACTACGCCGACCAGTACAGCAATCCGGCCAACTGGCTCGCCCACTACGAAGGGACAGGTGTCGAGATCCTGGAACAGACGGGCGGGCGAGTGACGCACTTCGTGGCTGGGTTGGGAACGACCGGTACCATGATGGGCACCGGACGACGCCTCAAGGAGTCCAACCCGACGGTGATGCTGGTCGGCGTCCAGCCGGACGACCCGTTCCACGGTCTCGAGGGGTTGAAGCATCTCCCGACGGCACTCGTCCCGGCCATCTACGATCCGTCGCTCATCGATCGCATGGAGTTCGTGGATACCGAGGAGGCGTATCGACTGGCGCGGGAGCTCGCGCGGCGGGAAGGATTGCTCGTCGGTCCGTCGGCGGCGGCAGCCGTCGTCGCAGCGTTGCGGGTCGCGCGCGAGCTGGAACACGGCGTGATCGTCGCCATACTGCCGGACAGCGGCCTCAAGTATTTGAGCACGCCGCTGTGGCAAGCGGAACGGGCATGAGGGCACACTCGGATCCGGAAGGAGCGAGGGAACGATGGCAGTCAAGATCTTGATTCCAGCGCCGTTGCGGCGATTCACCGAGGATCGCGCGACGGTCGAGGTCGAGGCGAGCACGGTCGGCGAGGCGCTGGCGAAGCTCGACGAACTCTACCCGGGGATCCGCGAACGGATCTGCGAATCGGACGGGCGGGTGCGACGGTTCGTCAGCGTGTTCGTCAACGGCAAGGATATCCGCTCCTTGCAAGGGATCGATACCCCGTTGAGCGAGGGCGACGAGGTCGGGATCATTCCGGCGATGGCGGGTGGCCAGTGATCCGCATGCCCCGGGCTGCGTACGAGGCGATCGTCGCGCACGCACGGCAGGAGGCCCCGCGGGAGGCCTGCGGCCTCATCGCCGGGCACGGCGATCGGATCGAGCGGGTCTACCCGGTGCCGAACCGAGCCGAGCTGGCGGTGGAATTCTTCGCGGAACGAGGGCTGATACCGCCCGGTCGGGACTACCGGCCGGACGCGCCCGGTGCGATCGCGGTCGAGCGCTTCTTCATGGATCCCGAGGAGCAGTTCCGCGTGCTGCGCGAGATCGAGGCGAACGGTCTGGAGCACCTCGGCAGCTATCACTCGCATCCGGCGACCGAGGCCTATCCGTCGCGCACCGACGTGGAGCTCGCGGCGTTCTGGCCGGGCATGCTGCTCCTGATCTGCTCGTTGCGGGAACCGGAGCGTCCGGTGCTCCGGGCCTTCCGCGTCGTGGACGGGCGAGTCCACGAAGAGCCGATCGTCGTCGAGGGTTGAGCGCGCTCGAGCGGAGTCGCAACGACGGGCCGCGGACTCGAGTCCGCGGCCCGTCCTTCGGGACGACGTGCGAGGCTCTCAGTCAGCGACGCTGCGGCCAACCGGCAGGATGCAGCTCTGCTGGTAGTCGATCTGGCCGATCGTTTCGACGCTCAGCGTCGAGTTCGGTCCGCACGCCGCGCACTCGGGGTCGCGTTCGACGTGGAGTTCGCGGAAGGTCGCCGCGAGTGCGTCGTAGAGGAGAACGCGGCCAACGAGCGGCTCGCCGATCCCGAGCAACAGCTTGATCGCTTCCGTCGCCTGCAGCACACCGATGACGCCGGGCAGAACACCGAGGACACCGGCCTGGTCGCAGCTCGGCGCGAGTTCCGGCGGCGGCGGTTCCGGATAGAGGCAGCGGTAGCACGGTCCCTCACCCGGCTTGTACACGGTGACTTGCCCGTCGAAGCGGAAGATGCTGCCGTCGACGACCGGTTTACCGAGCAGGACCGCTGCGTCGTTCACGAGGTAGCGAGTCGGGAAGTTGTCCGCACCATTGACGATGACGTCGTAGTCGCGCAGGACGTCCAGGATCGTCTGGCTGCTGAGCCACACGTCGTGCGTCACGACCTTGACGTCCGGATTGAGCGCCTCGATCGTCTCGCGCGCCGACTCGGTCTTGGGACGGCCGACCCGGTCGGTCGTGTGGATGATCTGGCGCTGCAGGTTGCTCAGGTCGACGACGTCGGCGTCGACGATGCCGATGGTGCCCACGCCCGCGGCGGCGAGGTAGAGGGCCGCCGGCGAACCCAGACCGCCGGCGCCGATGATGAGCACCTTGGAATCGAGGAGCCGCGCCTGCCCTTCTTCACCGACCTCAGGAATCAGGAAGTGACGGCTGTAGCGCTGCAGCTGCTCGCGCGTCCACTGCCGGGGCGTGACGAAGGGATAGCCGGCGTGCTTCCAGGCGCTGAAGCCGCCAGCGACGGAGTACACGGTGCGGTAGCCGAGTTCCTCCAGCGTCTTGGCCGCGAACGCCGAGCGTACGCCGCCGGCGCAGTAAACGTAGATCGGTGTGGACTTGTCCGGCACTTCCTCCTCGATACGCATCTCGATGTACCCGCGCGGGATGAAGATCGCGCCGGGAATGTAGCCCTGCTCCCATTCCTCGCGCTCGCGGACGTCGATGATCACCGGTCGGCGACCAGCCCGCAGCTGCTCGTAAACCTGGTGCACGTCGACCTCGCGGATGCGGCGCTTGATCTCTTGGAAAAGCTGTTCGTACCGTCTGGCCATCGATCGATCCTCCGAGTTAGGCTCCTGCACTGGCTGGCAGTGCTGCCTGAGCCACCGACAGTGCGATTGTACCCCAGAGGGGTACTCGAGCGTTAGAGCGAAACGGATCGTCCATGGACGACAAGCGCGTGAACCGGATCACGGACCATGCCTGTTTCGGCTGCGGCGACCGTAACCCGATCGGTCTGCGGCTGGCCTTCTACCGCCGTGGCGACGCGGTGGAAGCGGCGTTCGCACCGCGACCGGAGCACGAGGGCTACATCGGGTTCGTGCACGGCGGTATCCTCGCGACGCTCCTCGACGAGGCGATGAGTTGGGCGGTCATCGCGGCGACGAAGCGTCTGATGGTCACCGCGCGGTTGTCGATCGCGTACCGGCATCCGGTGCTCGTCGGGCGACCGCTGCGCGTGCGCGGCTGGGTGGTCGAGCAGCGTCACCGTTCGGTGCGCGCCCGAGCGGAACTCCGCGCCGACGGGGACGACCGGGTGCTGGCCGAAGCGGAGGGAACCTTCCTCCCGGTCGCTCCCGAGCAGGAACGCGCCTGGCGGCAGCGCTACCTGCAGTCTGCGTCCGGCGGCGACGCGGACTGACGCCGCGCGAACGGCGGAGGGGGGCGGTGTGCGGTCACCTGCTGCCGAGCCGGTTCAGGAGCGGCTCGGGTGGAGGGCGAACGCCGAGCGGAACGACTCCCACCGGGGCTGGTAGGGGGCGACGAGGAACGGCCGCTCTCCCGCCCGCTCGAGGCGCCCGGCGATCGCCTGTGCCTCCGCGCGCTCGGCGCACCAGGTGAAGAGCGCCGGCCCGGCCCCGCTCGGCCAGACCCAGCGAGCTCCGGCAGCCTCGAACGCCGCGAGGAGACGACGCACTTCGGGGAACCGGTAGAGGGGGCGGAGGAACGCGTTGCGGATCGAGGTGGGGTCGAGTCCGCGGCCGGCACGCAGTCGCTCGGCTTGCCGCTCCGTCGCTCGGCCGTCGCTGTAGTCCGCCGGGGTCAGCGCGGCGTAGAGTTGCCGGGTCTTGTGCGGAAGTGCGAGCTGCGGGACGGCGACCACGAAGTACCCGTCCGGCATCGGCAGGGGTTCCAGCTCGGTTCCCCGACCCCGGGCGATGGCCGTACCGCCGTCGAGGAAGAACGGGACGTCGCTCCCCAGTTCACGCGCGACCTCCTCGACGAGCGGGCGGTCGAGGCCAGCCCGGAGCGCGAGACCGAGCAGCGTCCCGGCATCGCTCGAACCGCCGCCGAGCCCGGCCGCAACGGGAATGCGCTTCGTCAAGTGGATGCGGGCCGCGACGTCGACTCCCCGCGCAGCGAGACACCGGAGCGCTCGGCAGAGCAGGTCGTCGTCGATGCCTTCCAGTGGCTCATAGGAGAGCGAGGGGGCGGGGGCGAAGGCGAGTTCGTCGCAGAGATCGACCGTCTGGAGGATGGTGACGATCTCGTGGTAGCCGTCAGGGCGTCGTCCCAGCACCTCGAGTCCCAGGTTCAGTTTGGCGGGAGCTGGCACCTCGATCGGATGCCGCACGACGAGACGCAAGTGGCTCACTGCTCTCCCTCGCTGAGCGTCCGGTAGAGTCGGATCCAGTCGTCCAGGGTCAACGTCTCCGCGCGCCGGGCAGGGTCGATGCCCGCTGCGTCGAGGAGTTCCCGGACGCGCTCCTTGTCCATCCCGAGCTCGCTGGCCAAGGCGTTCACCAGCTGCTTCCGACGCTGCGCGAAGCCTGCCTGCACGAGCCGGAAGAACTCCTGCCAACGGTCGCGCGGGAGCGGCGGGGCGCGTCGCTCGAGGACGACGACAGCGCTCTCCACCTTCGGTGGAGGCGTGAAGGCCCCTGGCCCGACGCGAAAGGCGATCCTCGGAACAGCGAAGAACCGGACGAGCATGCTCAGGAAGCTCATCCTGGGAGGTCGCGCGACCATGCGCTCGGCGACCTCGCGCTGCACCATGACCACGAGGCGTTCCGGCGGGTGTTCGCTGGTGAGCAATCGCTCCAGGATCGGCGTCGCGACGTTGTAGGGCAGATTGGCGACGACGACGTAGGGGCGATTCCCCGTCACTGCTGCGTAGTCGATCTGGAGGGCGTCGGCCTGGAGCACCCTGACGTTGGTGCCGCGGAAACGCTCGGCGAGATAGGCGGCGAGTCGACGATCGAGTTCGACAGCGATCACCGCACCAGCTCGTCGTGCCAGTTCCTCGGTCAGAACGCCCAAGCCGGGTCCGATCTCGACGACGAGCGTATCGGCGGTGAGTTCGGCGAGCGTGAGGATCCGTTCCACGACCGTTCGGTCGTGGAGGAAGTGCTGACCGAGCGCCTTGCGGGGACGCATGCCGAGTTCGGCGAGCGTCGTCCGCAGGCGACGACGCAGCGAAGGCTCGCCTGCAGCATCAGCCGGGAAGTTCGGCGACGACGTCGACACCGATTCCTTCGTCCACGAAACCGATACGCCAGAGCGGCTCGTCCGCCTCGCGGAACGCTTGCTCGAGTGCCGGAGCTCGGTCGGCGGCCACCGTGAAGAGGAGGCCACCCGACGTCACCGGGTCGAAGAGGAGATCCCACAGTACCGTGGGAATCCCGCGACCTCGCCGGACGACGGCATCCGGGCCTTCCGCGTAGAAGGCGCGGTTACGCTGGGCACCGCCGGGCAGGCGTCCGGCACGCGCGTAGAGTTCCGCGCCCTCGATGATCGGCACTGCACGCGCGGCGATGACCAGACGGACACCGCTCTTGAGCGCGACCTCGCTGGCGTGCCCCGCCAAGCCGAACCCGGTCACGTCGGTGCACGCCCGGACGCCGTGGGAGACCAGGAGGCGGCTGGCCGTGCGGTTGAGCTTGACCATCCACTCGACGGCTCGCTCGACGTGTTCCGCTGCGGCGATGCCGGCCTTGAGGGCGGTCGTAATGGCCCCGGTACCGATCGGCTTGGTGAGGTAGAGGAGTTCCCCTGGACGGGCTGCCGCTTTGGTGAGGATGCGTTCGGGATCGACCCGTCCGGTCACGACGAGGCCGTACTTCGGTTCGTCGTCGGTGACCGTGTGGCCCCCGGCGATGACGACGCCGGCTTCGCGCGCTTTGTCGAGACCGCCCCGGAAGACCGCGGTGAGAAGATGCAGCGGGAGATCGTTCGGCCAGGCAGCGATGTTGAGGGCGAGGAACGGTTCGCCGCCCATCGCGTAGACATCGCTCAGGGCGTTCGCCGCCGCGATCGCACCGTAGGTGTACGGGTCGTCGACGACCGGTGGGAAGAAATCGAGCGTCTGTACCAGTGCGATCCCCACGTCGAGAAGATACACGGCGGCGTCGTCGCTCGTCTGCAGTCCGACGAGCAACCGCGGATCGTGCTGGAACTCGAGCGGGCGCAGCACCTGCGCCAGAGCCGCCGGAGCGAGCTTCCCCGCTCAACCGGCGCAGCTGGCCAGGGCCGTCAGCCGGATCTCTTCTCGTCGGTCGGTCATCGTCGGCCCCGTTCCGTGCTCCGTCGGGCCCAATGGTACCGCGCGGCGACCGCGCGGACGACCGGACTCTCCGCCGGGAGGGTACGGGGAGCGACACTCGGGGTGTGCGACAATGCCACGAGGAGGTGATCGTCATGGGCGGCATGAGTACGGACGAACTCGTGAGCATCGCGCTGGAACTCGCTGGAATGCGGAGGCTACCGCCCGACAGCGAGGTCTATGTCCCTGGGGAGCGGATCGAGCGCCTTCTGGTCGCGCTCGATGTGGGGACAGCCGAGTTGCTCCTCGCGCGCTCCCTCGGTTGCGATGGCGTGCTCGCTCATCATCCAGCCGGCGGTCGCGCCGTCCTGCGCTTCCCGGAGGTGCTCACCCGCCACGTCGAACTGATGGTCGAGCAGGGTGTCGAGCCGACGGCAGCGAAGGCAGCGCTGCAACCGCTGCTCGCCCGGACCGTGCTGCGGGCGCAAGCGGCCAACTACGACCAGGTTCCGGCCGTCGCGCGGATCCTCAGGCTGCCTTTCCTGAATCTCCACTTGCCGCTCGACGAGATCGGCCGGCGGATCATCGTGGAGACGATCGAGCGGTATCGGGCACGGCTCGAGCGGGAATGCACGGTGCAGGACGTCATCGAGGCGCTCCAGACGCTTCCCGAGTTCGCCGAGGCCGAGACGCGGATCATGGTACCGGTCGGTGCGATCGACCGACCAGCCAGGCGGATCGCGGTCGTGCACGGTGCCGGTACGAACGGCGGCGCGGCGGTCGCGCAGGCGTACTTCGACCACGGCATCGATACGGTCATTTACCTGCATCTCGCTCCGGAGGAGGCGGAACGGTTACGCGCCAGCCAGACCGGCACCGTGATCGTCCTCGGCCACGTCGCCGGCGATCGCATCGGCATCAATCGGTACCTGGCCGAGGTCGAGCGTCACGGCGTGGAGGTCGTCCGGATCGGGATCTAGCCACCGAAGACGCGAGCGATCCGTTCCAACGCCTGCTCGAGCAGCTCGTCGGCGGTCGCGAAGCTCAGGCGGATGCAGCTGGCGCCCGACTCGCCGAAGGCGTCCCCTGGCGTGACGCCGACGTGCGCCTCTTCGATCAACTTGCGAGCGACTTCCTGCCCGGTGAGGCCCGTGCCGCTGACGTCGGGGAAGGCGTAGAAAGCCCCTTCCGGCAGCGGGCAATGGAATCCCGGGATCGCGTTGAGCCGCTCGGTCACGAAGCGTCGGCGACGATCCCAGGCGGCGACCATGTCGGCGATCGCGTCCTGCGGCCCTTCCAGCGCTGCCACGCCGCCCCATTGGGCGAACGACGTGGCGCAGGTAGCCGAATGGCTGTGCACCTTCATGATCTGTTCGATCAGAGGCGCTGGCCCTGCTACGTAGCCAAGTCGCCAACCGGTCATGGCGTAGGCCTTGGAGAAGCCGTTCACCGTGAGCGTGCGCTCGGCCATGCCGGGGAACGCCGCCAGGCTCAGGTGCTCGCGACCGTCGTAGATGATCTTCTCGTAGATCTCGTCCGAGATGACCAGGAGGTCGCGCTCCCGCGCGACCGCGACGATCGCTTCCGCTTCCTCGCGCGTCAGCACGCGTCCGGTCGGGTTGTTCGGGCTGTTGACGATCATGACGCGCGTCTGCGGGGTGAGCACGGCTTCGATCGCTTCGCGGGTGATTCGGTAGTTGTCTTTCGGTTGTAGGGGGACGTGGAGGCAGCGGGCACCGGCCATGACGACCATCGGTTCGTAGGAGACCCAACCCGGATCGAACATGAGGACATCGTCACCCGGGCCGACCAGTGCCAGGATCGCAACGAAGAGGGCGGCCTTGCCCCCCGGGGTGACGATGATCTCGTTCGGCGAGACCTGGATGCCGTTCTCGCTCTGGAGCTTGCGCGCGATGGCGCGCCGAAGTTCCGGGATCCCCGCGCTCGCGACGTAGTGCGTCTCCCCTCGGAACATGGCGTCGGCCGCGGCCTGGCAGATGTGCCGGGGCGTCGGGAAGTCCGGATCGCCGCCGCCGAGGTCGATGACGTCGATCCCCTGCTGGCGCAGCACGCGAGCACGGTCGCTGACGGCGAGCGTCGGCGAGGGACGGAGCTGACGGACTCGCTCGGCCACGTGGTACTGCAGCACGGTTCCTCCTCTCCGCAGGTACGCGCTTCCTTCGGGGCCATTATGCCGCTGGGAGCCGTTCACTGTCCTGACACGACTCGGCGCAAATTGTCGTCGTTGACCCCTTGAAAACCGTGCCGGGCGCGAGTAGGATACTTAGCGGTTAGCACTCGTCGAGCGAGAGTGCTAACCGAGCGAAGTAGGGGACTGCTAGGAGACGAGGGAGGGACGGTCATGACGGCGACAGCGACGAAAATCCGGCCGCTGGGTGACCGGGTCGTGGTGAAGCCGATCCAGAAGGAAGAGGTGACGAAGAGCGGGATCGTGCTTCCCGACACGGCGAAGGAGAAGCCGCAGCGTGGGCAGGTGGTCGCGGTCGGCCCTGGCCGACTGACCGACGACGGCAAGCGCTTGCCGATGGAGGTCAAGGTCGGCGACGAGGTGTTGTTCGCCAAGTACGCCGGAACCGAACTCAAGATCGACGACGAGGAGTTCCTGATCCTGAGCGAGAAGGACATTCTCGCGGTTCTGACCGAGTAACGCGGTGACGAGAACGGCAGTGAGTTCGCGCAAGGAGGGTAGCGATGCCGGCGAAGATGATCCGCTTCCACGAGCAGGCGCGGCAGTCCTTGAAAGAAGGCGTCGACATTCTGGCCAACGCGGTCAAGACGACGCTCGGACCGAAGGGGCGCAACGTCGCGCTGGACAAGAAGTACGGTGCTCCGACGGTCAGCCATGACGGCGTGACGGTCGCCAAGGAGATCGAGCTCGAGGATCCGTTCGCCAACATGGGCGCGCAGCTCCTGAAGGAGGCTGCCACCAAGACGAACGACGTGGCCGGTGACGGCACGACGACGGCGACGGTCCTCGCGCAGGCGATCGTCCACGAGGGGTTGCGGAACGTCGCGGCCGGCGCCAACCCGATGCTCCTCAAGCGCGGCATCGAGCTGGCGACCAAGGCGGTCGTCGAGCGCCTGAAGTCGATGGCCAAGGAAGTGCGCGGTCGCGACGACATCGCTCACGTGGCGACGATCTCGGCAGCGGACCCGGAGATCGGGAACCTGATCGCCGAGGTGATGGAGAAGGTCGGGAAGGACGGTGTCATCACCGTCGAGGAGTCGAAGGGCCTGGCCTTCGAGGTCGAGTACACCGAAGGGATGGAGATCGACCGCGGCTACATCTCGCCGTACTTCGTCACCAACCCCGAGCGCATGGAGGCCGTGGTCGAGGAGCCGTTCATCCTGATCACCGACAAGAAGGTCTCCGCGGTATCGGACATCCTGCCGATCCTCGAGAAGGTCCTCCAGGTCAGCAAGAACTTCGTCATCATCGCGGAGGACGTCGAAGGCGAAGCGCTGGCGACCCTCGTCGTCAACCGCCTGCGCGCCGGCCTGAAAGTCGTCGCCGTGAAGGCGCCCGGCTTTGGCGATCGCCGCAAAGCGATGCTCGAAGACATCGCGATCCTCACTGGCGGTCAATTCATCAGCGAAGAGCTCGGCATCAAGCTCGAGACGGTGACGCCTGACATGCTCGGCCGCGTCAAGAAAGCGATCGTGAAAAAAGAAGACACGACGCTCGTCGACGGCGCTGGCGACAAGAAGCTCATCAAAGACCGAATCGCCCTCCTGAAGCGGCAGATCCAGGAAAGCACATCCGATTACGACAAAGAGAAGCTCCAGGAGCGCCTGGCGAAACTCTCTGGCGGAGTGGCTGTGATCCGCGTTGGCGC
>JANZZC010000085.1 GCA_026419575.1 Thermomicrobium sp. | reverse complement strand
GCCCTATCTCGTGCGCGGGAACCGCGAACCGCTCCGACCGGGCATGGTCGTCACCGACGAGCCCGGCGTGTACCTGCCGGGTCGCTGGGGCGTGCGCATTGAGGACGTCGTCGTCGTCACCGAGGAAGGGGCCGAGCGCCTGACCCGCTCCCCGCACGACCTCTTGGAGCTCCCTTAGAGCTGGGGAGCTTCTTCACCGGCGACGCCCACCGCGTTCCCACCGGAGCGCTTGACCCGGTAGAGCGCCTCGTCAGCGGCCCGGAGCAGCGTCTCCACCGTATCGCCGTGCCGCGGGTACGCGGCGACGCCGAGCGAGATCGTGAGCACCACCGTCTCTCCGCGTACCTCGAACGGCGCGGCACCGACCGCCTGCCGCAGTCGCTCGGCGATTTCCTGAGCGAGCGGCAGGTCGACATCGGCGAGCACGACCGCGAACTCGTCGCCACCGTAGCGCGCGATGAGGTCGCTCGGACGCAACGACCGCACCAAGCGGTCGGAGACCGCCTGCAGCACCGCGTCGCCGAAGAGGTGTCCCAGCGTGTCGTTGAGCGTCTTGAAGGTATCGAAGTCGATCAGGATCACGCTGACCGTGCCGATCCGCCGGTCGCGCAGCAGGCGACGCAGATGCTCCTGGAGCGCCCGGCGGTTCGGCAGCCCGGTCAACGGGTCGCTCAGCGCTTGCCGCTCCAGCTGCTCGGTCAACTCCACCTGCCGCATCAGGAGTTCGAGATGCACCGCGATATTCATCGCCAGGCGGAGATCTTCCTGGTCCAGCCGGTGGCCACGTCGGCTCTCGAGGTTGAGCACCCCGATCGGCTCGCCGTTGCGGCGCAGGACCGCGACGACCTCGCTTTCCATCGGGAAATCGGGCTGCGGCTCGAAGTAGTCCGGATCCTCGCGGACGTCGACGACGAGTTGCGCCCGGTTCTCGCGCACGGCGCGCCCGGTCACGCCGCGGTCGGCGCGCCACTCGTTGTAGGTCAACCCGCCCTCCACGCGTACGGCGCGCCCGATGAACCGCGTCCCGTCGCCGCTCAAGAGTGCGAGGCCGACCAGCCCGTACCCGAACTCCCGCTGGAGGCGATCCGCCACCATCCGGAAAGCCGCCTCCAGATCGCGCTCCTCGGAGACCATCCGGGTCAGATCGTGCAGGAGCTCGAGTTCCATCAAGCGGCGGCGCTCGAGCGTCACGTCGGCCAGCACCAGTTGCAGCTGCGGCTCCCAACCCGGACCATCGCCCGGCAGCTCCACCACACGGGCGTGGAACTCGACGATCCGCAACCGTTTGTCCAGTGTGAGGATCGGCACGACCGCCTCCACCGCCGACGTCCCAGCCGCCCGTTGCGTCCACTCGTCCCAGGGTAGCGGTGCCAGCGTCCGGACGGCTTCCGGCAAGCGGACGCCCAGCAACCGATCCGGTCCCTCGTAGCCGAGCAAGCGCGCCGCCGCGCGGTTGGCCAGGCGTACGCTGCCATCAATACCGCACAGCACGACCCCGACCGGTTCTTCCTCGACGAGCGTCCGGTACAAGAGCTGGTTCTGGAGCATCACCCGCCGGTTCTCGGCGATCTTCCACGCGACCGCCAGCGCTTCGGCGGCCGAATCGTAGAGCTGGATGTCGCTCCGCGCGAAATCGTCGAGCCGAGCCAAGTAGACGGAGAGCAAGGCGACGATCCGGCCGGAGTACCGGATCGGCACGACGACACCGGCCTCGAGCCCGACGGTTCGGCGCGTTTCGGCCGACGTCAAGACGCGGTCGTCGGTCGAGTCTTCCCGCATATCGACCGGAACGAGCAGCGACTCGAGCACGCGGTGGACGAGCGCCACCCCGCGTCCGCGGGACTTCGCCTCGAGTTCTCGGACGAACGGCACGGGAAGCCCGACGGCCCCTGCGTTGACGAGCGCATCGGCCTCCCAATCGACCTTCCAGACGGCGAGCGCCGGGACGTCCAGGATCCGCTGCAGGAGATGCAGGCTCCGCGACAACCAGTCGGGGGTCATCTCGGCGAGCAAGGTGAGGTCGGCCTCGACTTGCCGGAGCGCGCTCAGCTTGACCTGGAGACGCCGCTCGCGGTCAGCGGCCTTCGAGAGGACCGAATGCGCGAGCGCGAAGACGCGCTCCAGGTCGACCGCGGTGATCGGGTCGTAGAGCACCGCCCCGAAACCAGCCGCGAGGAACTCCGGCGTCGTGCCGCTCTCGCCGTGGACCAACGCGACGAAGAGCCGATCCGAGCTGGCGGCGCTCGAGAGCTCCAGCGCCTTGCGACCCAAGAGCGCACCGTCCACCAGCACCACCGTCGGCCGCGCGACCGGTCCCTCGATGACAGCGTTCGACCAATCGGCATACGTTTCCACGCGCTGCGCACCGAGCAGGCGCGCCAGCCGGGCTACCGCCGCTCGCCGCACCGGATCCTGGTCGACGAGCACGACATCGAGATCGTCCCATCGAGGCAGCTCGCTCACCGGCTCCCATCCACCGAACGTACCTCCATGCTACTCGACCGGTCGTCCGGGAACACTAGGACTTTCTTCCCAAAGAGAACGCGCCAGTCACTCGGCCGTCGGCTGCGGTGCCGTGCGCTCGCGAATTCGCTCCTCCCCGGCGACCTCGGCGAGCTCCTCGCCGGTGTACCGCCAGAGTTCGGGTCCCCACCAACGGGACGCCAGCGCCACCGCGACGCAGCCGACTCCACCCAGCACCATCGCCCCGGCCGGGCCGACCAGGCTCGCCAGCACGCCGGCCTGGAACTGCCCGAGTCGCGGCCCCCCGGCGCTGAAGACCGACGCGAGCGCACCGACCCGCCCGCGGTACGCGTCGGGCGTGGCCAGCTGACGGACCGTGTGCCGCAGCGCCATACTCACCGCATCGAGCCCACCGGACACGGCGAGCAAGGCGAGCGAGGGCCAGAACCAGCGACTTACCCCGAACGCTGCCAGCGCGACGCCGTATCCGACGACGACCCAAACGACCACGCGACCGGGGCGGCGCGGTACCGGGACCAGGGCGAACAGCGCTGCGCCGACGATGGCGCCGACGCTCGGCGCCGCGAACAAGAGCCCCAGGCCGTCCGGTCCCACGCCGAGCACGTCCCGGGCGAACACCGGCAAGAGCCCCGTCGTCGAGGCGAGTACGACGGCGAAGAAATCCAAGAGCATGAGCTGCCAGAGGATCGGCCGCCACCGGACGAACGTCAGCCCGTCGAGGAACGCGTGCCAACCGCGCCGCTCGGGACGGGGCGCCGGAATATCGCGCCGCATCGCCAGGAGCGCGGCCACGACCGCGAGGTAGCTCAGCGCATCGGCCCAGAAGGCGGCCGCAACCGAGACGCGGGCGATCACGAGACCACCGAGCGCTGGCCCCACGACCGCTGCGACGTCCCACGCCAGCACGTTGAGCGTCAGCGCGTTGGCGAGCCGCTCGCGCGGCACGAGCGCCGGCACGAGCGCCTGCCGTGCCGGGGAGTCGAACGACATCGCTGCCGCCGAGGCGAAGGCGAGGAGATACAGGAGCGGCAACGCCGTCCAACCCAGTGTTACGCAGGCGGCGAGGACCCCGAGCAGGAGCGCAGCGGTCGACTGCGTGACGAGCAACAGCTTGCGCCGGTCCACTTGGTCGGCCAGCGTCCCGCCGAAGAGCGAGAGCACGATCGTCGGGATCGCCCGTGCCAGCGCGATCCCGCCCAGTTGGGCAGGCGATCCGGTGAGGTCGTAGACCAACCAGCTCAACGCGACGGTCTGCATCTGCGAGCCGAGCATCGAGACGAACTGCCCGACCCAGAGCAGCCGGAAGTCGCGAAAGCGCAGCGCCGCGAGCGCTTCCGTCCAGCTCCCCCGCACGCGCCCCCTCCCGTCGTCATACGGGAGAGCAGCATACCCCATCGGAGGGCCGAAGGTATACTCGCGCTGGAAGGGAGCGTTCCCGGTGCGTTCGACCGCCTTGCGTGCGACCCTCTACGCGGTGACCGGTGCCCTCGCCGCCGTGCTCCTCATCGGCCTGCCCACCGCGCTCGTCCCCAACCCCATTTTCGGTCGCATGATTCCGCCGGACACGCTCGACTATGCCGTCTTCGCGGTGACCGTCGCGCTCGCCGGGGCGCTCGCGGCGACCTACGCCTGGCCGAGCGCTTGCCCCTTGCCGGAGCGCCGCCTCGCCGCGGGAACCATCGTGACGTACCTGGCCGTCGGTTGCCCGACGTGCAACAAACTCGTCCTCCTCGCGCTCGGGACCAGCGGCGCACTGCAGTGGTTCGCCCCGCTGCAGCCGTTCTTCGGCGTCGCCGGGATCGCGCTGCTGGGCTGGTCGGTCCTGTCGCGCCTGCGGACGCTGCGGTCAGCGGCCGGTCGTGCGTCGCCGCGGCGACTCGACGCGCCCTCGTGACGGTCTCTCCCGCGGGCTCGCCGGCACGCCGAGCGCCGAGGGCACCGTCGGGCTTCTCCGCTCCGATTTTCCCGCGTCGACGCTCGTCGTTCGGGAGACCGACGCGAGCGTGCGGCGGAACGAGGCCGGCCGAGCGCGGAGCCTACGGGCATGCGCACCTTGCGTTCCTGCAGTCGGGCGTGTATACTGTGCACCGTGAGCGAAGCGTGGGCCGCTAGCTCAACTGGTAGAGCAGCTGACTCTTAATCAGCGGGTTGGGGGTTCGAGTCCCTCGCGGCCTACCCAGAGACACGAAGAAGCTGCCCCGGCTGACGACCGGGGCGTTCGTCTTTCGACGACCACTCCGACCACCTCTCGCCCGACCCCGCATGCCCGCGCTGCCTCCTGGGCGCTGCCCGCCTCGTCGAGCAGCGCGCAGTGTCGGCTGGCTCACGATCCACCTCGACACCGCGCGCTCGCACGCGCACCGATCGTGCCGGTCGGCGAGCCCGTTCGCGAGGCCAGTTCTCCCATCGAGCGCGACCAGAGCCTGCACGACGCGGACTTTCCCCCACCGGACACCTTCGCCGAACGCTGGCTGCTCGGCCAGGGCCGAGCACGTCCCGAGCGAGATCTCTTCCGGGTAAGTCGCCAGCTTCGCTCGCGCGCTGGCCGAACGGACCCACGGCGAGCGCGCAGGAACTCGTCCGTACGTGGACTCTCGGTAGCGACCCGAGGCAGCATGCGGGGCTGACAGAGCTCTCTATCGTCGGTTACGGGTTCGAGTCCCTCGCGGCCGACCAGCGAAGCCCACGACAGGACGCGGAAGCGAGCGGCGACCGGCGCCCCGGTCGCCGTCGCGCGTTCGGCAGTGCGCCTCCCGCGATGGAATCCGAAGCAGGTCGTCGATCCGGCGGGCGACGTGCGCGTCCGCCTCGGCCGTGACCGAACTCCGTGCGTGGCCGCACCGGGCGCAACCGTCTCGTAAAGATCGGCAGCGTTGTCCAGGCCGAAGGTCGCCATGCCGCAGCACAGGTTACCCGACACCTCACAGCCCGACCGAGAGCTCGGCCGGTCGGGGCCGTGGTTCGACGTCCCGACTGGGTGGAACTCCGAACAGCCGTTTGTAGTCGCGGCTGAAGTGCGAGACGTCGCGGTACCCGACGCGCAGTGCCGCGGCGGTCACCTCGAGCCCCTCGCGCAAGAGCAGCCGTCGCGCCTCCAAGAGACGGAGCTGCTTCTGGAACTGCAGGGGACTGAGCCCGGTGACGGCCTTGAACTGGTGGTGGAGGCTGGAAGCGCTCATCGCGAGCTCCCGCGCCAGTTCCTCGATTCGCAACGGCCGGTCGAACGCCTGCCGGATCCGTTCGACCGCCTCGAGCGCCCGCCGACCCTGCCCGTTCGGCAGGCCGACGTAGTGCAGGCGGTCGCCCTGCTCACCGCGACAGAGGCGATAGACGATCTCCCGCAACACGAGCGGCGCGAGCATCCGCTGGTCGTCCGGCGTCGCCTCGATCAGCCGCACCAGCCGCACGACGGCATCGAGGAGCTCCGCGTCCAAGCAGCTCACCGCCACCGCCCGCAACGGCGGCATCGTCGACAACACCCCTCGCCCAGCCTCGACGAGCACGGAACGCACCAGCGCCGGGTCGAGCGCGAGCGCGACGCTGAGGTACGGCCGCTCCGCTGACGCCTCGGTGATCCGGCTGGCGTAGGGCAACGCGGCCGTGACGATGAGATAATGCGCCGGGTCGTAGCGGAAACACTGATCGCCGAACCAGAGTTCCTTGCTCCCCTGCGCGATCACGCAGAAGGCCGGATAGGAGACGTTCCGACCGAGTGCGGTCGGCCGCGACGCGCGCCGCAGGTGGAGCCCGGGCAGGGGCTCGCTCGTCCCGTCCGTGGGCAGCGCTCGAGACAACCGCTCGCGCAATTCGTCGAGCAGCAGCGCCTGTCGTGCCTGGTCAGGGCCCGCGTTTCGATGACGCCGATCCATCGCGCCTCCGACGAAGCATGCTCGGCAGGATCGTCCGTACCACCGCGTCGCATCGATGATACGTCCGCCTCGTCACGATTGGCCGCACCCGGCACACCTGACTTGCAGGATCTTCCCAAAACCCTGCAGGAGTCACCATCCCGTCGCGTCCCGACTTCGGTACGCTCGAGACCGCGGGGTGAATCGCTTCCTTCGCTGGCCGGTACGACCGGGAGAAGCGTCGTGTCCGCGTGGAGCGAGTCCGAACTCCGAGCGATCGGCGAGGCCCGCGAGATTAAGCTTGCGCCGCTGCGACGCGACGGCACGCTGCGCCGACCCGTGACCGTGTGGGTTGTCCGCGTCGGCGATCGCCTCTTCGTCCGCTCCTGGTTGGGCGAGCAGGGCGCCTGGTACCGAGCCGCTCGCGCCAGCGGCCGCGGACGTCTCTGGGTCGACTCCCTCGTCCGCGATATCCGGTTGCGGGCCGAGACCGACCCGATGGTCAACGAGGCTATCGACGCGGCCTACCGCACGAAATACCGGCGACATCCGGCGCAGTACGTCGAAGCGATGGTTTCCCCACGGGCTCGCGCCACGACGCTCGAGCTCCTCCCCGAGTAGACGCGACGGTCGAGGGGCGATCGCTCCGCACGCGGCCGACGGGAAGGAGAACGACCATGAAGATCGAGCGTGCCGGATCGCGAGCGTCCTACACCGGGCCCAGCGAGACCTTCACGGGACAGGTCACGGTCGAGCGTCTCTACGACGCAGCGCCCCCTGCCCGCGTTCACGTGGCCCGGGTGACCTTCGAACCGGGCGCGCGGACGGCTTGGCACGCGCATCCGCTGGGACAGATCCTGGTGATCCTCGAGGGGCGCGGATGGGTCCAAGCCGCCGGCGGCCCGATCGAAGAGGTCGGCCCCGGTGACGTCGTCTGGTTCGCGCCGGGCGAGCGGCACTGGCACGGCGCGGCCCCAACGACCGGCATGACGCACCTGGCGATCCAAGAGGACCTCGCCGGGACGACCGCCGAATGGTACGCGCACGTGACGGACGAGGAGTACCAGAGCCGCGCTGATCGAGGACTGTCGGGAGGAGGCTGACGCGATGCGATACCGCCGACTCGGGCCGTTCGGACTGACCGTGTCCGTCATCGGCCTCGGCTGCATGGGCATGAGCATGAGCTACGGCCCGCCGCCGGGCGATCGGAACGACATGATCGCCCTGATCCGCGCGGCGGTCGAGCGCGGCGTGACGTTCTTCGACACCGCTGAGGTGTACGGCCCCTTCGCGAACGAGGAACTCGTCGGCGAGGCGCTCGCCCCGTACCGTGGTCGCGTCGTCATCGCGACGAAGTTCGGCTTCGCCTTCGGTTCGAACGGCGAACTCCTCGGGCTCGACAGCCGGCCCGCGACGATCCGGCGGGCCGTGGAGGGATCCTTGCGCCGCTTGCGCGTCGACGCGATCGACCTCTACTACCAGCACCGGGTCGATCCGCAGGTCCCGATCGAAGAGGTCGCCGGAACAGTCGCCGACCTCATCCGCGATGGGAAGGTGAAGCACTTCGGACTCTCCGAGGCCGCCGCGACCACCGTCCGCCGTGCCCACGCGGTCTGCCCGGTCACCGCCGTGCAGTACGAGTACTCGCTCTGGTGGCGTCGGCCGGAAGCGGAGATCCTGCCGCTCTGCGAGGAGCTCGGGATCGGTTTCGTCGCCTACAGTCCGCTCGGCAAGGGATTCCTCACCGGAACCATCGACGAGACCACGCCGTTCGCTCCCGGCGACATCCGGACGCGCATCCCCCGCTTCACACCGGAAGCACGACGCGCCAACCAGGCGCTCGTCGACCGCGTGCGCGAGATCGCTGCACGCCGGGGAGCCACGCCAGCGCAGATCGCGCTCGCGTGGTTGCTGGCCAAGCGCCCCTGGATCGTCCCGATCCCGGGGACGCGGCGACTCGAACGGCTGGAGGAGAACTTGGGTGCCGTCGCGCTCGACCTCGCGCCCGAGGAGGTCGCTGCGCTCGACCGGCTGTCCGCCGAGGTCCCGATCGTCGGCGAACGGTATCCAGAGGACCTGGAACGGTTGACCTACCGCTGACTCCTCGCCCCGCCCGGCCACCAGTCGGACAGGCTCGCCTCGCGGGGAAGCTTTCGCGCAGTCACCGGTGCTGGACAACCGACCGTTGCCGGCTCGCCAACTCGCGCCGCCAGTGGGGTGCCGCTCGACCCAGCGGGACGGGAACTCCCCACGCACCGGGAACGCGCGGGTGATCCGACCCACCGCGCGTCGGCCGCCCCGTCGCGCCCGCAGGGCAGCCTCGCGGAGCTCCAGCGCCGGGGCGCGAGCTCCGATCCCGAGGTGGTCGAACGGACTGCCTCGTCGCGCTCTCCACGCACCACGCGCCGGGGGGAATCCCGGTCCGCACCACCCAGCGGCGCCGGCCGCTGTCTCGCCCTGCCCCATGCCCGCACCGGACGCCCGGTGTCCCCGCGTGCGGCGCGCGCCTGCCTCCGTCCCATCGGTTCCAGTCGCCTGCGGCATACTGGGTCGCGGGTCTCGCGCCGCGACGAGTCGAGAGGAACGGCCGCATGGGAACGAGGATCACCTACCCGAGCGATGGGATCGAGACGCCGGGGTACCTCACGTTGCCCGCCCGTGTTCCGGCGCCCGGGGTGGTCGTCATCCAGGAGTGGTGGGGCCTCGAGCCGCACATCCAGGACGTCGTCGACCGCTTCGCCGCCGAAGGGTTCGTCGCGCTCGCTCCGGATCTCTACCACGGTAAGGTCGCGACCGAGCCGGACGAGGCGCGCAAGCTGGCCATGGCACTCGAATATCCGCGAGCGATCGCCGAGATCGTCGCGGCCGCACGGTATCTTTTGACGCGCGAGGACGTGCGCGGTCAGAAAGTCGGCGTCGTCGGATTCTGCATGGGCGGTGCGCTCTCGCTGCTTTCGGCCTGCGAGAGCGACCTCTTCGGCGCCGCCGTGGTCTTCTACGGTAGGAATCCCGACCCGATCGAACGGGTACGCACGCTCTCCTGTCCCTTGCTCGGCCTGTACGGCGAAGCCGACCAGGCGATTCCACCGAGCGAGGTCGAGCGTCTGCGGGCCGCGCTCGCCGCGGCCGGGAAGGAGTTCGAGCTGCACGTCTATCCCGGCGCGCCGCACGCCTTCTTCAACGACACCCGCGCGAGCTACCGTCCGGAAGCAGCGATCGACGCCTGGCGGCGAACGCTGGCCTTCCTCCGACGACACCTCGCCGGCTAGCCATCGCGCCGGATTTCCTCAGGGCGTGTCTCGGGTGCGACGACGCCGGACTCGGGCTCCCGATCCCCTCCCTGCGGGAACCCGCCGCGGCACGTCCGGATTTTCCCTGTACCACCCGGCACGGAGTCCGTGGCACAATCCGAGCGACGGATCGGCGGATACGCCGAGGGGGTATGACGCTCGATGGCGACCGACCACGCGTTCTCGCGACGACGACTTCTTCTCGGACTTGCGACGCTGCCGCTCCTCGCCGCCTGCCGACGGAACGCGCCGAGCGAGACCGAGACGGCACTCGTCGCCTGGCCGAAGGAGGATCGCTGGCCGGCGATCTTCTACCAGGCATCGCCGGAGGCCCAGGAGGCGTACCGCTTCGCCGCGGCGCATCCGGAGATCCTGCAGTACTTCCCCTGTTACTGCGGCTGCGTGGAGTGGGGGCACCGCTCGGTGCTCGACTGCTCGATCGGGGAATTCCGTCCCGACGGCTCGGTCGTGCTCGACCGCATGACCTTCGGCTGAGCGATCTGCATCGACATCACGCGTGACGTGATGCGGCTCACTGGTGAAGGACGATCCCTCCGCGAGATCCGGGCCTACGTCGAGGAGCACTACAGCAGTTTCGGGCCCCCGACCGATACGCCCTGGCCACCCGAGTGAGCACGGCGGGCATCGGGTCACTCGGCGTAATAGGCCAGCCCGAGGAGCCCCGGGCCGGTATGGAGCGCCATCGCTGCGGTGAACGGTGTCACGTACAGCTCGACGACGGCGAAGCGCCGCCGCACGTCGTCCGCCAGCTGCTCCGCGTCGTCGCGCGCTCCGGCCTCGAGGACGGCGACATGCACGGGACGATCCCCGACGTCCCGCTCCATCCGTTCCAGCATCGCCTCGATCGCCCGGCGTCGCGTGCGCACGCGCCCCACCGAGACGATCTTGCCGTCCTGCAACGTGAGGATCGGCTTGATCTGCAGTACGTCGACCGCCAGCTGCGCGAGCCAGGGGGCGCGCCCGCTCCGGACGAGGTAGGCGACGGTCTCGAGCACGGCGAAGAAGCGGAGGAGTCCCCGGAGCTCCTCGATCCGCCGCTGGACGCTCGGGAGGTCGGCCCCCTGCTCGGCCAGCCGGGCGGCCTCCAGCACGAGGAACCCCTCGGCCATGGTCGCTGCCCGGCTATCGATCACGGCGATCGGCACGTTCGAGACGATCGCTGCCGCAGCGACCGCTGCCTGGTAGACGCCCGTGACCCCCGACGACACGTGGATCGAAACGATCCCGTCGGCGTGACCAGCGAGCTCCCGGTACAGCTCGACGAACGTTCCCACGGCCGGCTGTGAGGTCGTGACGACCTCGCCCGCCGCGAGCCAGGCGAAGGCCTCCTCCGGCCCGACCTCGACCCCGTCCTGATACACTCGCTCACCACGCACGATGCGGACGGGAACGACGTGGATCCGGTACCGCTCGACCAGTTCCCGCGGCAGGCACGCGACGCTGTCCGTCACGATCGCCAGCATGGGACGCTAGTCCTCCGCCTCCGGCGGCCAGTGTTCCTCGTCGCGGTCGTACCAGAACCGCCGCCAGAGCACCGCACGCCGGCGCAGCGGATCGCTCGGAAGCGGGCGTCGGTTCGCCTCGAGCCGCTTGACAATCGTCACGAGGAGCATCCCGAGCGTCCCCCGGAACAACGCGTCCGAGCCGCCGGTGAGGAGGACCGCACCGGGCAGCGCCGTCAGCCCGAGCAGCGCCGCCACCGGCGTCCGGCCGAGCAGACGCCCGCACCCGAGCGCGACGAGCAGGAGCAGCGCTCCCATGGGGAACAACACGACCAGCATACCGAGGAACGGGCTGAGTCCCCGTCCGCCGCGGAAACCGAGCCAGACCGACCAGTTGTGCCCGATGACCGCCGCGAGACCGCAGGCGACGGCGAGCCCGCTCCCGCTTCCCGCGTGCAGCGGAAGGTAGGTCGCTACCCCGCCCTTGGCGACATCGACCACACCGACCGGGACGATCGCCCAGCGGGCAACGGCGTAGTAGACTCCCGAGCCGCTCACCGACGGGGCCCGCTCGCGCAGATCGACGCCCGCGAGTAGCTGCGCCGCGATCTGGGCTGTCGGAATCGAACCGGCGAGATACGCCAGCACGAGCAGCGCGACGATCTCCACACCTGCCTCCTGGTACGCGAAGTATAGGGCAAACGACCCGAACACCGGAACGCCCGCTGGTACAATCGCGCTGCACCGAAGCGCGCCGTGACTGCGTTCGGAGGGCGACGATGACCGGACGCGAACGGCCGAGCGATGGCTCGATAGTGCGACGCACCGACGGTTGCTGGCGGGAGGCGGACCTCCTCGCTGCGCTCGAGGCGGCCGTCGCTGCCCTGGGCGAGCACGCCGCGCAGCTCGATGCGACGAACGTCTTTCCGGTCGCCGATCGCGACACCGGCACCAACCTGTTGCTCACCGCGCAGGCCGCGCTCCGGGGCGCACGGAGCGCCGCTGGCCGGGGTCTCGCTGCGGTCGCCCGTGCCGCTGCCGACGCTGCGCTGCGCGCGGCGCACGGCAACTCCGGACTGCTCCTCAGCCAGGTGTTCCGCGCGTTCGCCGAGATGCTGGACGGTCGCGACGAACTGGACGCCGCGGTTTTGGCCGCAGCGCTCGCCCGAGCCGACGAGCTGGCCCGGCGCGCGCTCCTCCACCCGGTCGAAGGGACGATGATCACGGTGCTGCGGGCAGCAGCCCAAGCCGCGCAGCGCGCGCTCGCGCCGGGAACGACGGTCGCTGACCTCCTGCTCGCTGTTCGAACGGCAGCACTGGAGACCGTCCAGCGTACGCCGGAATACCTTCCGGTGCTGCGGGCGCACGGCGTCGTCGACGCCGGTGCGCAGGGGTTGGCCGTGCTCCTGGCAGCCTGGGTTGCCCTCGTCCACGGCGAGACGGCTCGTCTCCAGCCGACACCGGCGCACGGCACGGCGCCGGCGGACGGGCACGGTTTCTGCGTGAACGCGCTCGTCCTCGCCGATGGTGCCGACGCCGACCGGGTCGCCGCCGAGCTCGCGCGCTACGGCGACTCGCTGGACATCGTCCGCGACCGCAACCTGCTCCGGGTCCACCTCCACACGGATCGCCCGGACGCCGCGCTGGAACTCCTCCGCACCGCCGGTCGGCTCGAGTCGGTGGTGATCGACGATCTCTCCGGGAAAGCGGCACCGCTCGCGCTCCTCGAACCGCGCCCGGTTGTCCCGCTCGTCCTCTCGCCGGCGCCCCGCATCGCCACGCTCGCGCATCGCCTCGGGTACCTCGCGCTCCGCACGAGCGACCGCGACTGGACCGTCGAGGAACTCGCCCGGCAGCTGAGCGATCTTCCAGTCACGCGCGTGACAGTGCTTCCCGGGGGCGCACGCGACGTCGAGTTGGCCGAGACGCTCGCTCGCCAGCTGGAGCGTCCGCGCCTCGACGTCGTGCCCATCCGCTCGCTCGCCGCGCAGCTGGTTGCGATGCTCCTCCTCGAGGACCAAAGCGAGGAACCGAGGGCCCCACTCGAGACGGTGCTGTCGCGCCTCCGCACGGCCGACATCGAGCGGCTGCCCGGCGGTCGCTGGCGGGCGAGCGGTGCTGGGGGAGACCTGGACAGCACCGGAGACGAGGTCGTCGGCCTCGTCGTGCGCACGCTCGCGGCGCTCGGCGCCGCCGGGGCCGAACTCTGCACGCTCGTCGTCGGTCGAGAACTCCCGCGCGTCGAACCCCTGCGGGCGGCGATCGCCGCCCAATGGCCGCAGCTCCAGCTGGAGTGGTTCTGGGGAGATCAGCCGGCCCCGGCGCTCTCGCTCGCGCTGGAACGGTGACCCAGGTCCAGCGTGACGCGCTTCGGTCCGCTGCGCTCTCGCGCGGAGGGCGTCGCCGAACGCCCGCGGGAGAGCCGATTCGGTTCGATCCGAAAACGAGACGGGGAAGAGACGCGCGCCTGAACCTCTCGCGATCGTCGCCGGACGACGGCCGCTCACGAGCCAAGAAGACGGCTACCCAGCGGGCGCGCACCGAAGTGCGGAGCCGCTCTCTCGTGCATCGTCGACCCCGAGCATGTCGAAGGGACGAACCACGGCACGGCGATCCGAGACCTCGTCAAGAAGTGGCACGACCGCGGCCTCATCTAACTACGCGGTGCTCGAGCGTGGGAACCGCTCCCTGAAGGGAGCGGTTCCCACGCTGCCACGGCCAAGCGACGAGAAGACACCGCCGGACACACTCCCAGCAGTCTCTCTCGCCTGCGAGGATGCCGGTACCCCACCCGACGGGCCGGTCCGTCGGGTCGGCGCTGCCCGACCGCGCGCTCGGCGCGAGCGCGCGGCAGCCGGCGTCGGTCCGCGCCCGGGGGACCGGGCACCTGGGCCGCTCGGACAGGGACCAGCGCTGTCGCTCGCCGACGACGGAAAACCTCGACCGTGGAGCACCGCGTCGGGATCAGGCAGTCCGCGAACCGGCGCCGAACTCACGCTCGCGCAGCCAGCGGAGGAAGCGCAGCCAAGCGAGCTCGCGCTCGCTGAACTGAGGAACGAGCAACGGGCTCGCTGGGGTCTCGAGAACGCGACGACGCGGGAGCTGGAGCGCGACGCTCCAGGCGACCGTATCGGTCCGCTCGCCGAGGCGCCCTCGCGGGACGAGCACGCTAGCACCGCCGTCCGCGAGCAGCACGATACCGTCCCGCACCTCGGCCCAACCGACCACCGGCACACCCCGGCGCCAGAGCGCTGCGATCAATTCCGCCAACCCGGTCGTCCGCACGGCTCCCGACTCCATCGGCACGCCCTCCATGACGAGAGCGTCGGCACCCGCCGAGCGGAAGAGCGTAGCACATTTGTCCTGGTCGCGCAGGGACGCGCGCACCCTCGGTACCAACAGCGCGCACCGCTCCGCTCGCCCGGAACCCAACCGCGGAACCCGGCTACGCGCCGTGTCCTCGCCCCTCGCGCTGACCCATCGGTGATCTCGTCTCGACGACGGGGATCGCGAGCCCCACGGCTCCGGGCGCGGAGCCGATGGCATCCGGAGCGTACCGGTGCAGCAGCGACAGACCGATCGCAGCGCGCCGCACCCGCTCGCGAGCCAGCTGCACCGCCAGGTCCTCCAGGTGCCGCCCCGACGGGTAGATGTTCGGCGCGTTGCGGAGGCCGAACTTCAGATAGACCGGCGCGCAGATGCGTACCAACTCGGCGATCTCGTAATGGCGCACGAAGCCCCCGACATCGTCGGGGACCTCCACGTAGACGTCCAGCGGCACGTCGACCGCGGCGCGGATAGCCGCCAGCTGCGCCAGGGTGAGATCCGTCGTGACGTTGTAGGTGTCGGCGCCGAGCTGCACTAGGAGCTTGACCGACGCCGGATTGGCTGCTCCCATCAGCACGCTCACCTTGAACTGCATGTCGGGCGGCAGCTCGCCGGCACGCCGCATCTCGCTCGCGACCCACAGCGCTCCCTCGTCGGCGAGGAGCACGCTCCGGATGCCGAGCTCGGCCGCGCGCCGCACGTCCTCCAGACAGTGCACGAGCTGTTCCTGGCCGCGCAGCTTGGCACCGACGAGCGCTCCCGCGCTCGACTTGACCATGCCACCGATGTCCCAGGCCGCGCTCGGCCGCGCGAAGAGGCTCACCTCGATCCCTTCGGCCGCCGCCAGGTAGGCCATCTCCCGGATCTCCTCGTCGGTCAGCAGCATGACGCCGCTCCCCTGCGAGATCCGGTGGATCACGATCCCGTACCGTTTCGCCTCCTCGATCACGGCCGCGAGAACCCGCGGCCCCTCGGTGCTCGGGATCTCCACCCGATACTGCGCACCGTCCGGGAACCGCTTGCTGCTGGTCGGCAACTCGTGCAGGTCACCACGCGGCAGACCCAACCGTGCGAGGAACGCGCGTGTCCGCTCCACCCTTCGCCCCCAGTTCCTCAACCACGGGCACGCCGCACCCGTGCCCGGCGCCGCTTCTGCCAGATGTCGAGCGCGACCGCGAGGATGATCACCGTGCCGGTCACCGCTTGCTGGGCATAGGTGCTCACGCCGAGCAGGACCATTCCGTTCTCGAGCACTCCCATGATCGCGGCACCGAGCACGGCACCGAGAACCGTCCCCTCCCCGCCCATGAGACTCGTCCCACCGATGATCGACGCCGCGATCACCGGGAGCTCGAAACCCAGCCCGGCCGAAGGCTGCGCCGAGACCAGTCGCGCCACGAGTATGAGCCCAGCCAGCGCTGCCAGCGTCGAGCAGAGCACGTAGACCAAGAGCTTCACGCGCTCGACCGGAATCCCGGCGAGTCGAGCCGCCTCGGGATTCCCACCGACGGCGTAGATGTAGCGTCCGTACGTCGTGAAGCCGAGGAAGATCGTCCCCAGAATCGTCAGCGCGACCATCACGATCACCGGAACCGGCACGATCCACACGTAGCCCTGGCCGAGCCAGATGAACGCTTGGTAGTCGTAGGGAACGGTGACCGGGTAGCCCTTGGTCAACACGTAGACGAGCCCGCGGCCGATACTGAGCGTGCCCAGCGTCGCGATGAACGGCGGCAACCCGACCCGCGTGATGAGCAGCCCGTTCACCAGCCCCACCAGGGCTCCCACCGCCAGACCTGTCAGCATCGCCAGCGGCAGCGGTACCCCGCGCTCGAGCAGCATGCCAGTAGACAGCCCAGCGAGCGCCAGCACCGACCCGACCGAGAGGTCGATGCCGCCGGTCAAGATCACCATCGTCTGTCCGATCGCGACGATCGCGGTGAGCGAGAAAGCCCGCGCCACCCCGAAGAGATTGCCGGTGGTCAAGAACGCCTCGGTCGTCACCGAGAGGAACGCGCCGAGGAAGAGCAGCGCCACCAGGATGTTGAACTCGCGTAAGCCGGTGAGCCGCTGCACGAAGCGACGCGCCACGGCCGCCGCACCGACCGTCATGGTGGACTGCACTCCCCGCGGACGCACCTCTGCCATCGCGCTCTCCTGCTGCGGCGACCTCGTTTCCATCGTCTCACCGTCCAATCGCTCGTGCGGGGTGGAGAATCGCCGGTTGCCCGACCGGCAAGACCAGCACGCTCACCGGGAGTCGTCGCTCGTGCACGAAGCGGACGAACTCGCCGGGGTCCGCCAGGTTGGCGGCGAACATGTCGTAGTGCAGCGGCACCACGAGCTCCGCACCGATCGCCGCTGCCAGCTGCGCTGCCTCGCGCACGTCGCAGTTGCCGACGATGTCGAGCCGCTCGCGGTACCAGTCGCGACCGTTGATAGGAAGCAAAGCGACGTCGGGTCGCTCGGCCCGTACGGCCTCCTCGAGCCCCTCGTAGACGATGGTGTCACCGGCGTGGTAGAGCCGCACGCCGGCCAGCTCCACCACGTAGCCGAGAAAGCGCGGAACGCCCTCCACGGTACCGAACGTGTAGGCATCGCTCGCGTGCAGCCCGTGTTTGGCGGCGATCGGCCGGATCGCCACCCCAGCGAAGTCGTACCGCGTGCCGGGACGGACACCCCGGACGCGCTCCCGCGGAACACCCGCAGCCGCGAGCTGGTCGACGATCGGCTCCGGGCAGACGAAAGACGCCGGCGAGACGCGCGCGATGGCGGCGCAGGTCGGCCCGTCGAGGTGATCCCAGTGTTCGTGCGTGACGAGGACGAGGTCGACTGCATCAAGCTCCATCGGATCGAGCGGCGGCGAGACCAGACGGTCCGGATGCGGCGAGAAGAACGGATCGATCAGGACGATCCGTCCCCCACCGGCGAGCGCGACGCTCGCCTGACCGAGCCGCACCAGCGCGACGGCGTCGCCGAGTCCAGCGAGCTCCCAGAGTCGTTGCGCCAGGCCGCTCATCGCACCCCCTCACGCTCGCTCGGCCTGCCGGCGATGCCAGTCTTCCGCGAACAGGTTGAAGAAGATGCGCCGGCGCGGATGCTGCGCGACGACAGCGTGGTCGAGCTCGACCCCGAGTCCGGGTCCGCTCGGGAGCGGGAAATAGCCGTCGACCACCTCGGGGAGACCCGGTGCGGCAGCCTTGACGAACTCCTCGGCGAAGTCGTTGAAGTGCTCCTGGATCTTGAAGTTCGTCGTGCAGGCAGCCAGGTGCAGGTTCGCTGCCGTCCCGACCGGGCCGCACACGTTGTGCGGCGCGACGAGGACGTAGTAGGCATCGGCCCACGCTGCCAGTTTCTTCGTCTCCAGCAAGCCTCCGAGGTGCGTGATGTCCGGCTGGATGATGTCGGCCGCTTGGAGCTCGAAGAGTTCGCGGAAGTCGTACCGAGTGTGGATCCGCTCGCCGGTCGCGACCGGAATGGTCACCTGTTCGGCAACCTTCTTCAGCGCCGCGAGGTTGTGCGGCGGCACCGGCTCCTCGATCCAGCCGGGCCGGTACGGCTCGAGCAGGCGCGCCATCTCGATCGCCGTCGCCGGGTTGAAGCGACCATGCATCTCGATCAGGATCTCGACGTCCGGCCCGACCGCTTCCCGCACCGCCTCGACGAGCGCGACCGCCCGCCGCTTCTCCTCCAAGTCGAGTTCGTAGTATCCGGCGCCGAACGGATCCAGCTTGAGCGCGCGATAGCCGCGGGCGACCGCCCGCCGGGCGGCCTCGGCGAACTCTTCCGGCGTCCGCTCGACGGTGTACCAGCCGTTGGCGTAGGCCTTGATCCGGTCGCGCACCGCGCCGCCGAGCAGCTGGTACACCGGCTGGCCGAGCGCCTTCCCCACGATGTCCCAGCAGGCGATCTCGATCGCCGCGATCCCGCTCATCATCACGTAGTCAGGCCGGGCGTAGTCGTTCCGCATCATGCGGAAGACGAGATCCTCGATTCGGAACGGATCACTCCCGAGGACGTGGTTCGGTACCGCTTCGGCGAGGTAGCCGAGCAAGGCATCGGTATGGTTCAGCATCCGCGCCTCCCCGACCCCGCTGATCCCCTCGTCGGTGTGCACCTCGACGAAGGTCAAGTTCCGCCAGGCGGTACCGAGAACGTAGGTCTTCACATCCACGATGCGCACGACCGACTCCTCTCCGTGCATCCGCACCGTCAGGCGACGCGCGCCTGCCCGGTCGCCGCCGCCAGCACGCGTTCCTCGCTGGCTTCCTCGCGGGGGAACTCGGCAACGAGACGCCCACCGCTCATCACCAGGACACGGTGGCTCATGCTCAAGACCTCGGGCAGCTCAGACGAGATGAGGAGGATCGCCATCCCCGCCTCGGCGAGCTCGGCGATCAACGCATGGACTTCTGCCTTCGCGCCCACGTCGATCCCGCGCGTCGGTTCGTCGAGGATGAGGACTTTCGGGTTCGTCGCCAGCGCCCGCGCCAGCACCACTTTCTGCTGGTTCCCTCCGCTCAGGTTGAGGACGCGTTGCTCGAGCGACGGGGTGCGGATGCGGAGCCGTTCGACGAACCCCTGAGCGAGTTCCTCCTCTCGTCGCCGGGAGAGAAAACCGAAGCGCGCCAGGCGAGGGAGCACCGGCAACGCGATGTTCTCGCGCACCGTCAGGATGAGGACCAGCGCCTGCAGCTTCCGGTCCTCCGGTACCAGCACGATCCCATGCCGCACGGCGTCCTGCGGGTTCCGGATCGTCACGCGTTGGCCGTCGACCCGGATCTCCCCCGCATCGATCGGATCCACGCCGAAGAGACAGCGCGCCAGCTCCGTCCGCCCGGCACCGACCAACCCAGCGAGTCCGACGATCTCGCCGGCCCGCACCGTCAGGCTCACGTCGCGGAGGACACCGGCGCGCGAGAGCTGCCGCACCTCGAGCCGGGCGGGCCCTGGCGATGACCGCACGGTACCGTAGTAGGCCGAGAGGTCCCGTCCGACCATCATCCGGATCAGTCCCTCGCGTGTCGCCTCGCCGATCGGCTGGGTTCCGACCACGCGACCGTCCCGCAGCACCGTCACACGGTCCGCGATGGCGAACACCTCCTCCAGACGGTGCGAGATGTAGATGATCGCGACTCCCTGCGCCCGCAAGCCGCGGAGAATCTCGAAGAGCCGCGCCGTCTCCTGGAGCGAGAGCGAACTCGTCGGCTCGTCGAGGATCAGCACCCGCACGTCCTGCGAGAGCACTCGGGCGATCTCGACCAGCTGCTTCTGCGCGACGCTGAGTTCCCGGACCTGCTGGTGCGGATCGACCGGCGCGCCCACGCGTTCCAGGACCTGCGCCGCGTCACGCCAGAGCCGGTGCCAGTCGACGACACCGGGCACGCCGACACGCTGCGGCAAACGACCGAGGAAGATGTTCTCTCCGACCGAGAGGGTATCGACGACGCTCAGTTCCTGGTAGATGATGCCGATACCATGCGCCAGCGCCTGGCGGGGATCGGCGAACCGCACCGGTCGCCCGTCGAGCAGGAGTTCCCCCTCGTTGGGCTGATGGACACCGGACAAGATCTTCATCAGCGTCGACTTGCCGGCACCGTTCTCCCCGACGACCGCATGGATCTCCCCAGGATAGACCCGAAGGGTCACACCCTCGAGCGCGACCACGCCCGGGAACCGCTTGCTGATGTCTCTCGCTTCCAGCACCGGAACGCTCATCCGTCGCCCCCGACCTGCGGGATCGGAGCGGGAGCTCCGATCCCGCACGGTTCACTTCGTGTAGCTGTTGAGGTTCTCCTTGGTCACGACCGTCACGCCCGTATCGATGTTCTTGTACGGTGGCTTCGCCTTGCCGGTCAGGATGTCGTAGGCCCACTGGACGGTCAGCACGCCCATTTGGACCGGGCGCTGCACCATGGTCGCGGCGATGATCCCTTCCTCGATCGCACGCTTGGTCTCCTCGAGGTCATCGAAGGCGACGATGACCAGCTTACCGATCCGGTCCTGGAACTCTGGCGACTTGAGGACTTGCGCGAGCGTCGGTCCACCGGTCGCGCTCACGCAGGCGATCCCGTTGAGGTCCGGGTGCGCCCGCAGCATCGCTTCGCTGACCGACAGCCCCTTCTGGAGATCGTCGTCGGTCGCCTGCACGTCGACGACCTGGATGTTGGGACCGACGCCTTCCTTGAACCCCTCGATCCGCTGGTTCAGGTTGAGCGCGCCGAGCCCACCGGTGATGATGCCGACCTTCCCTTGGCCGTTGAGCAACTTGGCCATCGTCTCGCCCATCGTCTTGCCGGCCGCTTTGTTGTCGGTGCCGATGTACATGACGCGCTGGCTGTCCGGCGAGTCGGCATCGAAGGTCATCATCAGGATGCCTTGCTTCATCCCTTCGGCGATCACCGGCTCGACCGACTTCGGCTCGTTGGGCGAGATCGAGATGGCGTGGACCTTCTTGCGGATCAGGTCCTCGATCATCGAGACCTGCTGCGCTGGATCGGCCTGCTGCGGCGCGACCCACTGGAACTCGATACCGAGTTCCTTGGCCTTCTGCTCGCCGCCCTTGCGCACGTCCTCGAAGAAGGGATGCACGAGCTTCGGCACCATGGCGATCGTGATCTTGGTTCCCGGCGCGACCGTCGGCACGGGACCGGCAGCGGCCGCCGCCGTCGGCGTCGCGCCCGCCGGCGTCGGGCTCGCGGCGG
>JANZZC010000078.1 GCA_026419575.1 Thermomicrobium sp. | reverse complement strand
GGGGTATGCAGCAGCGGTTGGCGCTCGCGCTGGCGACGATCGGCGACCCGCCGCTCCTGCTCCTCGACGAACCGACCGCGAACCTCGACGTCGCCGCACGCGAGGACCTGCTGGCGGCGCTCGAGCGACTGCGCGCGGAGGGCCGGACCATCGTCTTCGCGTCGCACCGGCCCGACGACATCTGGCGCCTGGCCACGCGGGTGCTGCGCCTCGAAGCCGGGCGAGTCGTCGCCGAGTCGCTGCCGACGAGCGCGCCGCGGCACGATGCGCACCAGCTGCTCGTGCTCGAACTCGACTCCGACGCTCTCCAGCCGGCCAGCCATCTCTTGAGCGCGCACGGGTTCGCGGTCCATCGCGAGGACCGGTACTTGCGGGTCGTCCTGCCGCCGGATCGCAAGGGAGAGCCGTTCTTCCTCCTGGCGCGCGTCGGGATCCAGGTGCGCGATTTCCGATTGGAGGGGACCGATGCGTGGTAACGCCGTGGTCGTGCTCGCCGAGAAGGAGCTGCGCGACGCGCTCCGGAACCGCTGGTTCCTCGCCGACGCAGCAGCGCTCCTCCTGCTGAGCGCAGCGCTCTCGGTTCTCGTCTCGCTCGTCGGGGCGGGGAGCCCGGTCAGCGGCTTCGGCCGGACCGCGGCGAGCCTGGTGAACGTGATGCTCTTGCTCGTCCCGCTCATGGGACTGACGCTCGGAGCTCTGACGCTGGCCAGCGACCGCGAGCGGAGCGTGCTGGAGTTCTGGCTCACGCAGCCGCTCGGCACCGCGGCGTACTTCGCGGCCAAGGCGATCGGACTCGGCCTGGCGCTCGCCGCCGCCGTCGCGCTCGGCTTCGGTGCGAGCGGGGTGCTCGTCCTGCTCGCCGGAGCGACCGATCCGCTCTCCTTCCTCGGGCTCGCTGGCTTGACCGTCCTCTTGGCCTGGGCATCGCTCGCGCTCGGTCTGCTCCTCTCGAGCCGCTGCGCCCGAGCGAGCACTGCGGTCAGTCTCGCGCTGGGCACCTGGCTCCTGCTGGTCTTCCTCGGCGATCTCGGCCTGATGGGTACGGCTCTGGCCGTACGACTCCCGCCGAGCTGGCTCCTCGGCATCGCGCTCGGAAACCCGGTCGAGGCGTACCGGATCGCGGCCCTCCGGCTGCTCGCCGGGACGCTCGAGCTGCTCGGGCCGACCGGTCTCTACGCCGACGAACGGTTCGGCGCAGCGGTACCGCTGGTCCTCGGCGGCATGCTGCTCGCATGGACGGTCGCCGGGACGCTCGCCGCGTACGCGTCGCTCCATCGGGAGGTCGTGCGATGACTCGTCGCCGCATGCTCGCGATGCTCTTCGCCGCGTTGCCGCTCCTCGCCTGCCGACGCGAGCGCACGCTCGCGCCGCCGGAGATCCGGTACGGTCGGGACACCTGCGCCGAATGCGGCATGATCGTCTCGGAAGCGCGCCACGCCGCAGCCGCCGCGAGCGCGAAGGGCGAGACGCTGGTCTTCGACGACATCGGCTGTCTCCTCCGGTACCGGCAGAAGCACGCACCGCAGTGGGCGGCGGTGTGGGTGCACGACTACGAGACGGAGATCTGGCTCCGCGCCGAGGAGGCCCAGTATCTGGTGAGTCCGAAGGTACGCTCGCCGATGGGCTGGGGAATCGCCGCCTTCGCTCGAGCGGACGCAGCGCAGCAGCGTCGAGCGGAACTCGGCGGCGACGTGATGAACTGGTCGGAGCTCCTGGCGCGACCGCTGGAACGACCGCGCTGAGGCACCTCCCGGCTCCCCCTCCCTTCGTGCCGGACGCAGCACGCTCCGGCAGCGAGTCCGTCCGAGCGCGCCGCAGGCGAGACGCGGGACGCGAGCGGTCCGCTGCGCTTCGGACGCGACTCACCGGCCGCAGCGAGAGGCGACGCGCTGCGGGATCCGTCGGGGTCGCCGCGACGAGTCGGAGGACTCAGCGAACTCCGACGGCACGCCGGCACGAGCTGCTCCCGGCTGCACGAGCTCGCCTCGGGCCCGGTAGCGATCGCCCGCTCCGGACTCCCTGACGACGGCCGACCCGTCGACGGCGCATACTCCCACTCGTTCGCCGCACCGTCGCGAAGTACCTCGTGCGAGCGGGCCAGGAACAGCCGCACACGGGAGCGGCGCCGCGACGAGACGGTCGCGGAACCGACCCGAGCGAGGACGCGTGCGCCGCGCTGCGCGTCTCCGTTGGAACGCGCGATGCGCGCTGCCGTATCGGGCACGCCCGACTCGCTCCTGCCCCGAACGCCGCTGCGCGAGCCGCTCCGGCAGCGCTGCCTCGCACCGGTATCCGGGTAGCCCCTCTCCGACGCTCGAGCACCGACAGCAGTGCCGGCAGCGGCGAATCGAGCTTCACAGTACGTCGCCAGCGCGGCCAGACACCGGTATGCGTCGTGGCCGACACGGCCAGAACGCTTGCGCTCCGGACGAAGAATCGGTACGATATCCGTATCGACACCGACGCGCGCTCGCCAGCGGCCGGGAGCGACGAACGACGGAAGGGTAGGAGAGCCATGGTGCTGTTCCGCTACGGGATCGTCGCCGCGATCGTCGCGGCGTTCGTCAATACGCTGCTCTGGCTCATCGCCCGAGCGGTCGGCGTTTCCCTCCGAGTACAGCCGCCCGGTCGACCGGAGAGCCAGGTCGACCTCTCTGGAGTCGTCCTCCTCACCGTCGTCCCCATCCTGCTGGGCACCGGGTTCTACGCGTTGCTCCGCCGCTGGACGCGCCGACCGTTCCTCATCTTCGCGATCCTCGCGCTCCTCGTCTTCGTCGTTCTCCTCGTCCCGCCGTTCGCTGCGACCGACCGCCCCGGTAGCCGTTTCCTCCTGGTGCTCATGCACGTCGTGGCGACCGTCGCCATCCTCGCGGGCCTGTTCCGCTTCGAACGCCAGCGGCCGCTGGTGTGAACGAGGAACCGGCCGGGGATGCCCGGCCGGCTTCGTCGTCGCGACGTGGAGACGGCGCCGACGCGACCGCGCCCGCCGGCGAGACGGGCTCGAGAGACGACGTCAGAGCGTGATCACCTGGTCCGGGGGATTCTGGGCGAGCGCTGCGTAGAGATCGGGGAAGCAGCCGACGTCGACGCCCTCGACGGTGCCGACCGGCCGGATCTCGGCCGGTTCGCGGCGGCCGAGCCCTGTCACCGGGTCGCACCAGCGCGGCTGTCCCTCGGCGAGATGCCGCTCGAGCGCGCACATGTCGCACATCATGAGCAGGATCCCCTGCTCCTTGGCGACCCGCGCCAGCCGCTCGCCGATCGGGTCCCCGGCACGCAGCACGAACACATTGTCGTCGAAGAAGAACATCCCGACCACCTCGACGCCGTGCGTCCCGGCCTCGAGCTGCGGCAGGATCATCTGCCCCAGCTTGTAGCTCGCTGCCCGCGGCGTCGCGAACACGTAGGCCACCCGCATGACCGCTCCCTCCCGATCCGAACTTGAGCCGACCGAAGAGCCGCTCGTCTCGTCCATCGCTCTCGCTCCGAGGCGTTCGCTAGCTCCGGGCGGCCATCAGCCGCCGCCAGGCCCCGTGCCCGCGCACCGCTGCGGCGACCAGGACGAAGAGGAGCGTCGCCACGAGCACGATCGCTCCCCCCGACGGTACGCTGAGGTAGTAGCTCAGATAGAACCCGAGGACCGCCGCTACCATGCCGAAGAGTACGGCGAACGCCATCAAGCTCGGCATCCGGCGCGCCACCAGCGCCGCCGTCGCTGCCGGGGTCACCAGCATCGCCAGCACCAGCACGACCCCGACTGCTTGCACCGAGACCACCACCGTCACCGAGAGGAGCAACAACAAGAGGAGCTGCAGCGCCCCCACCGGGAGTCCGGCCGCCTCGGCCACGACCGGATCGAAGTGCGCGAACAAGAGCTCTTTATAGAGGAGGAGCATCGTCGCCAGCACGAGCGCACCGGCCAGACCGATCGCCCAGAGGTCGCGCGCTCGCACCGAGAGGATGTCGCCGAACACGTAGCTGAAGAGATCGACCGTGTAGGTGCGGATCCCGATCGCCATGAGCACCACGCCGAGCGCGAACACGCCGCTGAAGACGATCCCGATCGCCGTATCGGTGCTCAGACCGACCCGGCGCGTCACCCAGCCGATGCCGAGCCCAGCTGCGACCGCTGCCGCCAGCGCTCCCACGTAGAAGCTGAAACCGGCCAGGAACGCCACCACGATGCCGGTGAACGCGACGTGCGCCAAGGCATCGCCGATGAAGGCGAGTCCTTTGAGGACGACGTAGCTCCCGACCAGCGCGCAGATCGCCCCGACCAGGACCGCCGCGATCAGCGCGCGGAGGAGAAACCCGTACCGTAACGGCTCGAGCAGGAGGTCAACAGCTCCGCTCATCGCCATCCTCGCTTTCCACCACGATGACCCGGTCTCCGTAGCGCAAGAGCAGGAGATGCGACTGGAACGTCCGGTTGAGCAGCACCTCGGTGAACACCTCCTGCGGCGACCCGTACGCGATCACCTCGCGGTTGAGCAGCAGCACCCGGTCGAAGCGCTGGACCACGCAGGAGAGGTCGTGCGTCGCGACGAGCGCCGTCTTTCCTTGCCGGCACAAGCGCTCCAGGAGCTCGAAGACGAAGTGCTGGGTCGGCGCATCGATGCCGCTCACCGGCTCGTCGAGCAGGAAGAGTTCCGGCTCTTGGGCGAGCGCCCGCGCCAGGAACACGCGTTGGCGCTGCCCGCCCGAGAGCTCGGCGATGAGCCGGTCGCGGAAATCGGCCATGCCCACCTGCTCGAGTGCCCAGAGCGCCAGGTCACGGTCGGCCTGGGCCGGTCGCCGCAGGAGCCCGAGCCGCGGATAGCGCCCCATGAGCGTCACGTCGAGCACCGTGACCGGGAAATCCCAGTCGATCGTCTCCCGCTGGGGAATGTAGGCGACGTCCGGATTGGGGCGCGCTGGTCTCCCCTCGACGAGGACCCGCCCTTCCCACGGGGGCAACAGACCGAGCAGGGAACGGAAGAGGGTCGACTTGCCGCTCCCGTTCGGCCCCAGCACCCCGACGAGGGTGCCGCGCTCCACCTGGAAGCTGACGTCGCGCAGTATCGCCTCGCCGCGTCGGTAGCCCGTCGTCAGATGCTCGACGAGGATCACCGGAGTCGTCGCCGTCTCGACGACTTGCTCGAGCGCGACCGGTCCGCCCCGCATCATCCACGCAACCCTTCGACCACGTTGGTCACGTTCCGACGCATCATCCCGAGGTAATCCGTTCCAGCTGGAGCCGCGTCGCTGTAGAGCTCGAGCACCCGGACTCCCGCTTCCTGAGCGATCGTCTCCGCGAGTTTCGGGTTGAACTGCGGCTCGACGAAGATCGCTGGCACGCCCTCGCTCCGGATCCGTTCGACGAGCTGGGCGACTTCCTGCGGCGAAGGCTCGCGCCCCGGACTCAGGATGACCACGCCAACGAGCTCCAAGCCGTAGTGTGCCGCAAAGTAGGGGAACGCGTCATGGAAGGTGACCAGTTTGCGGCGCTCCGGTGGAATCGTCGCGATCTGCTCCTTCGCCCATTCGTCGAAGGCGCGGATCTCGGCGATGTAGCGCTCGGCGTTCGCCCGGTACGTCTCGGCCCTGGCGGGGTCAACCTGCGCCAGCCCCTCGGCGATACGCTGGACGTAGATGATGCCGAAATCGGGGTCGAGCCAGAAGTGCGGATTCACGCCGTGTTCGTGCTCCACCGCCGGAGTTTCGCCGGCGTGCGCTTCTTCCTCCCCCACGCCGGGCGGCGGCTCGAGCCCCTCGGAGAGCACCACCACGCGGGCACGGCTCCCGGTCGCCTCCAGCTGACGCTCCATCCAGGGGTCGAGGTCGCCGCCGTTGTAGACGACGAGGTCGGCGACCGCCAGCTTGGCGACGTCCCGAGGGACCGGCTGGTAGGTGTGGGGATCGGTGCCCGGTGGCATGACGGCACTCGCCTCGACGAACTCGCCGCCAACCACCTCGACCATCGTGGCGAAGATCGGGATGCTCGTGACCACGACCAGTCGCCGAGCTGCCGAAGCAGTCGTCTCGCCCATCGCGCCGGTCGTCGGAGTCGGCGTCGCCGCGCCGCGGCAGGCGGCGACGCTTCCGGCGAGCAGGATCGCGAGCCACACCAGAGCGACACGCATCGGACGCCCCTTTCCTCCATGATACGCCGTCTCAGTCGGTCGAGGCGGCAGCCGCCCGACGGCGCAGATGATACTCGGTATCAATTACTGGCGCAAGCTCAGGCCGCGGCGAGCGCTGCGTGCTCGCGACCGATCGACCGCCGCTCAACCGACGGGACGCGTGCGTTCGTAGCCGTCCCGCTGGTCACGACGGCTCAGCGCGGCGTGGAATGCCGGAAGGTGACCGGACGGGCGCTCACGAGCAGGCGAGCGGCTCCCGCTGGCAGTCCTGGCAGAGGCCGCTCAGTTCCAACCAGTGGTCGAGCTGTCTCTTATACACATCT
>JANZZC010000074.1 GCA_026419575.1 Thermomicrobium sp. | reverse complement strand
CCCGACGACGAGGCCCATCGTCACGCCCGACACTTCAGGCTGCCCGAGTCTCGAACTGCTGCACCACCGCCGGCCGCCGAGCCTGGTTGATCACCCAGTCGACGACGACCGCGACCAGCGAACCGACAACCGCATGGACGAGATGGAGACCGCCGAACGACGGACCGAAGGCTGGCAGCTGCTCGGCGATCCAGATGCCCAGGAACGGGTACGCAGCCACCCGCCAGACCTTCTCCGGCAACCGTCCCGGTAGCAAGTCGTACCACAGCACACCGAAGCCGTAGCTGAGCGCGAGCATCAGGAGGAACGTCCCGAACTCCATGGCGCACCTCCAGTCCCGATCACCGCCTGGGCCTCGCCGCTCGTTATGTATTGTACTGCGCTGGCGCCCGGCAGCCGACGACCGCGGGGTGACGTTCCTGTTTCACCGGAGACACTGCCCGTGACGCCCGCTCGGGGAATCGAGCGGTAACGAGCGGGTCCGCGTTCCTCTCAACACAGCGCGCCGGACCAACGCAGCCCCAGCGGTCGGCGCGACCCAGTCGGTCCCCTCAGGGATCCGTCACTGGTGCTCCGTCGGGCACGGTCCCTCGTTCGGGTGAGCGGATCGTCGCGGGAGCCACGCGCTGGACCACGATCGCGCCCTGCTCGTCGATCGGCAGGACGACCGCACGCGCAGCGTAGCCGCGCCGAGCGATCAGCTCCTCGAACGCCCGGCGCACCTGCTCGCTCCGCCGGGGATGGGCGAGCGCCAGCACGGAGGGACCGGCCCCGCTCAGCGCCGCACCGTAGGCACCAGCAGCGCGCGCCGCGGTGATCGCCTCATCCAAGTGGGGGTAGAGGACGGCGCGGTACGGTTGATGCAGCTCGTCCTCCATCGCCGTTCCCAGCAATTCCGGTTGGCCAGTCGCCAGGGCGAGCACGATGAGCGCCGTACGAGCGGCCGTTCGGACCGCCGTGACGCGACGGATCCGCCGCGGCAACACCGACCGGGCATCGCTGGTGAAACCCAGCGCTTCGGGAACGAGCAGAACGGCCGCGAGCGGCGCTCGGAGCGGAATCCGAACCGCAAGCGGGCCGTCCGCGCTCTCCACGGCCAGGATCGCACCGCCGTAGAGCGCCGCACCGACGTTGTCGCCGTGTCCTTCCAACGCGGAGGCCAGTTCGAAGAGCTCGTCCCGCCCCAGGGGCTGCCCGGTGAGTTCGTTGGCGAGCACCAGTCCGGCCACCACCGCTGCGGCCGAGCTCCCCAATCCGCGCGCGACCGGAATCTCCGACTCGACGACGAGTTCGCCTCCGGGCAGCCGGACACCCGTTCGGCGCGCGAAGCGCTCCATCGCTTCGACGACGAGATTCCGGCCACCGTGCAGGTCCGGCTCCGACACCACGCGGAGTTCGTCGCAATCCCCGGTCCCACGGTAGCGCACACGGAGGTACCAACCCAGGGCGAGCGCGAGCACGTCGAAACCCGGGCCGAGATTCGCGCTCGAGGCAGGGACGCGGACCTCAAGCTCCATCGCCGAGCACTCCACGCAAGGCGTCGAGCGACGCCGGTACGGTAACCGGGCGGTTCGCGAGCGAGCGGACCGGTTCGGCAGTGTGATAGCGCAGGATCGTCTCCGGATCCTTGAGCACGTGCCCGGTGAGGATCGCCACCACGCGGTCGTCCGCACCAATCGTGCCCTCCGCCACCAGCTTGCGGACTCCGGCGACCGCCGCCGCCGAAGCCGGCTCGCAGCCGATACCGCACCGGTCCACCACCGCCTTCGCTTCCAGAATTTCGGTGTCCGAGACGACCGCGACGACGCCGTCGGTGAGCTCGATCGCCCGCTTGGCTCGCTCGTAGCTCACCGGATTCCCGATGCGGATCGCGGTCGCGACCGTCTCGGCCTGCACGGGATGGAAGTCGCGGAACCCGGTGCGGTACGCCGCGTAGAACGGCGCAGCCCCTTCCGCCTGGATGACCGCGAGACGCGGCAGGCGCGCGAGCACTCCCCAGCGTTGGAGCTGGTCCAGGGCGGCGCCGAACGCCGCCGTATTGCCGAGGTTGCCTCCCGGGAGCACGATCCAGTCCGGTGGCTCCCACGCCAGCTGATGGAGAAGTTCGAAGACGATCGTCTTCTGCCCCTCGAGCCGGAAGGGATTGACCGAATTCAGGAGATAGAGCCCGAGTTCGTCGCTCGCCGCTTCGACCAGCCGCATCGCGGCATCGAAGTCGCCGTCGATCTGCACGATGCGCGCCCCGTAGGCGAGAGCTTGGCCGAGTTTCCCGGCCGCGATCTTGCCGGCCGGCAGGAAGACGACGCTCCCAAGCTCCGCCAGCGCGGCATAGGCCGCGACCGAGGCCGCCGTGTTACCGGTCGAAGCGCAGGCGACCGCCCGAGCCCCCACCGCACGGGCGTGCGAGATGGCGACGGTCATGCCGCGATCCTTGAACGAACCGGTCGGATTTTCTCCCTCGTGTTTCACGACGAGTTCCTGGCAACCGGTCCAGGACGAGAGCCGGGGATGCCGGTACAGGTTCGTGTTCCCCTCAGGCCTCGTGATCACGAAGTGGGCCGACAAGGGAGGCAGGAACTCCCGGTACCGCCAAACGCCGCTGCGATCCAACGGCTCCCAGGTGCCGAGGCGCCGATCGAACACCCTCAGGTCGACCGACTCCGGACGCGGGAAGACCACCCGGAAGAGACCTCCGCAAGCGCAGCGCCCGGGCGACCGGAACGCATCGAGCCGAGTTCCGCAACACTCGCACTCGAGTTCGATCCGCGCGAGGTCACCGACGAGCGCAGCGCGACCGAGACGCTCTTCTCCTTCGAGCACGACCGCTCCCCCTACACCGCGTACATCCGCCGTGGATCGAGCGCGTCCCGCAGGCCGTCACCGACATAGTTGATGCTGAGGACCGTCAAGAAGATCGCGCCACCGGGGAACAGCACCATCCACGGCGCGAACTCGATCCAATTGATCCCATCGTACAGCATGCGTCCCCAGGTCGGGATGTCGGGCGGGAAGCCGAGCCCGAGGAACGAGAGCGCCGATTCGGTGATGATCGCCTGCGCGACTCCCAGCGTCGCCGCCACGATGACCGGACTCAGCGTGTTCGGCAGGATGTGCCGGAAGATGATGCCGCCGGTTCCGACACCGATGCAGTGCGCGGCCTCGACGAATTCCTTCTGCTTCAGCGAGAGGAACGACGCGCGCACGAGACGCGCAACCGGCATCCAGTTTAACCCGCCGATGACGATGACGATCAGGAGAAACATCCCGAGCTCGATGCCGAAGATCGCCTTCATCCGATCCTGGAAGAGGTAGGTGATGAGGAGAAGCAGCGGTAGGCTCGGGATCGAGATGAACATGTCGGTCAGGCGCATCAAGAACGAGTCGAGAACACCGCCGAAGTAGCCGGCGACCGCGCCGATCAATGTACCGAGCACCACGGCCACCAGCATGGCCACGACGCCGACCGCGAGCGAGATGCGGCCACCCCACAGGATGCGCGCGAAGATGTCATGACCGAGATCCGTGGTACCGAAGGGATGGCGCAACGACGGACCCTGCAGCGCTTCCGCCATGTCGAACGTGTTCCAGGGAATCGGCCAGAGGAAGGGGCCGACGATCGTCGCCACGATCATGAAGAGCAGCACGAAGCCTCCGGCGAGTGCCAGCCGATGGTGCCGGAATTGCCGCCAGGCGTCGCTCCACAACGAGCGTGGCTTCCGCTGGGGCAGCGCGATCGCCGGCGCGACCGCGCTGGCCGCCGCACGAACTCGTCGCTGCTCGGTCACATCGGACATCGCTCACCCCCGTCGAGGTGCTGCCGGCCGTCATTCGTACTTGATGCGCGGGTCGAGCACGCCGTACAGGATGTCGGCGATCAGGTTGAAGATCACGACGAGCGTCGAGAAGATGATCGTGATCGCCATGATCACCGGCGTGTCGTTGTCGCGGATCGCGCTGATCAGGAGCGAACCCATCCCGGGAACGCGGAAAATCTGTTCCGTGATGACCGCACCGGTGAAGATGCCCGGGATGCTGAGCGCGACGATCGTCACGACCGGGATGAGCGCGTTCCGCAGCGCATGCCGTAGGATCACGGCCCGTTCGCTCAGACCCTTGGCGCGCGCCGTCCGCACGTAATCCTGGTGGATCGTTTCCAGCATCGCGGCACGGGTGTAGCGCGTCAGCGCCGCGGTCTCGAACAGCCCCAGGACCATGATGGGCATGAGCGCTTGCTTGATCTTCTCCCAGAGGCCAGCGAGCCCCTCGGTCTCGATCGTCGTGCGGTAGATCATCGGCAACCAACCCAGCTTCACGCTGAAGAGGAGGATGAACAGAATTCCGGTCACGAAGGTGGGTAGGGAGAACCCGATGAAAGCGAGGGTGGTGGCGATGTTGTCGAAAATCGAGTATTGCCGGATGGCGGACAGTACTCCGACGGGGATGGCGATGAGCACGGACACGAGGTACGCGGTCCCGATGACGTAGAGCGTCGTCGGGAGACGCTGGCGGATGAGATCGATGACCGGCGACTTGGAGCGGAACGAGTACCCGAAATCACCGCGGAGCATCGAGGACGCCCACTTCACGTAGCGCACCGGAATCGGGTCGTCGAGTCCCATGCTCTGGCGGATGCGCTGTCGCACCTCGGGAGGAACGGCTGGGTTCATCGCGAACTCCGCGAGCGGGTCGCCCGGCGCGAGAGCGAGGATCGTGAAGATCACGATGCTGATCGCGACCAGGGTCGGGATCGAGATCAAGATCCGGCGGATCAGGTACTGCGTCATCCCGCGCTCCTCACCCCATGCCACACGAATCGGGGGGCGAGGGACACTCCTCGCCCCCCGAACCGGCCGCTCAGCTCGAGCGCCGCCAGTTGGCGATGTTCCAGGTCTCGTCGGTCCAGCGCGAGAGCTCCAGACCCGTCAGGTTCTTCGCCCGGCCGCTCACGCTGTTCCGGTGCACCAGCGGAATGACCACGACGTTGTTGACCACGAGGTCGTTCATCTTGATGAACAGTTCGGCCTGTTTCTGCGGGTCGAGTTCGACCAGCGCTTGCTCGTAGGCCTTGTCGTACTCCTCGTTCTGCCAACGCTCGTAATTGTTGCCTGCCCAGTTGTTCGCCTTCTGGGCGATGTTGTCTTCTTTCCCATACCAAGAGATCATGTAGTCGACCGGATAGACGGACGTGGGCCCGTTCGTGAACATCTCGATATCGGCATAGAAGTGCGCGGCAGTGTCGGGATTCCCGGGGTCCGACGAGAAGAAGACCGAGGCATCGATCGACTTCAGCTCGACCTTGATGCCCAGCTGTTCGAACGCGCGCTTGATGATCTCCTGCGTCTTCTGCCGCACCGGATTGACCGTCGTCTGGTAGACGATCTCCATTCGGACGCCGTCCCTCTGCCGGACGCCGTCCGGTCCTTTCGTCCACCCCGCCTCGTCGAGCAGCTTGGCCGCGGCATCCAGGTCAAACTTCCAGGACGTGTTCTTGGAGACGAAGCGCTCCGGCGCGACCAGGATGTTCGACGTCGCCTTGCCGGCTCGTCCGTACAACGTATTGGCGATCACGTCCCGCTGGCAGGCCAAGGCGTAGGCTTGCCGGACACGCAGGTCCGACTGCCAGGGGTGCGGCACACCGAGCTTCGAGCGCTCCCCGTCGACCTCCTTCCGCGGATCGGTCATGTTGACGAGGATCCGCTCGACGTTCACCCCCTCGATGACCTCGACGACTCCGACACCCGTCTTCTCCAGCTGGTCGAGCACCTGCGCTTCGACCTGGAGGTTCCAGGCGTAATCGACCTCGCCGGTCTGGAGCACCGCGCGCGCCGCGGTCGTCGCGTCACCGCCGCCCTTCAGCTCGACCTGCGCGAAGTACGGCTTGTTCGGCTCGCGGTAGTTCTCGTTCATCTCGTACACGACGACGTCGCCCGGCCGGAACTCCTTGACCTTGTAGGGGCCCGTCCCGATCGGGTTCAAGTTGAACGGCGCGTTCCGCGCCTTCTCGCCGACGTAGTCGCGCAGGACATGCTCGGGGAGGATCATCCCGTAGGGGCCGACGAACACGTTCATCCACGCCGGATTGGGATTCTTGAAGCGGATCACGACCGTGTAGTCGTCCGGCGTCTCGATCGACTCTATCACGGTATAGTTTCCCATCGTGGTCGCCGCTGCTTTCTCGTCGATGACGAACTCGTAGGTGAATTTCACGTCCTTCGACGTGAACGGCGTCCCGTCCGACCACTTGACGCCTTGCTTGAGTTTCCAGGTGACCGTCTTCGCATCGGACGACACGCCGCCGTTCTGCACGGACGGGATCTCCGCCGCGAGGATGGGGACGAGTTCGCCCTGGTCGTTCACGTCGGCCAGCGGCTCGAGCACGATGCGCGACGCGTCGAAGTCCTTCGTTCCCTGCGAGAAGTGCGGATTGAGGATCGTCGGCGCCTGCCACCAGAGCAACTTGACGAGCCCGCCCTCGCCCCGCTTGGCCGCTGGCGCCGGTGTCGGACTGGCTGCCGCCGCTGTCGGACTGGCTGCCTGGGCCGGCGTCGGGCTGGCCGCCGCTGCCGGTGTCTGGGCCGGTGCCGGCGTCGGTGTGGCTTCACCGCGCGCGCACGCCGCGAGCAACGCCGCGATCGCCGGCGCGCTCAGCCCGAGCGCCGCCGCGCGTTTGAGCACCTCCCGCCGACTGAGCTGCCCGGTACGGGCCGCCGCCTCGAGCTCCTTCAGCGCGTCCATGCTTCGCTCCTCCCCACTCGTCGCCATTACCGCCTGCAGCGCTCGATCGCCTTTCGTCATGCGTCTCACCTCCTCGCTCTCCAACCCGACTGGTTGCACGGAACCGTTCCAGTACCGGCACCGACACACCGAGAATGGCATTATTGTAATCGGTGCTCCGCCGGAGTCAATCGCTTCGTCCTCCGGCCAGCTGCCGGACCGTCGGATCTCGAGCGCCCGCGTACGATCGCTCGCGCGCCTCCCTGCGGACCGCGCCTGAATGCAGCGCTGTCGGCACGACCTCTCCGCTCCCGATGGCCCGTCACGACCCGAGACAGCGCCAGAGCACCTCGGCGACCCGGAACGGATCGCTCGCCACCACGCTCGCCGCATAGAGCTCCATCGCGCCAAAATCGGAGGTCCGCGACAGCGGATCGCCGCGATCGACGACCCGCACCACGACCGGCACGTCCGACCAGTCCTCCGGCGTCGCCGCGAGCGGCGGGATCCAGGCCACGAGGTTGAACGACGTCACGTTGAGCTCATCGACCAGGCAACGGACCACCCGGCTCATGACCTGCGCGAGATCGTCCGCGAAAGCCGGCGCCAGGAGGACGGTTTCCTTCTCCTTGAGCGGGGTGAGGTTCGCATAGACGCGGACCCCGTTCACCGTCCGACCCAGGCCGAGGTGCTCGTGCACGCGGAAGAGGTCGTCGAAATATCGCCGGCCAATCTGCGCCCGGTACGCTTCGGCAGCGCGCCGCTCGCGCTCCACCTTGCCGTAGTGGAGGCGCCTCGTCAGGCTGACCTGCGCGTGCCCGTGCGGGATCGACGCGCCGCTCTTCCACAAGCAGTTCCACATGAACAGCGGGTAGACCGCGACCGGATCCACCTCGTGCGCGCGGTCGAACCAGGCGCGCGCGACCGCCACCATCTCGCGCACGAGCCCCTCGTCGAACGCCAAGGGGTCGTGCTCGCGGAAGACGATCACGCCGTGCAGGCCGTCGTACTTCGCGATGTTGCTCGCCGTGATCACGTACCGGCCTCGGATGCGGCCGAAGACGTCCTCCGGTGTGTTGTACTCCGGCTCGCAGAACGGGTCGGGCGCGGTCCGCGCCAGCTCGTCGGCGAGCTCCGCCGGGATCCGGGCCTCGAGCGGTCGGCGTGCCCGCAGTTCGTTGAACAGCGTCGCGTCCAACGTCCAGCGGTTCGTCACCTTGACGATCCGTTGCCGGGTCACCGCATCGGCCGAGCCGAAGTAGCGCTCGACCCACGCGCGCATGTGCTCGGGCAGCACCAGCTCGCCCACCGTGACGTCGACGTCGAACAGGTCGAAGAAGGTGCGTCGCACCTCCGTGTCCAGCGCGCCGAGCGCGTCAGGAAGCCAGACGATCGAGCACTGTTCGACCCCGCTCGGCACGCCGTCGTTCGCGTTGGGCATACCCGCTTCCCCCTTCATTCAGCGCCCACCGCGTGCCCGCGGCTGCATCGGAGCCACCGAACGGGCACGCGCGTATCGAATCGACGACTCGTCTCGACCGCACGACCGGGCGCTGTCCAGCACGCCGACGGGCTGCGCCCGCCCGGCCGACGACCATCGCTCGTTCGCGAAACTCGCGTACCGTACCGTCGTTCCTCCCATGTTCCCTCGAGAACCGACGACGGTCGCTGGCACGAGGACGAGACCCGCGGGCCAGCGACCAGCCGCCGTCCTGCCGTTCACGACCATACCACGGTCGCCATCGGGTTTACCGTTTCCCCGCTGGGAACGACCGAACCCGGAAAATCGCTTTCCTTGACGTCGGGCCCGATCAGCACGTTCCGACCCACGCGGATTCCCGCCGGGACGACCGCGTTCCGGCCGACCAGCGTGATGCCGGTATTGAGCCGGGTCGGCTCGAGCCAATTCGGCGTATTGTCGTCGCCCCACCCCAGGTACGCGCCGGCGCCGATCCGCACGTGCTTGTCGATGATGCACCGGTCGATGACCGCGCCGGGGCCGATGATCGAGTCGGTCATCACGATCGAATCGCGCACGACCGCACCCTGCTTGACGATCACCCCAGGCGAGAGGACCGAACGGATGACCGTCGCCGCCTCGATGATGCAACCGTGCGAGACGAGACTACGGACGATCTCGGCGCCCTCCAGGATCTTGGCCGGTGGGCGCTCTTCGCTCCGTGTGTGGATCCGCCAGTTCGGATCGTAGAGATTCAGTTTCGGCTCGTCGTCGAGCAGCGCCATGTTGGCTTCCCAGTACGACTGGATGGTTCCGACGTCCTGCCAGTAGCCCTCGAATCGGTACGTGCCCACTCGCGCCGACCGGATCAAGTACGGGATGACGTCGCGCCCGAAATCGATGAATTCCGGCGCGTCCGGATGGTCACGCGTGAAGAGGTCGAGCAGGACGTCCCGTTGGAACAGGTAGATCCCCATCGAGGCGAGGTTGGAACGCGGTCGCGCCGGTTTCTCCTCGAAGTCGATGACCCACCCGTCCTCGTCGGTGACCAGCACGCCGAAACGCGACGCTTCGCTCCAGTCCACCGGTTGCACCGCGATCGTCACCGCAGCCCCACGCTCGCGGTGCCACGCGATCATCGGCCGGTAGTCCATCGCGTACACGTGGTCTCCGGCGAGGATCAGGACGTCACGGTACGGTCGCCGAGTGATGTAGAACAGGTTGTGGTACACCGCATCGGCTGTTCCGCGGTACCACCCCGAAGTCGAGCGACCGAGATAGGGCTGGAGGATGACGACGCCACCGTTCCGTTCGCGATCAAGATCCCAGGGGCGACCGTGACCGATGTGCTCGTTGAGCGAATGCGGCCGGTACTGGGTCAGCACTGCGACGTCGTACAGCCCCGAGTTGACGCAGTTGCTCAGCGCGAAGTCGATGATGCGGTATTTCCCGCCGAACGGCACGGCCGGCTTGGCTCGTTGTCGCGAGAGGATCGACAGGCGTTCCCCCTGTCCGCCCGCCAGGATCATGACGGCGACATCGCTCATCGTGCTCCCCCGCCTCGACTTGACCGTTTCCCCGTGTATCATAGCCCGACAGGCGAGTGCCCTGAGAGGAGCGACCGTGCGACCACGCCTACGGAGACGGAACGCCGCACCCGAGAAGCACGATCCGTTCGGCACTCAGGTGCCCGACGGGCTGTGGCTGAAGTGCCCGCGTTGTCGCGAGCTCGTCTACTCCCGGGAATTCGAGCGCAACCTCTCGGTCTGTCCACGCTGCAACTATCACGCCCGCCTGAGCGCCCGTCAACGGATCGCGTCGATCGCCGATCCGGGCAGCTTCGTGGAATGGGACGCCGAACTCGTCGCTGCCGACCCGCTCGGGTTCCGTGCCCTCGACGAGCCGTATCCCCAGAAGATCCAGGAGGCGCGCCGACGATCCGGTGAGCGCGAGGCGCTCGTCACCGGTGCGGCGACGATCCTCGGCGTCCCGGTCGCCCTCGCCGTCGCCGAGTTCGGATTCCTCGGCGCCAGCATGGGATCGGTCTTCGGCGAGAAGTTCGCTCGGGCGGCCGAGCGTGCGGCGGCTGACGGACGAGCGCTGGTGGCCTTCGCCAGTTCGGGCGGAGCTCGGATGCACGAGGGCGTCTTCTCGCTGTTCCAGATGCCGAAGACGATCGTCGCTGTGGAAGCCCTCGCTTCGGCACGGCTGCCGTTCATCGCTGTCCTGGTCGATCCCTGCTACGGTGGCGTCACCGCCAGTTTCGCGACGATCGCCGATCTCATCCTCGCCGAGCCGGGCGCCATGATCGGTTTCGCCGGCCCCCGGGTCATCGAGCAAGTGACCCGCCAGAAGCTCCCCAGCGGGTTCCAGAGCGCCGAGTTCCTCCTCGAGCACGGGATGATCGATGCCATCGTCCCCCGCCAGCATCTGCGCGACGAACTCGCCCGGTTCGTCCGTCTCCTAACCGGTTACCGCCGACCGTCCGCCTCACCGGTGACGCGACGGGAGTCGACGCCATGACCGCACCGAGCGCATGGGAGCGTGTCCAGCTCGCCCGGCATCTCGCTCGTCCGCACACGCTCGACTACGTGTCGGAACTCCTGGAAGCGCCGCGAGAACTGCACGGCGACCGGGCGTTCCGCGACGATCCGGCGGTCGTCGCGGCGATCGGTCGTTTCGGTTCCCTTCCGGTCGTGGTGCTGGGGCACCAGAAGGGCGCGAACACGACCGAGAACGTCGCGCGCAATTTCGGCATGCCGAAACCGGAAGGCTACCGCAAGGCAATCCGCATCCTGCAACTGGCCGAGAAATTCGCGCTTCCGGTGATCACCTTCATCGACACACCGGCTGCGGATCCCGGCCTCGAGTCCGAAGAACGCGGCCAAGCCTGGGCGATCGCCTCCTGTCTCCAGACGCTGCTGCGGGTGCGTGTCCCGACGATCGGCGTCGTCATTGGGGAAGGCGGGAGCGGCGGCGCGCTCGCGCTCGCGGTGTGCGATCGCCTGCTCATGCTCGAGAACGCGATCTTCGCCGTCGCATCACCGGAAGCCTGCGCAGCGATCCTCTGGCGCGACGCGGCTCGCGCTCCGGAGGCAGCGGAGACGATGCGCATCACCGCCGCGGAACTCCACCGGTTCGGCATCGCGGACGAGCTGATCCCGGAGCCGGTACCGGCACACCTCGACGCCGCTGGGACGATCCGCCGGGTCGGCGCGGCCCTCGAACGGCACCTGGACGAACTCCTCCGCCTCTGGGAAGAGTCCGGCCCGGAGCGACTGCGCGAGCTCCGCTGGGCACGCTACCGTGCAATCGGGGTCTGGAGCGAGGAGGCGGAACGTCCAACGCTCGGTTAACTCCCGCGGACGGGAACGCGGCGCGCGCGGGCACGCGATGCCTTCGGCAGGCGCACGATCAGGATGCCGCGGTCGTAGCGTGCTTCGCTCCGTTCCGGGTCGATCGGCCCCGGCAGAACGACGGAACGTTGGAACCGCCCGTATCGCCGCTCGCGGCTCACCCACTGGCCGTCGATCGTCGGCTCCTGGATCTCGCCGCGCAGAATCAGTCGGTCCTCTTCGACGTGGACATCGACCGCAGCCGGATCGATGCCGGGCAGCACCGCGTACACGACGTACGCGTCATCGGTCTCGGCGATGTCGACCGGAACCCCGACGCCGGGTACGGTCGGCCCCGGCCGGGTGCTGGATCCACCGAACACCTGCTCGAAGAACTCCCGCCAGGGAACGCCCTCGAACCACGGGTCGAACGGTCGACCGCTGCTCACGCTCGCACTCCACCCTCGCTCCACGCCCTACCGACCGAGCAGACCGAGCGCTCGCGCCACGAGGACCCACGGCGCGGCACCCCGCCGGGGAGCCTGCACGTAGCGGTACACGTGGGTCAAGCGATCGCTGGTGAACACGCCGCGGTACCGGTTCCCCGGGTCGACGACCGGAACCGCCGGATGGCCGCCCGCCAGCATTCTCCGGTGCGCCTCGTAGACCGACGTCTCCGGACTCACGGCGACGAAGGAGCGATCCATGACGTCGGCCGCGCGCAAGAGGTGCGCGACGTGCGCGTGCCGCAAGACGGTCTCCCGCCACAACATCCCGACGACGATACCGTCAGCGACGACCGCCACGTCCCGCGGGCCGCCCTGGAGCGCGTGGGCCAGCGGCTCGTCCGGATGGACGCCACCGCCGTCCCAGACGGCGAACTGGCCGACCGGTAACCGCTGCAGCGCGCGCTCGAGCAGGAGCGTCCGTTGCTCCAAGAACGCCGCTATTCCGAGGAAGAGTCCGGCGACGGGCAACGTCGGGTCGCGCAGCCACGCACCGAGCAGGAGGGAGAGGAAGGCGACGACGTACCCGGCACCAACGGAAATGCGCGTCGCCCGTGACCGCTCGGCGAGCGTCGAGAGCCAGGCCCGGAGGAGACGCCCGCCGTCCATCGGGAAGGCCGGGATCAAGTTGAGGAAGGCGAGGAGGAGATTGCTGATCGCGGTGAACACGAGCAGGCTCGTCACGCTGGTTTCGGCGAGCAGACGGGCGAGCGCTTCGATCGTCGTCAAGTCGCGCACGACGACGAGTCCGAGGACGATCGGCGAGAGCGCGAGCGCCAAGAGCAGGTTCATCGCTGGACCAGCCAGCGCGATCGCCGCCTCGCGCCGCGGCGGCAACGGCCCCTGTTCGATCCGCGTGAGTCCACCGATCGGCAACAAGGTGATGTCGCGGACGGCCAGACCGAACCGGTGCGCCACGATCGCGTGCGCGAGCTCGTGCCCGGCGACGCTCGCGAAGACCGCGCCGAGCACGAACACTCCGAAGAGCGCGCCCCGCAGTGGATCGACGCTGCGATCGCTCCAGTGCCAGAGCACCCAGGGGACGATCAGGAGCAGCGTCGGGTGCAGGCGCACCGCCACGCCGCGTACCGTCGCGATGTGCCACGCCCGATTCACGCCCGATCCCCAACTGTCGTACGCATCGCCCGCGCTCACGGCGCACCACTCATTCATCGGTATCGGCACAACGCGCGCTGTCCTGGAGCCTTCACGCTCTGGTCGGGATTGTAGCGGCTGTCGGCACTTTCGTCACGCCGGACGACGATGCCGGCGCCGCAGACAACGGGAGCGCGTACGGATGCCCCCTTCCCCGCTCTCGCTTGCACGGACACCCAGCGTCGGGTATCATCTGCAATGGGTTCCTCCGAACAGGCAGCCTCCCCGAACGGTTCGGTGTTCGCGCCGCTCCGTGCGCGCGCGAGAGTTCGTTGTGCCAGAAGGGGGTTGCACGTGAGATCCGGTCCTCAGCACGTGCTCAGCGTCAAGCAGTTCGATCGTCGCCTCCTGTTCGAGCTCTTCCAGCGAGCCGACGAGCTCGCCGCGCTTCCGCCGCGGGAGATCACCGGCACCGCTCGTGGCGCAATCATGGCGACACTCTTCTACGAACCGAGCACGCGGACGCGCTTGAGCTTCGAGGCAGCGATGACCCGGCTCGGTGGTGCCGTCATTTCCGCCGAGTACGCAGCCTCGACCTCCTCGGCTGCCAAGGGCGAAACGATCGAGGATACGGCCCGGGTCGTCGCCGGATACGCAGACCTACTCGTCATCCGCCATCCGGTCGCCGGCTCGGTCGCCCGGGCTGCCGCCGTCGTCGACGTCCCGGTCATCAACGCTGGCGACGGCGCGAACGAACACCCGACCCAGGCGTTGATCGACCTCTACACGATCTGGCGCGAACACGGTCGCATCGACGGGATGACCATCGCCCTGGTCGGCGACCTCCGCTACGGTCGGGCCGCGCGTTCGCTGGCGCGCCTCCTGACGCAGAGCGTGGGAACCCGACTCTTCCTGGTCGCTCCGCCGGTGACGCGCATGGATCCGCTGCTCGTCGAGGAACTGCGGGCGGCAGGCCTCCGGGTCGAAGAGGTCGACGACCTCGCTGCCGTCGCGCCCGAACTTGACGTCCTCTACCAGACGCGGATCCAGCGCGAGCGGTTCGAGGATCCCAGCGAATACGCCGCGGCCTGCGGACGCTTCGTCGTCGACCGTGACCTCATGCGGAGACTTCCGGAACACGCGGTCGTGCTCCATCCCTTGCCGCGCGTCGGCGAAATCGATCCAGCAGTCGACGATGACCCACGCGCGGCATACTTCCGGCAGGCTCGGAACGGACTGCCGTTGCGCATGGCGTTGATCGAACGGGTGCTCGCGCACCGTCCGGTCGCGATGGTCGCTGCCAACGGGCACGCACACGCCTGAACCGGCGCGATCGGGAAACCGTCTTCACCTGCCCGCCTGCGGGCGGGCGTTTCCCCTTCTTTCCGATTCCGTCAGATACCTGCGTAGTATTCGGCGAGACGCTCGCGCGCGATGCGACGCAGCTTGCGGAGCGCTTCGTTTTCGATCTGTCGCACGCGTTCCCGACTGATCCCGAGCAGGTCACCCACCTCCGCCAGCGTTCTCGGCTCGCCGTCCGAGAGGCCGTAGCGTAGCTGCAGGACGAGGCGTTCGCGCGGCGAGAGCATCTCGAGGACTTCGGCGATATCCCGTCGCATCAACGACTCTTCGGCGAGCTCTTCCGGCGACTGCGTCAACTCGTCGGCGATGAGGTCACCGAGGCTGGTCTCGTCCTCGTCCCCCAGCGGCTGATCGAGCGAGACCGCGCGCTGAGCTGCGCGCACGATCTGGGCGATCTTCTCCGGCTGCACGCTCATCGCCTCGGCGATCTCTTCCGGCGTCGGCTGTCGCCCGAGTTCCTGCGCGAGCTGCGTCATGGTGCGGTGGTAACGGGTGATCGAATCGGTCATGTGGACGGGCAGCCGGATCGTCCGGCCCTGATCGGCGATGGCCCGCGTGATCGCCTGGCGGATCCACCAGGTCGCGTAGGTGCTGAACCGGTACCCTCGCCGCCAATCGAACTTCTCGACGGCGCGCATCAACCCGATGTTGCCCTCCTGGATCAGGTCGAGCAGCGAGAGTCCCCGCCCGACATACCGCTTCGCGATGCTGACGACGAGGCGCAGGTTGGAGCGGATGAACCGTTGCAGCGCCTCGGTGTCGCCTTCCTTGATCCGCTTCGCCAGTTCGACTTCGTCGTCCGGCGAGAGCAGCGGGGCTTCGGCGATCTCGCGGAGGTAGAGACGCAGCGGATCGCTGGCCAACGAGGGATCGGTTCGGAACAGATCCTCGAGCTCCTCGTCGCTCAGCAGCGGCTCGGCCTCGACGACTTCGCCCTCGACCGGCTCGAGCGCACGCTCCGGCTCCACGGTCGCTTCCGGCGCGAGCGGCTCCTCTGGCTCGCGCCGCGCAGCCGCACGTCGTCTCGGCTTGTCCGCCACTCGCTCGCCCGTCGGCCGATCCGAACGTTTCGGACTCATTCCTGCCCCTCCACCATCCATCCCGAACCCGGATTCTCCCTCGGTTGGGCCACGACGCACGTCCCCTCGGTCTCGGTTCTGGGGAATCGCCACGTTCCGCATCGACAGCGACCTCGCACCGCTCGCGCGACGATGCGAGACCGGTGTCGCGGGCAAGGCGGCCACATCGTATGCCCTAGTATACTCTCGAACAGCACGGCAGGCTCACGAAGGGCCCGAGATGATACCCACGCGGCTCAGGCTCCAGGGATTCCTCTGCTACCGCGACCCGGTCGAGGTCGACTTCACCGGCCTCTACCTCGCTTGCCTTTCCGGCGAGAACGGCGCGGGCAAATCGGCATTGCTCGACGCGATGACGTGGGCGCTCTGGGAAGAGGCACGCGCGAGCAACCAGCATCTCGTCAGCTTGGGCGAGAGCGAAACCCGCGTCGAATTCTCCTTCCTCCTCGACGGTCGGGAGTACCGTGTCGTCCGCGGCTACACTCCCGGTGCCCGCTCCCGCTCCGTCCTCGAGCTCCATGTCCGGCACGGGGACGAGTGGCGCCCCTTCGCGACGGGCAGCAAGACCGCAGTGCAACGCGAGATCGACCGCCTCCTCGGCATCAGTTACACGACGTTCGTCAACTCGGCGTTCCTCCTGCAGGGCAAAGCGGACGAATTCACGCGCCGGACACCCACGGAACGGAAGAAGATCCTGGCCGAACTCCTGGAACTCGACCGGTACGACCGGTACCGCGACCTCGCGAGGGAAGAAGCACGCCGTCTCCGCGACGAGCGGCTGCGGCTCGAACGCGAGCACGAGCTCCTCTCCGCACGCGCAGCTGAAGTTCCTGAGCTCCGTTCGCGACTCGCGGGCCTCGAACGCGTCGTCGAGGAACGCCAGGAAACGCTGCGGCGCTACCGCGACCGAGTCGCCGCCTGGCAGGAACGCGTTCAACGACTGTCGCTCGAGATCGAGCGCTACCGCGAGCGCCAGGCGCGCGCGCAGGCGCTCCTGAACGAGCGGGAACAGCTCCTGGCGACACTGGAACGATTGTCTGCCGACGAACGCCGGCACCGCGAACTCCTGGGCCGGGAAGAGGAAGTCCGTGCCCGAGCCGACGAACGACGGCGACTCGAGCAGACGGTTCAGGAGTTCGCCCGGATCCTCGCCGAGCGCCAGCAGTTGACCGAGCGGATCGGCCGCCTGACCGCCGAGCGCGAGGCACGCCAGCAGCGACTCCTGCACGAGCTGCGCACGCGCGAGGAGCAGCTGCTGCGCTGCGACCGCGAACTGGCCCAGCGTCCGGAACTCGAACGCGAGCGGCAGCGCCTGGAGATTGAGCTCGCCAAGCTCGCTCGACTGCACGCCGAGCGCGCGGATGTCGAGGCGCGCATTTCCGCGCTGCGCGAACGGAGCGCGGTCCTGCAAGCGATCCTCGCGTCTTCCGCCGCCTACGAGGCTCGCCAGCGGGAACTCTCGGCCGAGTTGCGCTCGCTCGAGCAGCAACACCGGCAGCTCGCCGAGGAAGTCACCCGTCGTGCGCAGCTCGAACAGGAACGACGACGCCTCGAGACGGAACTCACCTGCATGTCCACCGTACGGAGCGAACGGGAAGCCGTCGAAAGCCAGCTGGCCACGCTGCGCACACAGGAAGCTGAACTCAAAGCGATCGGGAAGCACCTGCGGGCGCACCTCGAGGAACTCGCCGCGCGCCTCCAACAGCTCGAACGACTCGATGCGGTCTGTCCCGTCTGCCTGCGACCGCTCTCGCCGGAAGACCGGGAGCGACAGGTCGAAGCGCTCCGCGCCGAGATCGGCCAAGTGCGTCGCGAGTTCGACGCACGCGGGCAGGACGTGCGGACGATCCGCGAGCAGATCGCTTCGCTCGAGCGGTGGGCGCAGGAACTCGACCTCCGGTTGCGCGAGGAGGGAGCGCTCCAGGCCGAACTCGGTCGGATCCGGGCCGAGCTCGAGCGCCTGGACCGGGTCGAGCAGCAGGTGGAAGCGCTCCACCGGAGCATCCAGCGACTGCGGGAAGCCGAACACAGTGATCCTCTATTGCTTTCCCTCGAACGCGATATTCAGGAACTGGAACGACGTCTCGCGACCACGACCGACCGACCAGTCGGTACCGTGAGCGAGCGAGCCATCGCGTATCGACGGGAAGCGGCAGAAATCGAGAGCGAGCTCGCCGAACTCGAACGGCACCGCGACCGACTCGGCGAGCAACTCCGTGCCGAGAGTACCCTCCAGGCTCGGCTCGGCCGCCTCGCCGCGGAACTCGACCGGTTGGCGCTGCTGGAGCGCGAACGCTCGCAGCTCGAGCAGGAACTCGATCAGCTCCGCGAGGCGACCCGCTCCGATCCGGCGCTCGCCGAACTCACCCGGCAGATCGAGAAACTCGAGGAACGGCTCGCCTCCTTGCCTTACGACGAGGAAGCCCACCGACGGATCGCTGAGCGCCTCGAAGAACTCGCCTCCGTCGAGGAAGAACTCCGTGCGCTCGACCAGGCCCGCGTCGCGCTCGACCATGTCCGTCAACAGATCGCCCAGCTGGAGGAGCGAAAGCAAGCGGTCGACGACGAACTGGCGACCGTGGAGGTGGAGCTCGCTCGCACGACCCCGCCGGAGCGAGACCTGGCCAGCGCGCGACACGAGCTGGAGGAAGCCAGCCACGCGCTCGCCGATGCCGAGGCTGCCCTGCAGGCGGTCCAAGCCGAACTCGGGGCACTCCGGCAGCGGTTGCACGATGCGGAGCGCGCTGCCGAGGAGACCCACCGCATCGCCCGGGAACTCGATCGTCTGGCTCGCGAGCAGGCGGTGCTCGAGGAACTCGAACGAGCTTTCGGTAAGCACGGCATCCAAACCTTGATCCTGGAAAACGTGCTTCCCGAACTGGCAGACGCAGCCAACGAGATCCTGGACAAGTTGCCGGGGAATACGCTCCGCGTCGACTTCGCGACCCAGCGGGAGCGCGCGAGCGGTGACGGCGCGATCGAGACGCTCGACATCCTGATCAGCGATGAGCATGGCCAGCGACCCTACGAGCTCTACAGCGGCGGAGAGGCGTTCCGCATCGATTTCGCCCTCCGGGTCGCGTTGAGCACGCTTCTGGCGCAGCGCGCCGGTCACCGGTTGGAGACGCTGGTCATCGACGAGGGGTTCGGGACGCAGGACGCGAAGGGACGCGAAGGGCTGATCCAAGCGCTGCAGACGGTGCGGGATCGGTTCGCCCTCATTCTCGTCATTACCCATATCGAGGAACTCAAGGACCAATTCCCGCAGCGGATCGAGGTCATCAAGACACCGAACGGCTCTCAGGTCACCGTGATCGCTTGAGCGTTCGTCTCGGCTATACTGGAGCTACCGGGTCGGTACCTGCCGACGTGCGATCGGTTCGTGGAACGGAACCAGCGATGCGCCGGAACTCGATCGTCCGCGTGCGCCTGCTCGCTTTGTCGACCTGGATCCTCGGCCTGCTTCTCCTCGCGCAGAGCAGTGCGGCAGTAGGCGAGCGCGTCTACCTGCTCGAGCTCGACGGTCCCATCACGCCGGTGATGGCCGATTACGTCGCGCGCGGCATCGACGAGGCCGCCGCGAGTGGCGCCGAAGCCGTGGTCATCCGCCTCGACACTCCGGGCGGGCTCAGCTCGGCCATGGACGAGATCGTACAGGACATCCTGCAGAGTCCGGTCCCGGTCATCGTGTACGTAGCGCCGGAAGGAGCTCGTGCGGCTTCGGCTGGTGTCTTCATCACCTACGCCGCGCACATCGCCGCCATGGCACCCGCGACCAACATCGGTTCGGCCAGCCCCGTGCTGATTGGCCAGGACGGGCAACCGAGCCAGACCGACGACACGATGCAGCGTAAGGTCGTCAACGACGCCGTCGCCAAGATCCGCAGTCTCGCCGAGCGACGCGGTCGCAACGCCGACTGGGCCGAGCAGGCAGTCCGGGAAGCGGTGAACATCACGGCCGAGCAAGCCGCCGCCCAGGGTGTCGTCGATTTCGTCGCCCCATCGCTCGACGCGCTGCTCGACATGGTCGACGGACGAACGGTCGAGACGAGCGTCGGCGCGGTCACGTTGCGCACGCGCGATGCGGAGGTGGTCACCGTACGCATGACCGTGCTGGAACGGTTCTTCCAGGTGCTGAGCGATCCGAACATCGCGTACATCCTGCTCAGCCTGGGGATGCTCGGCATCTTCTTCGAGCTCGCCAATCCCGGATCCATTCTGCCGGGCGTCGTCGGCGGGATTCTGCTCCTGCTCGGCCTGTACGCGCTGGGGACGCTCGACGTCAACTGGACCGGAGTCCTGCTGATGGCGTTCGCCTTCCTCCTCTTCCTCATCGACCTGTACGTGCCGACGCACGGCGTGCTCACGTTGGGCGGCATCGTCTCCTTCGCGCTCGGCTCGCTGCTCCTCCTCCAGTCGCCGGCGAGTCCCGGGTTCCAGCTCTCCCGCGCCGTCGTGCTCGCGGTCACCGGCACGATCGCGGCGGTGTTCCTGGTCCTCGTGTTCCTCGTCGCCCGCGCCCACGCGCGGCGGCCCGCGACCGGCAAGGAGGCGTTGATCGGCGCGCGAGCGGTCGTGCGCCGTGCCCTCGAACCCGAGGGGCTGGTCTTCGTCGAAGGCGAACTGTGGCGAGCGCGCAGTCTTTCCGGCCCCGTTCCGGCGGGGCACGCGGTGCGCATCGTCGGCTTGGACGGTCTCACGTTGCTCGTCGAGCCAGCCAGCGAGACGGAGGCACCGGAGAGCGCCGAGGAACGGATCGTGCGCCGGCGTCACCCGCTTGTCGCCTTGTTCCGGAGAACCTGACCCGCTTAACGGAAGGAAGGGAAACCGATGGGTCTCTCGTCACTGATCACCGGTGCGGTCGTCGTCGTTATCGTCCTGATGCTCCTCAGCTCGATGATCAAGGTGGTCCAGGAGTACGAGCGTGGGGTCGTCTTCCGGCTCGGCCGCCTCGTCGGGCCACGCGGCCCGGGGCTGATCTTGCTGATCCCGATCGTCGAGCGGATGGTCAAAGTCGACCTCCGCGTCGTCACGATGGATATCCCGGTTCAGGAAGTCATCACCCGCGACAACGTGACGGTGCGCGTCAATGCCGTCGCCTACTTCCGCGTCGTCGACCCAAACGCTGCTGTCGTCAACGTGGCCGATTTCATCCGCGCCACCTCGCAGATCGCGCAGACCACGCTCCGCAGCGTCCTCGGTCAGGTCGAACTCGACGAACTCCTCGCCGAGCGCGAGAAGATCAACCAGAAGCTCCAGGAGATCATCGACGAGCAGACGGAGCCGTGGGGCGTCAAGGTCAGCATCGTCGAGATCAAGGACGTCGAGCTGCCCGAGTCGATGCAGCGGGCCATGGCGCGTCAGGCCGAGGCCGAGCGGGAGAAGCGCGCCAAGATCATCCACGCCGAGGGCGAGCTCGCGGCGGCGAGTCAGCTGGCAGAAGCGGCACGCACACTGCTCAGCGTGCCGGGAGCGCTCCAGCTCCGCTTCCTCCAGACCCTTACCGAGATCGCCACCGAACGCAACAGCACGATCATTTTCCCCGTCCCGATCGACCTCATCACGCCGTTCCTCGAGGATCGCCGCGCGCGGATCGCCCCGGTGACGCAGCCGACTGCCGACGACTGAGCAGCCAGTCACCACCCGAGCTCGTACCGCAGCTCGATCGGGCCGGTCGGCAGCGCGACGACCGGCCCTCGTTCGTGACCGAACAAGAGCGACGTCGTCGTGCCGCTCAGGAACTCCCAGAAGCTGGGCGGCGTGCTGTAGACGCGTACCGTCGGTCGAGCGCCGAGTCCGGCCAGCTCTCCGGCGCGTGCGACGGCATCGCGGTATCCGCCGAGCTCGTCGACCAGCCCGACCTGCAACGCCTGCCGTCCGGTGTAGATCCGACCGTCCGCCAGCTCGCGCACGCGCTCCGGCGGCATCTCGCGTCCCTCGGCCACGACCTGGACGAACTCGTCGTACGCCTCCCGGATCAGCTGTTCGACGATCGCCCGCTCCTCAGGAGTCATCGGTCGGTCTCCCGAGAGCATGTCCTTGAACTCGCCGCTCTTGACGACCTGGTAACGGATTCCCAGTTTCTCGTAGAGGCCCGAGAGATCGGGAATCACCGCGATGACGCCGATGCTCCCGGTGATGGTATCCGGCATCGCCACGATGCGATCGGCCGGCGCGCTCACGTAGTAGCCGCCGGAGGCAGCGGTGTCCTCGAAGAACGCCACGACCGGTTTGCCGGCCGCCTGAACGCGGCGCACGGCCTCCCAGATCTCCCGGGCAGCGTTCACCCCGCCGCCCGGACTGTCGACGCGCAGGAGGACCGCCTTCGCGTTCGGATTCTCGCGAGCGCGGTCGAGCTGCTCGACGATGTTCTCCGCGCTGGCGACCTCGCCCGTGAGCACCCCAGCTTGCCCACGCAGGACGATCGTTCCTCGGACCCGGACTTCGGCGACGTGCGGCTCCTCCAACCAGCGGTCGAGCCCGCCGGAGAGGACGACGTAGCTGCCGAACGCCATGCCCACCAGGCTCGCGACCAGTAGGACGGACAACCCGACGATCCACCACGTCCGGCGCCTCACAACCGCTTTCCTTTCCTCAACGGCGCGTTCCTGCACCGTCAATCGTCCTCTCCGCGGTCACCTCCGATCAAACCCCGCAAGCGTTGGCGCTGGATGATCGAGACGACTTCCTTGGCGATCTCCTCGATCGACTTCCCGGTGATGTTGACGAGCGGCCAGGGATAACCGCTCCGAGCCACCCGCCGGAAGTAGATGAGTTCCTCGGCGACCTTCTCGGGATCGGCGTACTCGCCCGGCAACGTGCCGCCGAGGGTCTGCAGGCGGTTCTGCCGGATCCGGACGAGTTCGTCCTTGTCGATCGTGAGCCCGACGATCTTGCGCTGGTCGATCTGGCGGAGCTGCGGTGGTGGCGGTACGTTCAAGATGATCGGGACGTTGGCCACCTTCCAGCCAGACATGGAGAGATAGACCGACAGCGGCGTCTTCGACGTCCGCGAAACACCGACCAGCACGATGTCCGCCTCACCGAGCGTCTCCAGCCCCTGGCCATCGTCGTGCCGGACCGTGTACTGGATCGCTTCGATGCGCTGGAAATACTCGGGGCCGACACCGCGCGCGGCACCCGGTCGGAGGAGCGGTTCCACGCCTACCTTCTGGGAGATCTGCCCGAGGAGCGGGCCGAGGAGATCGACGTGATCGATGAGCCGCGCGTGGCACTCGCGGACGAGCAGGCGACGGATCTCCACGATCACGACGGTATGGACGATGATCCCGTTCGCGCGCTCGGCTTCTTCGACGATCTCCCGTACCTGTTCGACGGTGCGCACTCCCGGAAAGCGGCGGACGTCGAAATCGACATGGGGGAACTGAGCCATCGCCGCGTCCAGCACCGCTTGCGCCGTCGTCCCGACCCCATCGGAGACCAAGAAGACCGTGCACCGTGGTCGCGACCCTTCACCCATCGTCCGACTCCAGGTCGACCGCTCGCACCGCACCTCAGCATACTCGACTGGTAGAATCGCCCGCGACGACAGGCGCGCCCGACCCGAGCGAAGGTCGACACGGATGAGTACGCCGGCCCGGTTCCTTGGAACGAGAGCCCGTCCGACGCTCCGCTTGCCGGAGCGGCTCGCCCGTCCGACCGTCGAAGGAGTGGCCTACGGAGCGATCGCGCTGCTCGCCGTCATCTCCCGTTTCTGGGACCTGGGTTCGCGGGCGCTCCATCACGACGAGTCGCTACACACCTATTTCTCCTGGGTCTACGAACAAGGGAACGGGTACATCCACCACCCGATGATGCACGGCCCCGCCTTGTTCCACCTCGATGCGCTGGCCTATCTCCTCCTGGGTAGCAGCGACTGGGCGTCGCGTGTCCCCGCCGCTCTCTTCGGCGTCGTCCTCGTGCTCCTGCCCGCCGCGCTCCGCGGCGACCGCTTCCTGGGCCGTTGGGGAGCGCTGGCAGCGAGCGTCTTCCTCCTCGTCTCGCCGTCGGTGCTCTACTTCAGCCGTTTCATCCGTCACGACATCTTCGCCGTGGTGGCGACACTCGTCGCCTTCGCTTGCTTTCTGCGCTACGTCGAGCGACCGGAGCGCCGCTGGCTCGTCGGTCTCCTGGTCGCCGGCGCGTTCATGCTCACCACGCACGAGGTCACGTTCGTCTCCCTCTTCGTCCTCGGCACCTTCGTCGCGCTGGCGTTCGCTGCACGGGTCGCGCCCATTCTGCTGGCGACCACCGGGATCGCCCTCGCGGCGTTCGGCGGGATCCTCGTTCTCCTCGAGCGTCTCGGTGTCCCGGAACTCCCGGCGATCCCCTGGGAAAACCCGACGCGCGATGCCGTTCTCTCGTTCGCGATCCGACTGGTCACGCACCCGGTCACGCTCGCCGCGCTCGGCATCGCGCTCCTGTGGGCGCTCTGGAGCTGGCGACTCGTGGCGAGCTCCAAACCCCCCGACCAGTCCTGGTCGGACTGGCTGGCTGCTGCGTCGCCGCCGGGCTCGGTCGCCCGCGCGCTCGCCGCAGCACTGCACGACCGTCCTGGCCTGGCCTGGGGGTTCGCGCTCGGGACCGCGCTCTTCGTGACGCTCTACACGAGTCTCTTCACGAACCTCGGGGGTATCGCCAGCGGCACGGTGGGCGCGCTCGGCTACTGGCTCGGCCAGCACGGCGTGCAGCGGGGCGAGCAGCCGTGGTTCTACTATCTCGTCATGATGCCGCAGTACGAGCCGGTCGCCGTCTCGGCCCTTCCCACCGGCCTCGCCCTGGTGCTCTGGCAGGGCCTGCGGGCGCTCCGACACCACACAGCGCTCCCGGAGCGATGGCGCACCACCGCGTTCCTCGTCTACTGGAGCGTCGTCATGCTCGCGGTGCTCTCCTGGGCCGGCGAAAAGATGCCCTGGCTCGTCATCCACATCACGGTTCCGCTGTGCCTGCTCGCCGGATCCCTGGCCGGACAGCTCCTCGAGGTGCTCGAACGACACTGGCCGGCTTGGAGCGCCGTTCAGCGTCGCAAGGCGGTCGCCGTCGCGCTCGTTCCCGTCGTCCTGGTCGCCCAGTGGTACCTGGCGATGGCCTGGCTCACCGCCGGTCCGTACGATACTTCGCGCGGCGCCCCGCTACGCATGCCCCGTACCGGCGAGGAGTTCTGGCTGCGCGTCGCCTCGGTACCGGTGCTGGTCGCCCTGGTCCTGCTCGGCGCGACGCTCGCCGATCGCGCCTGGCGAGGGTACGCCCGCACCTTCCTCCTCGGTTCGCTCGCGCTCGCCGTCCTCTTCCAGATCCACGCCGGCTGGCGCCTGACCTACCGGGAAGGCGATGTCCCCCGCGACATGCTGATCTACGTCCAGACCTCGCCGCACGTGGTCCAGCTGACCAGGGACCTGGAGCGGTTGTCCCTCGAGCTGACCGGCGGCATGGACTTGGAGATCTGGTACGACTCGGGGACGCAGTGGCCGATGAACTGGTATCTCCGCGAGTTTCCCAACCGTCGCTACTTCGGGACGACCCTGTCCACGCTGCCGGAGCAGCTACCGCCGGTCATCCTCTATTCACTGGAATACCTCCGCCCCGAGACCGATGCCCTTCTGCGGAATCAGTACACCAGTTTCGACTATCCGATGCGCTGGTGGTACCCGGAGGACACGACGTACCGCGCCTTCGCCATCGCGCCCGAACTCAAGAATCCGGCGCGGCAGAACCTGCAGACGGACGAACTTCCTCCCTTCTCGCTGCTCGACGTTCTGCGCAGCATCTGGCGCAGCGCCGCGAGTGCCCGGGAGCCCGAGCAGCAAGCGAAGCTGTTCCGGCTCGTTGCCCTGCGCGAACTCCCGTCGCCGATCGGTTCCTATCGGTTCCGCGTCTACGTCCGGAACGACCTCGTGCCGGCTTTCCGCGAACTCCGCATCGATCAGCCACGTCTCGATGCTGTCCTCGCCGCTCCGCCGATTCCGATGGAGGAGACGACCCGATGAACGCTTCCGGTCCGGCACCGGCGCAACCAGCCGCGAGCGCGCTCGACCGTCGGGTTCCGCTCGCCAGCCTGCTCGCGCGCACGGCCCCGTGGCTCGTCCTGCTCGGCGTCGCGCTCGCTGTTCGCCTGTACGGACTGCGCACCTTTCCGCTCGGTCCGCACGAAGCGACGCTGGCCAGCGACGCTGCGGCCATCGTCGACGGCGGTGACCTCTCGCGCACCGGCTGGGCGCAACCGCTGCCCACGGTGCTCGGCGCGCTGTCGTTCTTCCTCTTCGGCCCAGGCGAGGGCGCCGCACGATTACCGAGGCTCGTAGCGGGACTCGCACTGCTCGTGACGTTCGCTGCGCTCGGCCGGCGGGTCGGACAGCCTGTCGCGCTCGCGGCGG
>JANZZC010000062.1 GCA_026419575.1 Thermomicrobium sp. | reverse complement strand
TTGTCCGCGTAGAACTGCTGCTCGCCAGCGGTGAAGACGAACTGGGTGCCGCAGTCGCGGCACGTCAGGACCTTGTCGACGAACCCGAAACTCATCTCGTGGGTCTCCTTAGGAACTCTCGAGGTAGCGAGCTCGCGCTCGCTACCGGACCGGTACGGACTCTAGCCTTGGGGATTCGCCGCTGAGATGAGTCCGGGGAGACAGGCCCTCACTGTCACCTCGACCACGCGCGCGGTACCCTCGGCTATTGGTTTCACTATAACACACCGTCGAGTTCGCCGCAACGAGTTTCCCGACACAGACCGCGTCCCGCTTCTCACAGCTGCCGCAGGTGCAGCGTATCGGCGTGCCCGGGCTCCGGAAAGTACCGGAGACTCGCCACGAACACCGCGTGCTCCCCGGAACGGACGAGCCCCGTACCGCACGCCGCACGAGCCGCCTGCTCGATCAGTTCCTCGCTGGTCTCGGCGAACGCCGGCAGCGCGAGCGGCGCCACGCCCCAGACGAGCGACAACTGCCGGGCGACGAAGGGATCGCACGTCACCGCGACGATCGGTACCCCGGGACGTTCTCGTGCCACCTCCCGGGCCGTGAAGCCGCTCCGCGTGATCGCCACGATCGCGCGCACGGCGCTCCACCGCCGGGCGAGATCGGTAGCCGTCCGCGCGATCGCCGCCGCGATCGTCGACGGCTCTTCGCCTTCCGGCACGGAGAGCGGGGCCAGGTGCTGCTCGGTCGCCACGACGATCCGGTGCATCATGGCGACCGCCTCGACCGGGTACTGCCCGGTCGCCGTCTCGGCGCTGAGCATGAGCGCATCGGCTCCCTCCAGCACCGCGTTGGCGACGTCGCTCACTTCGGCCCGGGTCGGGATCGGCTGCGTCGTCATCGATTCGAGCATCTGCGTCGCGATGATGCACGGGATCCCGGCCGCGCGCGCCACCTGGATGATCCGCTTCTGAGCGATCGGCACTTCCTCGGGCGCGAGCTGGACGCCAAGATCGCCCCGCGCCACCATGATGGCGTCGCTCACCCGCACGATCTCGCGGATGGCCCCGAGCGCCTCGGGACGCTCGATCTTGGCCACCAGGCGAGCTCGTCCGCCGAACTCCTGCACGAGCCGGCGCACCGAAAGCACGTCGTCCGGCTTGGTCACGAAACTCACGCCGATGTACTCCAGCTCGTGCTCGACCGCGAACGCGATGTCGGCCCGATCGCGCTCGCTCAACCGGAACGGGCGACCGAGGACACCCGGCACGGCCACCCCTTGCCGACCGCGCAGCTCCCCGCCGCGCGACACGCGGGCGATTAGTTCCGAGCCCTCGCGCGCCTCGACCAGAAGCTCGATCAATCCGTCGCTCACGAGTACCCGATGACCCGGCTGCAGCTGCGCGACGAGTTCCGCATCGTCGATGCTGATCCGCTCCGGAGTGATCGGTTCGTTCCCCGGGACGAGCCGCACCCGCGTCCCGCGCACCAGACGGAACGGCTCGCCCTGCAGCGGTCCGGTCCGCGGCTTCCAGCTCGCCAGATCCTGGAGGATCGCGGTCGGCCGGCCGACGGCGGCCGCCGCTGCCCGCAGGCGGCCGACGATCGGCCGCCGTTCCTCCGGCGTGTTGTGCGCGGCATTGACGCGCCAGACGTCCACGCCGGCCTCGAGCAGTTCGCGCAGCGTCGCCTCGTCCCAGGACGCCGGACCGACCGTCGCCACGATCTTGGCCCGGCGCCGCCACGGCACGTCCTTCCGCTCTTCCACGGTTCCTCGTCCCCTCGCGATCGACCCGACCCTCGGTACGAGCAGATCAGGATAGTGGGGGACAGCCGCTCGCCGCAATCGCGGCAGGCCAGCGAGCGCGGGAGCATCGACGATCGCCGCGTCCTCGTGGCCGTGCTAGGATCAGAGCCGTACCGGAGCGACTCGCTGAAGGGAAGTGAGGGATCGATGCGCGCAGCGCGTCTGCACCGATACGACACGACCCTCGCCGGGCCGGAGTATCTGGTGCTCGAAGAGGTACCGGATCCCGTCATCCGCGAACCGGACGAGGTGATCGTCCGGATCGAGGGAGCCGGAGTCTGCCGTACCGACCTCCACATCGTCGAAGGCCAGTTCCGCGACCGGGTTCCCGTCGTCCTCCCCTATATCCCCGGGCACGAGAACGCCGGCTCGGTCGCCGCGGTCGGACCGGGCGTGCAGCGGTTCCGTCCCGGTGACCCGGTCATCGTCTACCCGCAGATCACCGACGGCACGTGCCTCGCCTGCCGGCGCGGCGAAGACATGCACTGCGAGAACGGGGCGTTCCCCGGGCTCACGCGCGACGGCGGTTTTGCCGAATATCTCCTGACGAAGGAGCGCAATCTCGTGCGGCTCCCGGACGGCGTCTCGCCGCGCGCGGTCGCGCCGCATGCCGACGCTGGCCTGACGGCCTACCACGCCGTGAAGCGGGCATTGTCCTGGTTGAAACCGGGAGATTCGGTCGCGCTCATCGGCTTCGGTGGCCTCGGCCACATCGCGCTCCAGGTGCTCCACGCGCTGGCACCGGTCGACGTCCTGGTCATCGATCGTTCGGAGACCGCGTTGAAGCTCGCCCGGGAACTCGGCGCCACCGCGACGATCCAGGCCCAGGACGATCCGGTCAGCGAACTCCGCGAGCTGACCGGCGGGCGCGGAGCGGCGGTCGTGCTGGACTTCGTCGGCGAGGGACAGACACCGCAGCAAGGGCTCGCGATGACGCGCCGCGGCGGGGCCTATTTCGTCATCGGCTACGGCGGGCGGCTGGAGGTGCCGACGATCGAACTCGTCGATCAGGAGAAGACGATCGTCGGCAACCTGGTCGGGACGTACGCCGAACTCGCCGAACTCATGGAACTGGTCGCCGACGGTCGGATCAAGCTGAGCGTGACGTACTACCCGCTCGACCAGGTCAACCAGGCGCTACGGGATCTTCGCGACGGACGCGTCAAGGGCCGAGCGGTCCTCGTACCGTGAGCGATCCGGAAGGAGGGAGCCGATGCCGATCGAACTCGTCACGGTGAAGATCGAGAAGCCCGACCACGTCAACGTCATCTTCGGTCACAGCCATTTCATCAAGACCGTCGAGGATTTGCACGAAGCGCTCGTCAATGCCGTTCCCGGGATCAAGTTCGGTCTGGCCTTCAGCGAAGCCTCGGGCCCTCGCTTGGTCCGCTGGAGCGGCACCGATCCGGAACTCGCGGAACTGGCGCGCCGCAACGTGCTGAACATCGCCGCGGGTCACTGTTTCCTGATCATGCTCGGCAATGCGTACCCGATCAACGTGCTGCCGGCCGTGCGCAACGTCGTCGAGGTGTGCACGATCTTCTGCGCGACCGCCAATCCGGTGGAGGTCGTGCTGGCCGACCTCGGCGAGCAGCGAGCCGTCCTCGGCGTCGCCGACGGCTTCAAGCCGCTCGGCATCGAAGGGGACGAGGACATCGCCAAGCGGATGCACTTCCTGCGGCAGATTGGGTATAAGCTCGCCCCTGGGGTATCATAAGCGCTGGTTGTGCCGGGATCACCGTACCAGGGAGGTCGCAGCGCCACACCGTAGTGGAACCCGCCGAGCGCAGCGGGCGAGTTGCGACCGGGTGAACTGGAGGCAGGAGGGACACGATGACCAGCACAGTCGATGGCCAGCTGCCTGGCGTAGCGCTCACCAAGAGCGAACTCCTCGAAATGTACCGGCTCATGGTCCTGATCCGGCGTTTCGAGGAGGTGGCAGCTGAGCAGTACGCGCTCGGGAAGATCGCCGGATTCTTGCATCTCTACATCGGCGAGGAGGCGGTCGCCGTCGGCGCCATCCGGGCGATGGATCCCGAAGACCATCTCGTCACGCACTATCGCGACCACGGGTATGCGCTCGCGCTCGGGCTGGAACCACGGCGCTGCATGGCCGAGTTGTTCGGCAAAGCGACCGGACTAGTGGGCGGTCGCGGCGGGTCGATGCACTTCGCCGATGCCTCCAAACACTTCTGGGGCGGTTACGCGATCGTCGCCGGGCTCCTGCCGATCGCCGCTGGACTCGGCCTGGCGAGCAAGTACCTGAACCAGCGTCGCGTCGCGGTCGCCGTCTTCGGCGACGGGGCGACGAACAATGGGGCCTTCCACGAGGCGCTCAACTTCGCGGCGCTCTGGAAGCTACCGGTTCTCTTCCTCTGCGAGAACAACCAGTACGGGATGGGCACCGCGGTCTCGCACGCCTCGGCGGTGCGCGAGATGTACCGCAAGGCGTGCGCCTACGATATCCCGGCCGAGCAGGTCGACGGGCAAGACGTCCTCGCCGTCTACGAGGTGACCAAGCGCGCGCTCGAGCACTGCCGGAACGGCAACGGTCCCTACTTCATCGAAGCGCTCACCTACCGCTACCGTGGGCACTCCATGGCCGACCCCGAGACGTACCGCTCGAAGGAAGAGGTCGAAGAGTGGCGGCGGCGTGACCCGATCGTCCTCTTCCGGCAGAAGCTGCTGGCCCACAACGTGGCGACGGAGGAGGAACTCGCGACGCTCGACCGAGCGGTCGAGGAAGCGGTCGCCGAGGCGGTGCGCTTCGCCGACGAGAGTCCGGAGCCCGATCCGGCGACGCTGACGCAGTACGTCTACGCCGATCCGATCACGGTGCACTAGAGGGGTAGGGACCAGCATGGCACGAGAACTGACGTACCGCGACGCGCTCCGCGAAGCGCTGCGCGAGGAGATGTACCGCGACGAGCGCGTCTTCCTCATGGGCGAGGACATCGGGGCGTACGGCGGCTCCTACGCCGTCACCCGCGGCTTCTTGCAGGAGTTCGGTCCGGAGCGCGTGCGCGACACACCGATCGCCGAGCTCGGCATCGTCGGCCTGGGCGTAGGCGCGGCGATCGGAGGACTCCGGCCGGTCGTCGAGTTGATGACCATCAACTTCGCGCTCCTGGCGATGGACCAGATCGTCAACCACCTAGCGAAGATCTACTACATGTTCAACGGTCAGTTCACCGCGCCGGTCGTCGTCCGGACCGTCGAAGGGTTCGGACAGCTCGCGGCGACGCACTCCCAGTTCTTCGAGAACTACTTCGCGTACGTCCCCGGACTGCGGGTCGTCGCGCCGGCCGTCCCCAAGGACGCCAAGGGATTGCTCAAGGGCGCGATCCGCGGCAACGACCCGGTGATCTTCATCGAGCACTCGCTCATCTACCGCAACCGCGGCGAGGTACCCGATGGCGAGGACTTCGTCCTCCCGCTCGAGGGCGCCGAGGTCCGTCGCGAGGGCCGCGACGTGACTATCGTCTCCTGGCTGCGCGGCTACTACCTCGCGCTCGGTGCCGCCGAGGAGCTGGCCCGCGAAGGCATCGAGTGCGAAGTCATCGACCTCCGCGTTTTGCGGCCGCTCGACATCGAAACGATCGTCCGGTCGGTACAGAAGACGAACCGGCTGGTCATCGTCGAGGAGGGATGGAAGTCGTTCGGCGTGGGTGCGGAAATCGCTGCCTCCGTGCAGGAGCGCGCGATCGACTATCTCGACGCACCGATCCTCAGGGTCGCCAGCGTCGAGGTACCGATGCCGTACGCCCGCAACCTCGAACGCTTGGTGGTGCCGAACAAGGACAAGGTGATCGAGGCGGTACGTGCGGCGCTCTATCAGCGTGCGCTCGTACCGGTCGCTCGCTAGCGCCCGGGGCTCGAGAACGGAGGGATCCAGATGGCGCGACCGCTCGTCATGCCCCAGATGGGGTATGACATGAAAGAAGGCACGATTCTCCGCTGGCTCAAGCGCGAAGGAGATCGCGTCGAGCGCGGCGAGCCGATCGCCGAGATCGAGACCGACAAGGTCAACATCGAAATCGAGTCGTTCGCCTCCGGCGTCATCCTCAAGCTGCTGGCCAGGGAAGGCGAGACGGTACCGGTCGGGCAACCGATCGCGATCATCGGCGAGCCGGGCGAGAAGCTCGAGGAGGCACCGGCTCCCGTCGCGGCCGCGGCCAGTGTCGCCGGAACTCCGGTCGCGGCACCCGCCGCAGCGGTCGCCCCGGCCGCGGCGCCAGCGGCACGACCGGAGGAAGAAGCGCCGCCCCCGGGCGAGCGTGTCCGCGCCTCCCCGCTGGTTCGGCGGCTGGCTGCCGAGCACGGGATCGACCTCACGAAGGTCCGCGGCAGCGGACCGGGCGGCCGCATCGTGAAGGAGGACATCCTCCCGCTCATTACGGCGCCGCGCCCGCCCGCCCCGGCTGAGGTACCCCCGCCACCGCCGGCCGCAGCGCCCGCTCCACCACCCGCCCCGGCTGCGGCACCGGCAGCGGCGCCAGCTCCGCCGCCCGGCCTACCCGAGTTCGAGCTGGTCGAGCTCGGGCGGATGCGTCAGACGATCGCGCGCCGCATGGCCGAGAGCTTCCAGCAGGCGCCACACTTCTTCGTCACCACCGTCGTCGAGGTCGACGAGCTCCTCGCCCTGCGCGAGCAGATCAACGCGCAAGTACCGGAGGAGGAGGAGCGCGTCTCGATCACCGATCTCCTCGTCAAGGCGTGCGCACTGGCGCTCCGGGAGTTCCCGACGCTCAACGCTAGCTTCGTTCCTCCCAACCAGCTCAGGGTCTTCAAGCGGATCGACGTCAACATCGCCGTCGCGACCGAAAGCGGGCTGATCGCTCCGTTCGTCCCGGACGCGGATCGCAAGCCGCTGGGCGAGATCGCACGGCTAACGAAGGATCTCATCGCTCGGGCACGGGAAGAACGCCTCCGCCCCGAGGAGTACCAGGGCGGGACGTTCACGATCTCCAACCTGGGCATGTTCGGGTTGGTCGAGCACTTCACCGCGATCATCAACCCGCCGCAGGCGGCAATCCTCGCGGTCGGGAGCATCGTGCGCGAGCCGGTCTACCGCGAGGGGAGCGACCAACCGGTGCCGGTGCGCCGGATGCGGCTGACGCTCTCCACCGACCACCGGGTCGCCGACGGGGCCATCGCCGCACGTTTCCTCGAGACGGTGCGGCATCTCCTCGAGCATCCGATGCTCCTGCTCGTCCGCTGAAGCGCGCGATGCCCGCAGCGCGCCCGCTCCAGCCGACTGGAGCGGGCGCGTCCTTTTTCCCCATGCGCACCGCTCGGCAGCGCGAGCGGTTCCGTCCACCTGCGATCGGTTCCCCGAGCGTAAGCGACCGCTCTCTCGCGCGTTGTACCCGGTAGCGGTACCATAACGCCGCAAGCGACAGTTGCCACAGGAAGGAGGTGCCGGGCCGGGAAAACAGCCGCTCCAAGGATCGGAGATCGCCGTCGAGCCTCGTTCGTCGAGCAAAAGGGGGACGAATGCTGCGAAGTTTCTTCCGTATCCTGATCGCGGTCGCGCTCGTCGCGAGCACGTTGGCCGGGCTGCCGGTACTCGCCCTGGCCGCTTGGTCTCCCCCGACACCGGTCAGCAGCCTCTGGCAGGCCGACGAGCAGCTCGTGATCCCGTATCTCCCGAACAACGAGACGATCGCCGGCACCGGCCCCTGGCACGGCGTCCTCCAGGTCGCCAACGCGAGCCAGTTCCCGGTGACCGTGAACATCGCCAAGGCGGACGGCACGCCGATGACGACGCTGAACCTCCCAGGCAACGGCTCGACGACCGTCGCGGCGGCGTCGCTCTTCGGCGCGAACCCGGGCGGCGGCCTCCTGCTCGCCGGGCAGGAGAGCGGGACGTGCGCCGCACAGGGTGTGCAGCAGTTCACGGTGACTCGGAATGCGCCCGCAAACTCGGCTGACGTCGTTTCCCTCCCGATCCCGAGCGGGATCAACGTCACCAACGTCTCCGTCTTCCAGGGGACGACCTGGTATGCACCAGGGGTGTACACCTGGAGTCAGGTCGGGACGAACCTCAATGTCAATTGGGCACCTGGAGGTCCCGAGCCGACCATCGGCAGTACCTACGCTGTGCTCGTCGCCTACGACTTCCCGTGCCGGCCGGCCCGGTTGAGCGCCTCGGTCAAGCTCGTCGCGCCGGTCCCCTCGACCAACGCCCGCACCGGATCCAGCCACCTCATGGTCAGCGGCTACGGGGCACTCGCCCGCTCGCAGGGAGTCGGGAGCGTGCTCGTCGCGCCGATCGCGCAAGCGGCCTACAGCGGCTGGAAGACGGTCGTCCACGTCACCAACGTCGGCGGTGCCTCGTGCTCGGTGACCGCTCGCTTCTACCAGCACCCGAGCGGTGCGCAGACCCACACGCTCGTCCAGAGCGTCGCAGCCGGCGGGACCTGGAACCTCGACCTCGTCGCAGCCGGCATCCCGGCCGGTTGGCTGGGCACCGTCCGGATCGAGGGAACCGGCTGCTTCCTCGCAGCCTCGGTCGACCGGGTCAAGCCGACCCAGCCGTGGGGCACGCCCGTCAACATGGCGCTGAGCAACCTGGCATTGCCGCTCCCGACGCTCAGCACCACGGTCTACGTGCCGCTGGTCTTCCAGGCCTACTTCGACTGGAACACGGGACTCGCCGTGACCAACGCTGGCGGCGGGCCGGCGACCGTGACCATCAACTACTACGCGATGAACGGAAGCCTGATCACCACCAAGACGCTGCCGCCGATCCCGGCCAACGGCATGCAGTTCGACTATCTCAGCGGCAGCGGCGGGCAGCTCGCCCAAGCCGTGATCACGAGCAGCCAGCCGATCGTCGTCTCGGTCGATGCCGTCAAGTACACCGGTAGCGGGAGCGACGTCGGACAAGCGCTCACTTCGATGGGGATCAACGCGCCGGTCGCCGCCCCGGTCTTGCGCGTCCCGCTCTACCAGAAGGCGGGATCGAGCGGGAACGACAACAGCGGCGTCCAGCTCTTCAACACCAGCACCTCGACCGCGGCGACGGCGACGCTCGACTTCTTCGACGCGAGCGGCGTCGCTCAGCTGCCTTCCCCCTTGACGATCGGCCCGATCGCACCGCTCGGAACGCTGACGGTCTACGCGCCGAGCCTGGGGACGCTGCCGAGCGACTTCCAGGGGCAGGTGCGGGTCACCCACGCGCCCGGCAGCGGCCAGCTCGTCGCCATTACCAACAACGTCAACTACGATGTCCAGGCCGACGGCTCGGCCGCCTACAACGTCGCCACGGCCGACCGCCTGCTGCGCGTCGACTTCGGGCCGACGACGTACAAGAACGGCGTGCACGCCCTCATCGCCGCGCAGACGGTCGACGAGAACGGGGTCCAGCTGCCGGCCCAGCAGCTCCTCGTCAGCGGCCCGCCGGGCCTCACCATCGCCCCGGCGGTCGCAAACACCACGATGTTCGGTGTCGCGGTGATCGAACTCTGGGGGATCAACATCGCGGGGAACGTCACGGTCTGCTGGGATCTCAACACGAACGGAAGCTGCAATCCCGGGGAACCGCAAGTGGCGCAATCGATGAGCTGGGCACCGTGAATTTCCGCCACCGCGTTCCGGGCGCTGGGGCACTACGCCTCAGCGCCCGGGCGCGTCTCGGCCGGAAGCCTGCCCTCCGCTGGCACGGAACCACTCCGCACCCGCAGCAGTCTCCCAGCGACGAAGGTCTCCCACAGCACGTCGAGTCCGGCAGCGGCCGGCAGCGCCAGCGCCGCGCCGGCCAGCCCGAAGAGCTCGGCGCCGGCCAGCACGGCGAGCACGGCGACGACCGGATGCACGTCGAGCCGTTCCCCCTCGACCAACGGGGCGATGACGAGCCCCTTGAGGTTCTGCAGGACGATCGAACTCGCGACCGTGACCGCGAGCGGTACCCAGCCGGTCAGCGCCGCGAGCGCGAAGAGCGGGAGCCGCGCGAGCCACGGCCCGATCCGGGGGACGAGTTCGCCCAGCGCCACGACCATGCCGAGCAGCAACGGCGACGGGACGCCGAGCGGCCAGAGGATCAGCGCGGTCGCACCGCCGACGATCGCCATCACTGTCAACTTGGCACCGACGTACGAACCGAGCCGTCGCCAGAGCTCCCGCACCACCGCGCGGACGACGCGTCGGTACCGCGGCGGACTGAGGACGAGGAGCCCAGCGAAGAGGCGGCGCCGCTGGGAGAGCAGCATGCTGCTCAGCGCCAGTACCGCGACGACGTCGAGCGAGGTCGCCAGGATCCGCTGCGGGAGCGTCGCCAGGTCACGGGCGATCCCAGCGAGCGACTGGGCGAGCAACGTCTCCAGCTG
>JANZZC010000058.1 GCA_026419575.1 Thermomicrobium sp. | reverse complement strand
GTCTGGCCGTCAGCCGGGACGTCCTGCATCTGTTCGTCGACCACCCGGAGCTCCGGGGCATGGATGTATCCGACGCCCTGTCGTGCCTTCAGCCGTGCCCGCTCTTCGAGCGGCAGCGCGTCCCATTCCTCGTGCCACTCGCACACCGTGTGCGGCCCGTACGTCTCGGTCAGGCCGTACACGTGCACGATCCGCGCTCCCATCGCTTCCATCTGCGCGATCGTCGCCGGAGCGGGCGGCGCCGCCGCTGTCAGCACGGTCAGCGGTCGCGGGAAGCGATAGTCCGGGCTCGGTCGCCCCTGCAGGAGCATGATCAGCACGGTCGGCGCTCCGCAGAAGTGCGTGACCCCCTCCGTCTCGATCAGCTGGTAGATCCGCGTCGGATCTACCTTGGGCAGGATCACGTGCCGCGCCCCGATCCCGGTCACCGCGTACGGGAAGTACCAACCGTTGCAGTGGAACATCGGGAGCGTCCACAGGTACGCGCTCTCCGGCACCAGACGCGCCTCGATGATCTCGCCCAGCGCGTTGAGATAGGCCCCGCGATGCGTCACCATGACGCCCTTCGGCCGCCCGGTCGTCCCGCTCGTGTAGTTGATGCTGAGCACCGCCTCCTCGTCCTCGAGCGGGTAGACCGAGGGCTCCGGCGAGCCTTCCGCCAGGAGCGCCTCGTACTCCACGTCCGCGAAGGCCGGGCGACCCGGTGCCGGATCCCCGTGCCGCGAATCGATGTCCACCCACACGACCAGCCGGAGCTCCGGCAGAGTCGCCCGGATCGGCTCGACCAGTCCAGCGAGCGCCCCGTCCAGGATCAGCGCGCGCGCTCCCGAGTGCTCGAGGATGTAGCGGATCTCTTCGCTGGAAAGCCGCACGTTGATCGGGACGAGGATCCCGCCCATCTGCGGCACGGCGAAGTGCGCCTCCAGCGCCTCCAGGCTGTTCCGGCAGAGCACCGCGACGCGATCCCCCACCGCGAGACCGCGACCGCGCAGCGCGCTTGCCAGCCGGTAGACTCGGGCACCGAACTCCTGGTACGTTAAGCGGCGATCGCCGTCGACGACACCGACCTTGTCGGGGAAGACGTGCAACGTCCGCTCGAGCAGCATGAGCGGCGTCAGGAGCGAGCGGTACGGCGGCAGGCCTTCCCACTGTGGCCGCGACCAGAGTCGTTGGAACAGGGGCTTCGTCTCGATCCGCATCGCTTTCCCCTCCGTGTGCGTCACCCGACTCGCACGGTGCGCGACCCCAATGCGTGTCGCGCACCATGCCCGTACACCGACGCGCGGTACCGTGCCGCAATTATTCTCCGTTCCCGGTCGCCATCGCTGCTCCCGACTGCTCCCACAGCCGCTGACGGGACGTCTCCGGCAGGAACAGCACTCCGACGACCAGGCCGAGCAACGGCAAGGCGATCGGATAGATCAGCGCCCACATCAGGTTCCCGGTCGCCGTCTGCACCCACGTCGTCACGTACGGCACGAGCCCGCCGCCCCAGCCGTTCGCCGCGTTCTGCACCACGCCGAGCGAGGTGTAGCGCACCTGCGTCGGGAAATACTCGGCGAGCAGCGCCGGGAGCGGCCCCCACACCATCGCCGCGATGACCATCATCGCCATCACGGTGAACACCGCCGGCCAATACTGCAGGTTGTCCTTCTGCGCGAAGCGCCCGAGCAGCGTGTACAGCGGGTAGAAGCCGACGATCGCCAGGACGAAGCCGCTGAGCACGATCGGCTTCCGTCCGATCCGATCGGACAGCCACCCCATGAGGACATGGAGGACCGGCGCCACGATGAGGCCCGGCAAGAGGATCTCGTAGGTCGTCACCAGGTCGAGCTTCTGCGCGGTCTGCAGGAAGAAGAGCGCCCAGAAGATCGCCGTGTACCACGCGACCGCCTGACCGAAGGAGACCGCCGCCGCGATGAGCACCCGCCGCAGGTTCTCGCCGCTGAACGTGACCTTGAGCGGGTTCCGCACCACCGCTCGCTTCGCCTTGAGCTCAGTGAACATCGGTGTCTCCTGCAGCCGGAGCCGGACGTACAGCGAGATCAGGACGAGTACCAGCGACAGAAGGAAGGGAATGCGCCACCCCCAGGCGCGGAACGCATCCTCGCCGAGCGCCGTGCGCGTCCCGAGCACGACGAAGAAACTGATGATCAGCCCGTAGATCGCCGCCGGGCTCAGGAGCCCGGTGTACAACCCTCGCTTGCCGTCGGGCGCGTGCTCGGCCACGTAGGTCAGCGCACCGCCCCACTCCCCGCCGACGCTCAGCCCCTGCACGACGCGGAGCAGGAAGACCAGGATCGGCGCTGCGACGCCGATCGTCGCGTAGGTCGGGAGCGCACCGATCAACGCCGTGCCGAGCCCCATGCCGAGGAGCGTGAGCAAGAACACACGCTTGCGTCCGATCTTGTCGCCGTACCAACCGAAGACGATCGCCCCCAGCGGCCGGAACAGGAACCCGATCGTGAAGATCGCGATTGTGTTGAGGAGGCTCGCGACCGGATCCCCTTTCGCGAAGAAATGGGTCGCCAGGATGGAAGCCAGGCTTCCGAAGATGTAGAAGTCGTACCATTCGATCGCCGACCCGACGGTCGAGGCACCGATCACGAACGCGAGATACCGACGATCCTGATTGCGCGGCTGCGCCACTGCCCTTCCTCCTCTCGATCACCGATCGCACCGCCACGCATCCTGTCGAGATGGCGACTGCTCACCGGAACGGTGCGCGACCGGTCGCGAAAGCGGAGGGACGACCGAACCGCCGACTTCTCGGTCGGCACCGCCCTGTCGCTCGGGACGGGTTCAGCGGGAACACTCGTAGATACGCGGCCAGAACGCGAAGACCCCGTTCATCGTGGGGCACGGGGCGAGACGGAATGCGGGTCTGCGCAACTCGTCCACTCGAAACGTATCCGCTCTCATGGGGCGACGCGCCGCTGACAGGAAAGCTCTCCCGATCGCCTCACTGTCATCGCTACCACAGGAACTGGCCGTTGTCAAGGACCGCTGTCCGCCCATCGACGCCGTACGGTCTCGACGCACGACGGACACGGTCGGAACAGTCGCGCGGGAGGTCGCGCGATCCTCGCCACCCCGCGTCGCCCGAACAGCACTCCAGGGGACCCCGCCCCTGGCTCCCCTGGACGGACCTTGCCCAGCCACGCACCCACCGTCCGTCCCGCCACGCCCTCTTTCGGCATAGCGTGGGAACCGAGGACGGTGCGTCGAGCGGGGCCGGACACCCGCCGAACGCATCTCGGCCGCCCGAAGCCCGCCACGCCCCGCCCCAGCGACCCGTGCGCCACCGGCCGGCGAGCGGGAGCCCACTCGGGCCGTCGCGGCAACTGCCACTGCTTCCGGAACCCGTCCCACCGTTCGGGCGGAACCCGCGGTCCCCGTCACCCTCCCGGCGCGACACGTACCCCGCCCGCATCCCGACGAGGAATACCGCGTGCGTCGCCCGTCCGCGCCGCGAGGTGCGGCACCGGTGCGTCGAAGCGCCGACCCGGTCGGGTCAGGCACCGCCTGCTCCTCCACCCCTCGTGCCACCCGGTCCCTCCGCAGGGGCGAAGCGCTGCCTCGTCCGTCCGCACCGGAGGTGCGGCGGTCGGTACCGCGTCACCGGCCCCGGAGCGCCGGTCAGGCCAGCCGTGCCCGGTCCCGACAGGGGATTGCACCGTTCGATCTCTCGTCGGGGCTCCGCGGGAGTCTCCGGTGTCGTCCGGGAACGGACCGATCGGTACCGGCCGGTCGAGCGTCGCCCGTGTCCGGCGACTCGGCGGGCAGGCTGTGCCACGCCATTCTCGTCGACTGGCGCTGGCGCCCTCGGCGACTCTGGGCGACGCGTGACCGACGCGGCACGCACCGGACCAGAAAGCGCTCCGTCCGGATCCCTCGTACCGCCAGCTGCGCTCGACCTGCCGAACTCGGGATCTGTCCGGTACGGGCCTCGGACTGCGCCTCGCAGAGGTGACTTCCACCGTAGTCCCACCCGTGGGATCGCCCCGCCGGCCCACCGGCATCCGGCGGCGAGCTGGCCCGCACCCCCGACCACCGCGGCGCCGACCGCGCCGTTGTCGACTGCAACGCCGTTGAAGTCTGACCGCGCTACCCTCCCTATCGGCGAGTCGGCGGCTTCGCCGACAGCGCCCCAGCGCGTTCGACGCTCCGCCGTCCGTGGCGACGAGTCCCAGGGTGCCGCGTCGTCGCGACCGCCCGCTGGTCACCGCGCCGCGACAGTGGCATACCAGGGATCGAGAGTCGTCTCCAGGACCTCGGACACCGGGAGAGTACGATGAACGAGAACCTCCCCACGCTACCAGTCCTCCGCTCGCTCCGCACCGGCACCTCCATCTACTTCCCCGCCTCGAACCGTCACCGGCCGCGGGCCTACGCCGTCTTCCATCGACGTCTCCTGCCCGCCCTCTACACCGATCCGCTCGACGAGTACCGCGCGCTCGTCGAAGGTGTCGTCCTCTGGGACATCGGAACGGAAACCCCGATCGAGGTCAGCGGGCCCGACGCGCTCGCTCTCCTCGATCGCGCCGTCACGCGCGACCTTACCCGTTGTCCGCCGGGCGAGTGCCGCTACGTCTTCGTGACCGATCGGGACGGCGGCATCGTCAACGATCCGGTGGTCGTCCGTCTCGAAGAGCAGCGCTTCTGGCTCATGCCCTCCGACAGCGACCTCCTGCTGTGGCTGCGTGCCTTGGCCGCCGGGCTCGGCGCTCGCGTCACCATTCGACACGTCGATACGGCGCCGCTCCAGGTGCGCGGCCCCCGGGCGCGCGACGTGATCCGCGCCCTCGTCGGTTCGGATGTCGCCGACCTCCCCTACTACCGCTTCGCCCGCGCGTCGGTCGGTCCGTTCGACGTCGTCGTCACCCGCACCGGGTTCTCCGGGGAACTCGGCTACGAACTGATGTCGTTGGCAGGTTCCCGCACTGGCCCCGCCTTCTGGGACGCGGTGCTGGAAGCCGGCCAGCCCTTCGGCATCCGCGTCGCCGCCCCCAGTCAGATCCGCCGCATCGAAGCCGGCATCTACTCCTACGGCGTCGACATGACCCTCGAAACGACGCCGCTGGAGCTGACCGGCTACGAATGGATGGTCAATTTCCGCAAGTCCAGCTTCGTCGGCCGAGAAGCGCTCGAGCGGATCGCGCACGAGGGTCCGCACTTCAAGGTCGTCGGCATCGTCGTCGAGGGAGCGGTTCCGCCCGAACTCTGGGGTGGACTGCTCGTCAAGCCGCTGCCGGCGTACCGCTCCGACGGTTCCGGCCCGATCGGTCGCGTGACGTCGGCCTGCTTCTCGCCGGCACTGCAGCGAGTCATCGGTTTCGCCCGGATTCCCGCGGCACTGGCCGCTCCCGACAGCGAGTTCTCCGTCGCGACCAGCACCGGGTTGCGCCGCGCCCGTGTCGTGCCGACGCCGTTCGTCGACCCGGAGAAGCAGCGCGTCAGGAGCTGACGCTCACCGGCGCGACGCCCGTCACTCCCCGGCCGACACGAGGCGTCACCGCCGGTGTCCCGGCGCCCTCGTCCGTGCCAGCCTCGAACGACCGGGCGGCCCCCGCTCTGCCGGCGAGCGAGCGCCCCGGTCGCGACCGGACGAGACGCTCGATCGTCCGCTCTCAGCGCCGCCCCTGCCGGCAGCCGCAGAAGCGCCCCGCGGCATCCCTGCCCCGCCCTCGCCTCTTGCGCCCGGCGTTCGCTTCCGTTAGAATATTCGCGTATTCGAATAGAGTGCACGAAGAGAAGGAGGCGACCCGTGCACCTCGACGAACAGGAGCGCCGACGCGAGCTCTACCGACTGCAGGCGATGCTCTGTCAGGTGCTCGCCGATCCGACCCGTATCGAGCTCATCGAACTGCTGGGTGAGGGTCCCAAGGCTGTCAAGGAGCTAGCGCAGGCGACCGGACAGCGCCAGGCCAAGATCAGCCAGCATCTCGCGGTGTTGCGGCAGCGCGGTCTCGTCCACGCGCAGCGCGTCGGCACCGAAATGCACTACTCCCTCACCGATCGCCGCATCCTCGACGCCTGTCACCTGACCCGCGAACTCCTGCTCGACCAGCTGCTCCGGCAGGGAGAGTTGGCTGAATCCGTCTTGCTCGGGGAACGGGGGTGAAAGCGTGCCCATCTACGAGTACCGTTGCCAGCGCTGCGGCTACCGCTTCGAGAAGCTCGTCCGACTCTCGCAAGGGACCGCACCGATCGTCTGCCCGAACTGCGGTGCGGAGGAGACCGAGCGCTTGCTCTCCGCCTTCGCCGCCCGCACGAGCGACGGTGGGGCGACCAGCTCCGCTTGTTCCACCGGCGGCGGCTGAGCGATTCGCTGGTGACGCGAGCCGTCGGCTCGCCGTGGTCGAAAGTGTTCGCTGGATCGAAGGAGGTGCCCAGATGTTCACCGGACGCTACGGATTCGGCGTCGACCTCGACCGACCGTTCGACGAGGTGCTCGCCCGTGTCCAGGATGCCCTCAAGCAGGAAGGCTTCGGCGTCCTGACGTCCATCAACGTCAAGGAGACGCTCAAGCAGAAGCTCGGCCTCGACATGGAGCGGTACGTCATCCTCGGGGCGTGCAACCCGCCGCTCGCGCATCGCGCGCTCGAGACCGAACGCGAAGTCGGCCTCTTGCTCCCCTGCAACGTCGTCGTCCGTGAGGTCGACGGCAAGACACGCGTCGAGATCGCTGATCCCAAAGCCATGCTTGGCATCGTCGGCAACCCGGCTCTCGACGAACTCGCTGCGGAAGCACGCGCGCGCCTGCAACGCGCGCTCCAGGCGCTCGAAGCGTCCTGAGGAGGGAACGCGATGTTCTTCCAACAGATCCTACGCACCGACATCGGCTGCGCTGCCTACGTCGTCGGCTCGACGCGGACCGGCCTCGCCGCGGTCGTCGACCCGCGCATCGACATGGTCGAAGAGATCCTCGATCTTCTCGAACGCGAGGGACTCCAGCTCCGGTACGTCATCGAGACCCACAACCACGCTGACCATGTCTCCGGGCACCACCAGCTCGCCGAGGCCACCGGTGCCACGATCGCCGTCTCGGCGCTGGCCGGTGTGGCCTATCCGCATCTCCCGCTCCGCGACGGGGACGAGCTCGAACTCGGCGAAGTCGTGCTCCGCGCCATCCACACGCCCGGCCATCGCCCCGAGCACATCGTGCTCGCCGTGATCGATCGCTCCCGCAGTAACGAGCCATGGTTGGTACTGACCGGGGACACCCTCTTCGTCGGTGACGTCGCCCGTCCTGACCTCGCCGTCGACGGGTTCGAAGGTGCCGCCGCGCTCTTCGATTCGCTGCACCAGCGGCTGCTCCGCCTCCCGCCCGGTACGCTCGTCTTCCCGGGACACGTGGCGGGCTCGCTCTGCGGACGGGTCGACAACCGTATGACCGGAACGACGATCGGGTTCGAAGCCCGCAACAATCCGGCACTCCAGATCCTCGACCGGGCCACCTTCGTCCGGTACATGAACGAGAACCTCCCCGAGCGTCCACCCAACTTGGCGCGGATCGTCGAGTTGAACCGCAGCGCCGAGGTGCCGCGCATCGGGAGCGCGACACCGCTCGTGCCGCAGCGCCTGCGCGAGGCGCTCGAGAACGGCGCCGTCGTCCTCGACGTCCGGTCTCCGGCAGCATTCGCGGCGAGCCACATCCCCGGTGCCGTCTCGGTCGCGCTCGACGGCGGCCAGTTCCAGAACCGGGTCGGGCTCGTCGTCCCGCCCGATCGCCCGCTCGTCCTCGTCGTCGAGCGCGACGAGGATGCTCGTCGGGCTGCCCGGATGCTCGCGGTGATCGGCTACGACCAGGTCATCGGGTATCTGGTCGGCGGTATGCCGGCGTGGGAGCGCGCCGGCTACCCCTACCGGACGCTCCCGCTCCTCACCGTCCACGACTTGGCGCGCCGGCTCGAGGAGCGGCCGGAACTCCTGTTGATCGACGTCCGCGAGCGCTCCGAATGGATCGAGGGGCACATCGAACGCGCGCTGCACATCCCGTTCTATCGCCTGCCTCGGGAACTCGCCCAGCTCGATCCCGCGCGGCCGATCGCGCTCGTCTGCGGCTCCGGCACGCGGAGCGTGCTCGCCGCCAGCTTGCTCGAGGGCCACGGCTTCGACCACCTGTGGTCGGTCGAGGGTGGGATGGACGCCTGGCGCGCAGCGGGTTACCCGGTAGCTCGCGCCGCAGCGGTTTCCGTGTCGTGAGACGCTCGACCGAGGCTGCCCCGTGGCGGAGCGACGACCGTCGCACCGCCACGGGGCGATCCCTCCTACTCGATTGGTCGCGAGAGAGAAAGGGGTTTCGGATGTTCGCTCGCCTGTTCGGCCTCCAGAACATCCCAGAAGTGACGCCGACCGAAGCGCAGGCCCGGCAACGGACCGGTGCGCTCGTCATCGACGTCCGCGAACCGCACGAGTGGAAGACCGGGCACATTCCCGGTGCACGCCTCATCCCGCTCGACGAGCTGCCGCTTCGAGTCGCGGAACTCGATCCGGAACGCGAGATCGTGCTCGTCTGCCGGAGCGGGAACCGCTCGGCCCAAGCGACGCTCTATCTCCAGCGCGCCGGTTTCCGCCGAGTGGTCAATCTCGCCGGCGGTATGATCGCCTGGACCCGCGCCGGACTCCCCGTTGAGCGCTGAAGCACGGAGCGCCTTCACGAGAACAGCGTGCGCAGGTCGATGTTCGGGTCGGCCAAGAGCGCCCGGTCGACCTGCGCGCACGCTTCCACCAAGCGACGGGCCGGACGCAGCTCGCGCGGCCGCCGCACCACGACCGCTCCGTAGATCCGGCCTTCCCTGAGGTAGAACGCGGTGAACGCCGGCTCGTCGAGATCGCCGCGGACGACGACCTCGTCCCACTCGACCGGGTACCCGTACTGTTGGATGGTGAGGTCGTACTGGTCCGACCAGAACGAGGGGACCGGCGCGTACGGCTCGGGCTTGCCAGCGACCGCTTTTGCGACCGCCTCGCCCTGCGCCAGCGCGTTGTCGAAGTGTTCCACGCGGATGTACCGCTCGATCGTCGGGTGCCACCAGCGAGCGACGTCACCCGCCGCCCACACGCCGGGCACGCTCGCCGCGCAGGTCGCGTCGACGACCACGCCGTCGTCGATCCGGAGCTCGCCGACGATCTCCGGCAACGCCGGCCGAACGCCGATGCCGACCACGACGAGATCGCATGGCAGCGTCGTCCCGTCGTCGAGCACGACCCGCTCCGCACGCTCCCGCCCCTCGATCCCCGTCACCCGCCGCCCCAGATGGAGCGCCACACCCTTCCGCTCGTGCACCCGCGTGATGGCGCGGCCGAGTTCCTCCCCGAGCGCCCGTCCCAGGAGCACCGGCAGCGTCTCGACCAGCGCGACCTGCTTACCGAGCGTCCGTGCGCTCGCCGCGACCTCGCAGCCG
>JANZZC010000033.1 GCA_026419575.1 Thermomicrobium sp. | reverse complement strand
TCATGGGGCCCAACGCTGGCGGCGAACCCACCGGAGACCTCGCCCGAGCCATCGCCGAAACGTTCGGGAGCTTCCAGCAGTTCAAGGAGCAGCTCTCGGCGGCAGCTGCCGGGGGCTTCGGATCCGGCTGGGCCTGGCTGGTCCTTGATCAGGACGGAAAGCTCCAGATCGTCACGCGCCCCAACCAGGATAACCCGTACATGGACAACCTGTACCCGGTGATGGGGCTCGACGTCTGGGAACACGCCTATTACCTCAAGTACCAGAATCGTCGCCCCGAATACATCGCCAACTGGTGGAACGTCGTCAACTGGGACGCTGTGGCGCAGCGGTACCGCGAAGGGCTCAAGCGCTGAACTCGTGCCGCACGCGCGAGCGCCGGGAGTTCCCGGCGCTCGCGTCGTCTCCTGTACGCGGCATCGACGACAGGTTCAGCGCGTGACCGGTTCGAGCGGCCGGAGGTTGGCCTCGATCTCCGCCCGTCGCGGTTCGAGGAACGGCGGGAGCGACAGCTTCTCGCCCAGGTGCTCGATCTCCTCGTCCACCGCGAAGCCCGGTCCATCGGTCGCGAGCTCGTAGAGCACCCCTCCCAGCTCGCGGAAATACAGCGAACGGAAGTAGAACCGATCGATCGGCGGCGTCACCGGGATACCGGCCTGGGCGATCCGCTCGCGCCAGGCACGGTGCGTCTCGTCGTCCGGTACACGGAAGGCCACATGATGGACGCCACCGGCACCTAGTTGTGCCCGCGGCAGATCGGGACGCTCCTCGACGACGACAAGGGAACCCGGACCGCCCGCGCCGGTCACGAAGAGAGTCGTCCGCTGCGGCGTGAGCGCTTCCGCCGCGAGCCGGAAACCGAGCACGTCGGTGAGCACGCGTGCCGTCGGCTCGAGCGACCGGACGACGAGCGTCACCGCGAAAAGCCCCTTGATCTGGTACGGCGCCGGAACGGGCGAGCGGTCCCACGGCAGTCCGCCGGGGACACCACCGTCGTCGACGAGCGCGAGCCGCTGCCCTTCGAAATCGGTGAAGTACAACGCGTCTCGATCCACATACCGACCGAGTTCCACCTGCAGTACCCCGTACCCCTGCAGCCGTTCCGCCCACCAGTCCAACGCTTCGCGGCCACCCACGCGCAGGGCGATCCGGGCGACCTCGCCGTGCCCCGGCCGGTGCGGCGGCAGGTGGGGCCAGTCGAAGAAGGTCACTTCCGTCCCAGGACTCCCGACCACGTCCGCGTAGAACAAGTGATAGGCCGACACGTCGTCCTGATTCACCGTCTTCTTCACGAGCCGGAGCCCCAGAACCTGCGTGTAGAAGCGCACGTTCTCGGCGGCCCGCGCGGTGACCGCAGTCACATGGTGGATACCGGCGAGGACGAGTTCCGACGTCATTCCGCACCTCCGCGACTCCGTACCCACCGAGTGTACTCCGCCATGCTTCGGCCGAACCGTCGAGCGCGGGCGCGTCCGCCCGCCGGCGCTCGGCACCGGTGAGCCGCTCCGCGACGCCGTACCCTGGGTCCGCCCTCTGACCGGAGCACCGCTGGTCGGCTGCGCGGTGCGACGAACTCGCGTACAATCCTCGCGGCGCGGAGATGCGACGTCTGTGCAGCGTGCACAGCACGCTCGCTGGCGGAGTGGCAGGGAGACTTCCACCGATCGACGACACACGCTAGAATGACTTCAGGAGTGACTTCACGGTTCTGACAAGTGGGATAGAGGAGATGGAGAAGAAACAGAACCCTTGCTCACCGATCCCGACGCGGACGCGGCATCCGGCGGTGCGTGCCTGGATCTATCTCATGCGCATCGCTTATCGGACCGAGCGGGAGTCGGCAGCGCACGCCTACGCGCACGGGCTCACCTTCGCGCAGCTCGACGTCATCTTCCACATCGGCAAATGCCCAGGCATCACCCAGCAGGAGCTGGCCGAGCGCATGCTGGTGACGCCCGGGAACGTCACCCAGCTCCTGCAGCGGATGGAACGGATGGATCTCATCAAACGCGTCCCCGAGGGGCGCGCCAAGCGTCTCTACCTGACCGAGAAGGGGCAGGAATACTGCGAGCGGCTGCTGCCCAAACAGGAGCAGCTCCACATCCAGCAGTTCGCCGGTCTGACGTTCGAGGAGCAGGAGCAGCTCCTGCACCTCCTCATGAAGCTCGACCGCGCGCAGCGGCGCAAGGTGCGTGCCCTGCGGGAAGCCGGCGAGCGCTTGTCCTGGCAGGACGTCGGGTCGCAGGCAGCGAACGGCTAATCGCCGCGTCGCTCTACCCTGACGCAATCCCCCGGCCGCACCGTCCCGGGCTGGCGAACGATCGCGCAGACGCCACGACGGCCGTGCAGGGCCTTGACGATCTGCGGATGATAGACCGCGACGGTGCTGCACGGCTTGTTCTGGGCGGTGATCTCGAGCACCACCGGCCCTACGATCAGGAGATCACCCGGCTCGAGATCGCTGAGGTCGCCCAGCCCCTCGACGGTCAGGTTCTCGCCGAGAAATCCGGGCTCGAGCTGGATCCCGAGTTCCGCGTTCACGTCGTCCAGAACCTCCTGCGCGACGACCGTCACTTGCCGGGTATTCGGCTCCGGCTCGCCCCGCTTCTTGTGTCGGTTGACGGGCCCGGCGTGATAGTCACCGACCACTCCGTCCGGTCCCACCTCGATCTCGAGTCGTCGATACTTCGGGACGCCACCGTGCGGACTCGCGCAGACCGCGACGACCCAGCCCTCTCGCCTCATCGTGCCGTCACTCCTCCCACGATGCATCGACGGAACTCGCCACTGCCGCTGAGAGAATCCTGATCCGCTCCCGGAGTCGCGCATAGCGGGCTGTCGCACGCTCGTCGGGCAGCACATGGGACCACTCGGTAACGTCGGTTCGCGCCACTTCCTCCAGTGCCCGGCCGCTCGCTCGCGCCGCTGCGACGAGCGCGGCGCCGCGCAGCGAGGCTTCTGGCTCGGGAACCAGAACGAGCGGTTGCCCGATCGCATCGGCGATGATCCGCGCCCAGCCGGGCACACCGAGCAAGCCGTTCCCGCTACCGACGAACACCTCGATTCCCGGGCGCACCTGCAGGAGCGACTCGACCACGTCGGCGATCCGGCAAGCGACCGCTTCGAGCGCCGCGCGCAGGATCGCGACGCCGTCGTGGCTGAGTCGCAGGCCAGCGAGCGTCGCCGTCGCATCGACCGGCCACCCGGGGCTGCGTTCTCCGGCGATCGTCGGAACCCACAGGACACCGCTCGCCCCCGGTGCGATCCGCTGCACGGCTGTCCAGAGTTCCGGCTCCGGGGGTAGGACGAAGCGCTGGCGGATCCAATCGATCAAGTCACCGCCCTCGCTGAGCGCGCCGCCAGCGAGCACGAAGTCCCGGTCGAGCCGGTAGAGCCAGCATCCCCACGGTACGGCGATCGGCTCGCCTCTCCAGAGTGTGCGGATCGCCGACGACGTCCCGATCATGACGGTCGCCCGATCGTCCCCGACCGCGCCGCTCCCGACGTTGCTGCAGGCACCGTCGCCCCAGGCCGGATACCAGACCGCGCGGGCGAACCGCGGCCAGCGTTCCGCGAACGCCCGCGCGAGTCGCATCCCCTCGTCGCCGAGCTCGGGAAGCATGCCCGGGTCGAGGCCGATCGCTCGGCAGGTCTCCTCGTCCCAGCGTACCTGCCAGGTGTCGAAGAACCCGCTCCCGGAAGCCATCGAGACCGAGGTCCGGTACTCGCCGGTCCAGCGCAGGAACAACACGTCGGGGAACGCGCACCAGCGCGCGACCCGCGAGCGCAGCTCCGGGTACGCCGCTACCGCCCAGGCGTAACGCGCGACCGGATAGCTGGGATGGAGGTACGCTCCCGTCCGCCGATGATGCGCCTGCGGCTCGAGGCGCTCCCGCAGCCGCTGCGCCGTCCAACGTGCCCGCGTGTCGGCCCACATCGAGACCGCCGTGACGGGTCGTCCGCTCGCGTCCAGACCGACCAGGCTGTGCCAGAAACAGCTGATCCCGACCGCCCGGACCGGACTGGACGCGTACTCGTGCACCGCGTCGAGGAGACCGTCGATGCTTTCAACCAACCGGTGCGGATCGAGCTCCGCTCGCCCGTCGGGTCCGGTCTCCAGCCGGTAGCGAACGCGCCGGAGCGTCCCCTCGACGAGACGCCCGCTCTCGTCGAAGAGCGCTGCCCGAGCGGAGGAGCTACCGATATCGACGGCCAGGATCGAAGGGGCATCAGCTTCGCTCGGCATCGCCCCGCTCCTCGTCGACCCACGCAGGACCGGCGACCAGCCGAACCTCGGTCGCCGTTCCGAGACGATCGAGCAAGACGCGCACGGGAACGCCGAGGCGTGGGTGGACGACGTCCGGCGCAATCTCCGCGAGCGGAACCAGGACGAAGGCACGTTCGTGCAAGCGGGGGTGCGGGACCGCGAGTTCGTCCGAATCCACGATCGACGCGTCGTAGAGCAGGAGGTCGAGGTCGAGGGTCCGCGGAGCGTTCCGGAACGTCCGTTCGCGACCAGCGTCCCGCTCCAGTGCCAACAGCACCTGGAGGAGACGCTGTGGGTCGAGGTCGGTCTCGAGCGCGACGACCGCATTCAGGAACCAGGGCTGTTCGCGAAAACCGACCGGTTCCGTCTCGTACAAGGACGAGACCGCAACGATCCGGCCGCAGCTGGCGAGCTGTCGCACCGCCCGACGCAGCGTGCTCTTGCGATCCCCCAGGTTGCTCCCGAGGCCGATGTACGCGATCACCACGTCCCCCGCACGATCGCGTCGCTCATCCGCACGACCCGGACCATCTGCTTGACGTCGTGTACGCGGACGATATCCGCACCGTTGGCGATCGCGATCGCGACCGTCGCTGCGGTCCCCTCCAACCGGTCCTCGGGCGGTGTTCCCAGTATGTAGCCGATCGTCCGCTTGCGCGACGTCCCGACGAGCAGCGGGCGACCGAGGACGGTGAGGTCCCGCAGTCGGCGCAGCATGAGGAGATTCAGCGGCGGTTCCTTCCCGAACCCGAAACCCGGATCGAGGATGATCCGTTCCCAGCGGACACCGGCAGCGAGCGCCCGGTCGATGCGCTGCGCGAGATCGCGCACCAGACGCGGGACCAGATCCTCGGCGCGCTCGATCGTGAGGTCGTGCATGATCACGACCGGCACGCCGGCGCGCGCGGCGACTGCCGCCATGTCGGGATCGCCGACGAGGCCGCGTACGTCGTTAATCATCGTCGCACCCGCCGCGAGCGCTGCCTCGGCGACGACCGCCTTGTTGGTGTCGATCGAGATCGGCACGCCCGGCAGCGCCTCGCGGATCGCCCGGATGGCCGGTACGACACGCGCCAGTTCCTCCTCGGCCGGGACCGGGACATGCCCCGGTCGCGTCGACTCGCCGCCGACGTCGAGGATGTCCGCGCCGGCCTCGACCATCTCGCGGGCTCGACGGACGACCTCGTCGAGGCGACCGAGGAGTCCATCGCCGCTGAACGAATCCGGCGTGACGTTGATGATCCCCATCACGAAGGTTCGACGTCCCCACGGCCAGCGATCGAATGGCGGGTAGTCGACGCGTGGCGCTTCGAGCACTGTCCCCGTCATCGCCTGCGACTCCTTCCTCAGGTTGCACCGAGGTCTCGCCGCGTGCGGCGGAGCTCCACACCGGCTCGCCCCACCGGGAGGCCACGGATCGGTGGCGCGAGTTTCCACACGCGTACCGTCACCGCTTCGACGTTGGGATAGCTGTGCAGGACCACTCGCACGATGGCATCGGCGACCGCTTCGAGCAGCTGGCGCGGTTCTCCCTCGACGATCTCCCGCACGGTGCGGGCGAGCGCACCGTAGTCGACCGTCTGATCCAGGGCATCACGCGTTCCAGCCACCGTGAGGTCGAGCTCGAGCTCGAGATCCACCGCGAACCGTTGCCCGAGCCGACGCTCCTCCGGATGCACGCCGTGATAGCCGTAGAACTGCAGGCCTTCCAGCAGGATACGATCCGGCATTCAGCGCTCCTCGTTCGCCTGGTCGGGCAGATCCGGCACCTGCGCTCGTGGAGCGGACTCGCTCAACGCCGGCTGCGTCGGCGCGGCAGCCGACGCTCCCGGAACTGCGGCCGTCGCGCTCGCCGGACGCAGTCCCCAGCCGCTGACCGCGGTCCAGGCCATGCCGAGCGCGAGCGCGCCGATCACGAGGCTCCACCACAGCGTCCAGCCGAAGGGGATCGGCAAGAGGCGGAACCAGAGAACGACCGTCGTCCCGACCGCCATCGTGAGCCAGAGCGGCAGCCGTCGCTCGCTCCGTGGGACGAGCGGAACGGAACGCACCAGTGCGATACCGACGAGAATCTGGCTCACGTAGAGCACGGCGACGTAGATCCCGAGCAGGAACAGCGCAGCCGGGAGACCGACGACGGTGAGCGCCAGCACCAGCACGAGCAGCGGGACGAGGACGAGGATCGCCGCACCCCACAGCAGCGACCAGAGCGGCGCCTGGCGGAGCGCCTCGGCCGCCCGCACGGTCTGACGCGGCAGCGCGAGGACGAGCAGAGTACCGGTGACCAGCGCCCAAGCAAGACGCAAGAGGACCGTCATGATCCAGTCCAATGCCCGCTCGAGCGCTGTCCTGGGCTCGCCCTGGGCACGCGTGGTCGGGGTGTACTCCCGCCGGCCGTCGATCCGCGCGCCCGGCGCGATCGTCGCCGGCTGCGGCGAGCGGTAGCGGAGCGCTCCGTCGATCCGCGCGCCGTCGCGGATCTCCACGCGGTCCGCCTCGACGTCGATGTCACCGAACACGCGGCCGGCGACGACGAGCGTCCCGACGCTTCCCCGTACGCTGCCTCGCACCGTCCCCTCGATCGTGAGCGTCCCGACTTCCAGTACCGCGACGTCGTGCGCGATCGTGGCGGTCCGGCCGACCGTCGCCGTGCCGACACCGACGGCCACGAGGTCCCAGCCGACCGGCCCGGTCACCTCGAGCATGCTGCCTGCGGCTCGCAGGCTGCCGACGATCGGCCCGCTCCCGCGCAGGAGTCCCCCGGCAGCCGTGACGTCGCCGCCGACGCGGCCCGCGATCGTGACCATCGAACCCGCGGCGAAGACGTCCCGCGTCACCTCCCCACTGATGTCGATCGCGTTGCCGGCGACGTAGAGGTCGTCGTCGATCCGTTGGTCGACGCCGACCGTTGGCGAGGAGCCAGCCAGCAACTCCGCCGCGTGGGCGACTCGAACCCGGAGCCAGACCGCGGCGAAGGCTCCGGCCACGAGCAGAAACGCGACGAGCCTGCGCATCCGCCACCTCCACGTCTGCGCTCACCGCCCAGATGATACGTCAGGTGTCCCTCGCAGGTTGCTCGTCCGCTGCGTTTGCGTTAGCGTTGCGCACGGGTGAGGGAACGTCATGAGCGTACAGGACGATCTGTCGCGTGTCCATCGCGCCTGGATACTGAGCGAACTCAGCCGACCGGAGGCCTACCCGTACCCGGTCGAGCGCGTCGACGTCGAAGAGACGCACATCTCGCTCGTCTTCCTCGTCGACGGTTATGCGTACAAGGTCAAGAAGCCGGTGAACTTCGGGTTCCTCGACTTCAGTACCCTCGAGCGTCGTCGTACGTTCTGCGAACTCGAAGTCGTCCTGAACCAGCGGTTGACCGACGGGGTCTACCTCGGGGTCGTGCCGATCGTCCGCAGCGGCTCCCACCTGCGGGTCGAGGCCGACGGCGAGATCGTCGAGTACGCGGTCAAGATGCGTCGACTCGACGTCGAGCAGACGCTCTTGCGCCGCTTGCAGCGCGGTGCCGTCTCCACCGAGCTGGTGGCTGCGCTGGCGAGCCGGCTCGCTGCGTTCTACGGGTCAGCGGCGCGGAGTTCCGAGATCGACCAGTGGGGAATGCCGGAAGCGATCTGGTTCAACATCCGCGAGAACCTCGAGCAGACCGAGCCCTACATCGGCACGGTGCTCGCCCCGATCCAGCACCGCTGGATCGGCACGATCAGCGAGCGATTCCTGCGCGAGCGACTCGACCTCTTCCATCGTCGCGTCGCCGAAGGGCGGATCGTCGAGGGCCACGGCGATCTCCACCTGGCGCACGTGTTTGTCGAGAGCGAGTCGCCACCCCGCTTCCAGATCGTCGACTGCATCGAATTCAACCCGCGCCTGCGTTGCGGCGATGTCGCGGTCGACCTCGCCTTCCTCAGCATGGACTTCGATCACCACGGCCGGAGCGACCTCGCGCGCTGGTTGACCTTGCGCGCGAGCGACGCGCTGGACGATCCCGAGCTCCCGCTGCTCGTGCACTTCTACAGCGTGTACCGCGCGCACGTCCGCAACAAGGTCAACTGCTTCCGCTTGGACGAGCTGGCACCGGAGAGCGACGAGTACCTGGCCGTCCGTGTACAGGCGGAACGCTACATCGATCTGGCGACCTCGTACCTGATCGAACCGGCGCGTCCGCTGCTCGTCCTGGTCGGTGGACTCTCGGGGACGGGAAAGAGTGCGCTCGCGCGGCGGCTGGCCCGCTGCCTGGGCAGCGCGCTCTACTCCTCGGATCTGGTGCGCAAGGAACTGGCCGGCGTTCCGCCCGAACGCCGAGAGTACGTCCCCTACGGCGCGGACATCTATGGGCCGGAGTTCACGCGAGCGACCTACACGACCCTCCTCGACCGCGCCGCGATAGCACTCGCCGAGGGCCGGTCGGTCGTCCTCGACGCGACGTTCCTCGATCGCGCCTGGCGGGAGGCCGCCGTCGCAGCGGCGAGGCGCTACGGCGCGGAGCCATGGCTCGTCGAGTGCCGCTGTCCGGCGGACATCGTCGCGGAGCGGCTGCGCTACCGTGCCCACGAGCCGGGACAGGCGAGCGAGGCCACCTGGCCGATCTACCTCGAGCAGCGCGCACGCTACGGCGAAACCATGGAGCCGGTCGCCGGACTGGCGCAGCTCGTCGTCGATACGGCGCAGCCGCTCCCCCTCGTGCTGGACGTCGTGCTCGCCCGGCTGCCCATGCGCGAGCGCCTATAGCATCCGTCAGGAGACGCCATCGGAGCGAGCGCCCGTCAGCGGATCGAGCGGTGGCGCCGCTAGCTGGATGTACCGACGCACGCTGAGCCGGTTGCGCACGTCGTCGGCCAGACCGAGCAGTTCCAGGAGCTCGTCCTCGGTCGCCCCCCGCTTCGCTTGCTCGACGGCGAAAGTGTGCCGGAGCGTCTGCGGCGAGACTGGCTTCCGGAGACCCGCGGCTGCCGCAACACGTTCGACCAGCTTGTTGAGCGACTGCGGGAGGATCGGAACCAGACGATCGACCGTACCCGCTTCCGCTACCAGACGCTGGTAGATCTCGGTCAGTTCCCGATTTCCGGCGAGCTTGCGCTCGCGCAAGCGACGTTTCTGACCTTCCGCGAACACGTAGACCACCGGACGATCCGGGTCGCTCCAGTCGATGTGGGACGCGCGCAGGGTGAGCACCTCGTGGCGCGAGAGACCGAGCCGGAGCATCAGCCAGATCGCCAGGTGCGTCCGCGGCCCCTCCTCGGCCGCCGCCGCGAGCAACCGTTCCTGTTCCTCCGGGAACAACGGCTGCGGCGTCTTCAGCGGGATACGATCCGAGTAGAAGGCAGCTGTCGGATCGTGCTCCAGCACTTTGGCACGGGCAATCAAGAACTTGAAGAACGTCGACAGCGTGGTCAATCGCCGCTTGCGCGTCGAGCGACCGCGGCTCTGCTCCAAGAAGGTAGCCACGTCCCGCTCGTCGATCTCTCGGATCGGTTTCGGACCGACCACCGACTCGAAGACCGCGAGATCGTAGCTGTACGACTTGACGGTGTTCACCGGATGTCCGGATTGCTCGAGGTAGCGCCGGAACCAGAAGCGCGCGACGTCGAGCGACGAGTCCTGCGTGAGGACCGGCAGCGATCCGATCGCTCCCCGAAGCTTGCCGTCCCTGCCGAGCTCGAAGAGCGGTGGTTGGATCACCGATCCCCGCACTTCCTCGTTCCGCCCACCCCGCATGTCCGTCTCCCCTGGCGCACAAATGTTCTGCCTGTTCGGAGCGTAGCCGGTGCCGTACCGGATGTCAAGCCGCGTCCCCGCTCGGCCCGGCGTGCTGCGTCCGGTGCGGTCGCCGCCGGCACGTTCCGGCACACCGTTCCGGACTGTCGACCGGACGCTTGTCTGCTGCCGGTCACCGGCGTAGGCTGGGCACGGCTCGACGGGAGGACGACGATGGCACGGAGCGAATGGATCATCGACCGGACCGAGGCGCTGGGTTCCCGCGGGATGGTCGTGGCGCAGCACGAACTCGCCGCCGAGATCGGTGCCGAGGTGCTCGAAGACGGCGGCAATGCGGTCGACGCAGCCGTGGCCACCGCCTTCGCGCTCGGCGTCGTCGAGCCGTTCATGAGCGGGATCGGCGGGGGCGGCCTCATGCTCGTCCACCTCGCGGAGTCGCGCGAAACGGTCGCCATCGACTTCGGGATGTGCGCGCCCCTCGCTGCCCGCCCGGACCTCTACGAGCTTTTGCCCGAACGGAGCGCGACGCGCTTCGGCTGGCGCGCGGTGAAGGACGACGCCAACCTGCACGGTCCGCTGGCGATCGCCGTGCCCGGTGCCGTCGCCGGCCTGGCGACGGCGCTCGCGCGCTACGGGACGAGGCCGCTCGCCGAACTCCTGCAACCAGCGATACGGCTCGCCCGCGAGGGTTTCCCGGTGAGCTGGCACACGAGTCTCGAGATGGCCCAGGACGCAGCGCTCCTGGCGCGGTATCCGACGACGCGAGCGATCTTCACCCGCGACGGCCTTCCCCTCCCGGTCCAGAGCGGCCTCCAGCCGACGATCCTCCAGCAACCGGAGCTCGCCCGCTCGCTCGAAGCCATCGCCGCCGGCGGTGCCGAGACGTTCTACCGCGGCGAACTGGGCGCCACGCTCGTCGAGGGGTTGCAGCGACTCGGCGCGCTGCTCACGCTCGAGGACCTGGCGCATTACAGCGTCCGGATCGGAAAACCGCTGCGCGGTGCTTACCGCGGTCATCGGGTGGAGACAGCTCCGGCACCGAGCGGGGGACCGACGCTCCTCGAGTCGCTGCACATCATGGACTGCTTTCCGATCGCCGAACTCGGCCACAACACCGGCCCTGCCCTGCACGTTCTGATCGAGGCCTTCCGGCAAGCCTTCGTTGATCGGTTCGCCTACCTGGCCGACCCCGCCTTCGTACCGGTGCCGGTCGAGCGACTGCTCGATCCGTCCTACGCCCGCGAGCGGGCGAGCGAGATCGGCGAGCGTGCCCGTGCCCGGATCGAGCCGGGAGCTCCGTCCCGACTCGGTGTCGAGCGCGTCTTCGCGCCGTCGCTGCCCAACTACGGTGCCGGCTCGACGACCCACATCTCGGTCGTCGACCGCTGGGGGAACGCCGTGGCGTTGACGCAGACGTTGCTTTCGGCGTGGGGATCCCGCGTCGTGGCGCCCGATACCGGGATCCTCATGAACAACGGGATGTTCTGGTTCGATCCGGAGCCCGGGCACGCCAACTCGATCGAGCCGGGCAAGCGTCCGCTCGCGAACATGGCCCCGACGTTCGTCTTCTCGGATGACCGTCTGTTCCTCGTTCTCGGCGCCATGGGCGGGCGACGGATCATCGACGCGGTCGCCCAAGTGGTCAGCAACGTCGTCGATCACCGTCTCGGGATCCAAGCAGCGATCTCGGCTCCTCGCATCGACTGCAGCGTGCAACCGAGCGCGGTCAGCGCACGGATCGATCCGCGAGCGATCGCCGAACTCGAGCGGCGCGGGCACCGCTTGGAGATCGTGCGGGAGGATTTCGCCGATGTACCATTCGCCAGTCCGGGAGGCATCCTCTGTGACTCGGACCGAACGCTGCACGGGGGTTCGTACCCTTACTATCCGGGCACAGCGATCGGGCTGGACTGAGGTACCGGGCCTTCGGCCGTTCGATTTGCCGCCACCGGCCGTCGCGAACTCCGGAAAGGGGGAGGTGCGTGCGACCCGGTGAAGGGAGTCGGCCGTGTCCGGTATCCAGGCGTTCGTGTTCGGGCTCTTTCTCTTCTCGTTTCTGGCCGGTCTGCTCGGCTCGCTGATCGGTCTTGGTGGAGGGATCCTGGTCGTCCCGCTCCTCACGCTGGCGTTCCGGCTGGACATTCACCTTGCCGTCGGCGCCAGCATCGTCTCGATCATCGCGACCTCGAGCGGGGCCGCCGCTGCCTACGTCCGCGACCATCTGACGAACGTGCGGGCAGGGATCTTCCTGGAGCTCGCGACGAGCACCGGCGCCGTCCTCGGCGCGCTGCTCGTCCCCTTCCTGCCCGGACGCGCGCTCTACTTCCTCTTCGCCGCTTTCCTCCTACTGTCGCTCGGCCCGATGGCACGTCGTCTCGGCGAGGAAATCCCGTCCGACGTGCGCCCCGACTGGCTGGCTCGCCGTCTGCGGCTCGGTGGGGCCTACCCCGATCGCGCCCTCGGGCGAGTCGTCGCGTACGAGGTCACGCGCGTACCGGTCGGATTCGCCATGATGTTCGTAGCCGGACTGGCCTCGGCGCTCCTCGGACTCGGAGCCGGTGCGCTCAAGGTACTGGCCATGGACTGGGGCATGCGTATGCCGATGAAGGTCTCCACGGCGACGAGCAACTTCATGATCGGCGTCACAGCAGCCGCGAGCGCCGGGATCTACTTCTGGCGCGGCGACGTCGTCCCGCTCATCGCCACGCCGGTCATGCTCGGTGTTCTGGCCGGCTCGCTCGTCGGCGCGCAGTTGCTGCTCCGGTTGACGAACCGGCGAGTGCGCCAGCTGTTCATACCGATCCTGCTCGTCATCGCTTTGCAGATGTTGCTGCGCGGACTCGGAGTGTGGTGAGATGCGAGAACGATTCGAACGGATCGAGACGTCCCCCTCGTTCCTCCATCCGGCGCAGGCACGCATCGATCTCCTGATCAGCCGAACCTTGCGCCTCGGTGTGAGCATCGCAGCGGCGATCGGTGCGCTCGGCCTGCTCCTGTTCTTCGTGCGGGGTCCGCAGCCGGGCGATCCGCGCACGCTGCACGAGCTGCTCGCACTCCAGAGCGGAAGCCTGAAGACCAGCCCGAGCGCGATCCTGGAGGGCGTCCTCCACGGACAACCGGACGACATCATGCGCCTCGGCCTGCTGGTGCTCATCTTGACCCCGACAGCTCGGGTGGCATTCACGCTCGTCCTCTTCCTCCTCGAGCGCGACCTGGTGTTCGTCGTGATCTCGTCCGTCGTTCTGGCGATCCTGCTGCTCGGGCTGGCTGGTGTCATCGGCGCGTAGACGCGCGAGAGGCGCCCTCGACCGGTAGGGGCGCGCCACCGTCGCGCTGTGGTACGATGCTCTCCATCGTCGCCCGCGTGGGAGGAGACGGGTGGCTGGTTCCTTCGAGCGACCGGCGATGCAGCGGACCGAGGCGACGGCGGAGACGGAGGGAGTTCCCGAGTGCGGAGCGGCGCACCTCGGGCAACTCTCG
>JANZZC010000132.1 GCA_026419575.1 Thermomicrobium sp. | reverse complement strand
CTGCAAGTCCTCCAGCAGGCACTCGAACGGGTGGGGAAGGTCGATCGGCAGGCTCTGATCCGGGAGATCGCGACCGGCTCGTTCCGAACGATCATCGGCACCGTCAAGTTGGAGGGGAACATCTACTTCGGCAACTGGCTGCTCGGCCAGTGGCAGAACGGTGAGTTCCTCGCGCTGTGGCCCAAAGCGAAGGCCGCGGCCTCGCCGGTCGTGCCCAAGCCGAACTGGAAGAAGTAGACGTCCCGGGCACCGCGCCCGCTCGGCCGGTCCTGCCCCAGCCTCGGCAGGACCGGCCGCTCCGTCGGTGCGCAACCGCTCCGGCGACCCAGCGACGAACCGATCGCAGCCATAACGAAAGCTGATCGCTGGAAGCCAGGGCGACGTCTTGCGTACCTCGGGGAATCCCGATACAATCTGCTTGACAGCTAAACCTCCATCGGAACTACCGAGTCGGTAACGGGCACAACGCGAAGCGGCCGAAAACGACGGAGGGAAAATGTCCTCGTTACTCGATGCCCTGGTGACCGGGCTCGTCTACGGCGGTGTCTACGCGCTCCTGGCACTCGGGTTGACGCTGCAGTACGGCGTCGCCCGGATCCTGAACCTGGCGTACGGCGATTTCCTCATCGCCGCGGCGGTCTTCGCGACGCTCCTCTACCAGCGGTACCAGGTGAGCCCGCTCGTCTCGCTGGCGCTGGTGGCCCCGCTCAGCTTTCTCGTCCATCTCCTGGTCTACCATCTCGTGTTCGTCCAGCTGGAACGGCGCAGCGGCTCCTGGCGCGCGATGGAAGCCTCGAGCATCCTGCTCGCCTTCGGGCTCTCCTTCGTGGTGTCCGGCGCGATGCTCGCCGTGTTCGGCGGGAAGCTCTTCTCCTACTCCTACCTCCTGGTACCGGTCCGGATCCTCGGCAGCGTCGTTCCGGCCAACCGCTTGCTCGCCTTCGTCCTCGCGCTCGTCTTCGGTGGGCTGGCTTACCTCCTGCTGGTACGCACCCGGATCGGCACGGCGATCCGCGCGATCGCGGTTGACCCCGACGGCGCGCCGCTCGCCGGGATCGACGTGCGCCGCTGGGCGGGGCTCACCTTCGCCTTCGGCCGTGTCATCTGCGCTGCCGGTGGGGTGCTCATCAGCATGTTCCAGACCTTCAACGTGCCGATGGGCGTGGCCTTCACACTCAAGGCGCTCGTCGTCGTCATCATGGGCGGCGCCGGAAACGCGGTCGGTGCCTTGCTCGCCGGGTTGATCCTCGGCGTCACCGAGTCGTTCGTCGCTCGCTACGTGAGCCCGGGCCTGACGCTCGCGGCGGTCTACGCGTTGTTCGTGCTCGCGGTCTTGACGATGCGGACTGGAATTCTCGGGAAGGCGCTCCGGTGATGGCATCGCTCGTACGGACGATCGCCCTACCGCTGCTCCTCGCGCTCGCTGCTCTCGTTCCGTTCGCGAACAACGACTTCTACGTCGCGCTCGGCGTATCGATCGCGATGTACGCGATCCTGGCGACGGCGTGGGGTACGTTCGCGGGACCGACCAAGTACATCAGCCTGGCGACCGCCGCGTTCTTCGGGGTCGGCGCGTACACGGTCGGTCTGTTCTACGAGAAGGTGCCGATGCTCCTGCTCTACCCGCTCGCCGCGCTGATCGCCGCTGTGCTGGCGGTCTTCGTGGGACTGACGACGCTGCGCATCCAGGGGATGTACTTCACGATTTTCACCTTCGGGCTCGCCGAGCTCATCCGCCAGCTCATGACCTGGTACCAGCGCAACGTCAGCGGTTCGGTCGGCGTCTACATTCTGACCGACATTTCGGCGCGCCGGATCTACTGGAGCCTCCTCGTCGTGCTGGCGCTCACGCTCTTCGGGAGCTGGCTGCTCAGCCGCTCCCGGTGGGGGCTGGCTCTCCTCATGATCGGGGAGGACGAGCTGGCGGCCCGGCACAGCGGTGTCCGGACGACAGCAGTCAAGGTGATCACGCTGGCGGCCACCTCGGCGGTCATGGCAGTGGTCGGCGCGATCGTGGCACCGCGCTGGACGTACCTCGACCCGAGCATCGCGTTCAATCCGACGCTGTCCTTCATGCCGGCGGTGATCGCCCTGCTCGGCGGCATGCAACGGTTCTGGGGACCGCTGGCCGGCGCGATTCCCCTGGTCATCCTGTTCGATCAGCTCAACGCCCGCTTCCCGACGAGCTACACGCTGATCCTCGGCTTGCTCTTCATGGTGATCGTCTTCGTCCTCCCGGACGGGATCCTGGGCTTCCTGCCCAAGCTGCAGCGGCGGCACGCACCGGCCGCGCCCGCCCCGGCCACCGCGCCCAGCACCGGGACGCTCAGCGCGCCGGTCACGCCGGCCGCGCCGGCCCGGCACGCGAGCCCCGGTGTCGACGGCACCAGCGGTCCGGCCCCGGTCCCGACACCGAACGGCGCCACGCTGCTCGAGGTCAGGGGCTTGCGGAAGGCGTTCGGTGGAATCGTCGCCGTCGATGACCTGAGCTTCTCCATCCGCGAAGGCGAGGTCTTCGGCATCATCGGACCCAACGGATCCGGCAAGACGACGGTGCTCAACGTGATCTCCGGCGTCTACGAGCCGGATCGCGGGGAGATCCTGTTCCTCGGACGGCCGATCGCCGCCAAGGCGCCGGAGGAGATCGCCCGTCTCGGCATCGCGCGGACGTTCCAGCTGGTCCGCGTCTACCCGTCGCTCACCTGCTTGGACCACGTGATTCCGGCAGCGCTCTTCGGCGGCCATGCGCGCACGCTGACGGAGGCGCGCGACCATGCCGTGCAGATCCTCGAGGAGCTCGGCATGGGCGGGATGCTCGCGATACCGGCCGGCCAGCTCAACTTCATCGACCAGAAGCGGCTCGAGCTGGCCCGAGCGCTCGCCCTACGTCCCAAGCTGCTCCTCCTCGACGAGTGGTTGGCCGGGCTCAATCCCTCCGAGATGGTGATCGGCATGGAGCTGATCGAGTCGTTGCGCGGCCGTGGGATGACGATCGTGCTGATCGAGCACCTGATGCAGGCGGTGCGGCGGCTCTGCGACCGTTGCATCGTGATGAGCTTCGGGCAGAAGATCGCCGAAGGCGAGCCCGAAGCGGTGCTCCGCGATCCGGAAGTCGTCCGCGTCTACCTCGGAGAGGCTGACGATGCTTGAGATCCGCGAGCTGACCGTTCACTACGGGCTGCACGAAGCGCTGCACGGCGTCTCGCTCGAGGTCGCCCCCGGCGAGATCGTCGTCGTCCTCGGGGCGAACGGCGCCGGCAAGTCGACGCTCCTCAAGGCGACGATGGGGATGGTACGGCCGACGCACGGACACGTCCTCCTCGACGGGCTCGACCTCACCAGCTTGATCCGCCGTCGCCTCACCCACCAGGTCGTCGAGCAAGGACTGGTCCTGGTACCGGAGCGCGGCGGCACCTTCACCGATCTCACCGTCCAGGAGAACCTGACGCTCGGCGCCTTCCCGCGGCGCGCGCGGGCGCGCGAGCGCGAGCTCCTGGCGTTCGCGCTCGAGCTCTTCCCGCGGCTCAAGGAGCGGCTCCACCAGCGCGTCGGCACGATGAGCGGCGGGGAGCAGCGGATGGTCGCGGTCGCCCGCGCCTTGCTCTCGGCACCGCGCTTCCTCCTGCTCGACGAACCGACGCTCGGTCTGGCGCCGGTCCTCGCCAAGCAACTCCTCCGCGTGCTGCCGAAGATCGCGGCGGAAGGGATCGGCGTCCTGCTCGTCGAGCAGAACGCGCATCTAAGCCTCTCGGTCGCGCAGCGCGGCGCGGTGCTGAGCAACGGCCATCTCGTCCACGCCGCCAGCGCGACCGAGCTCCGGGACGACCCGATGGTGCGGGCTGCCTACCTCGGCAGCGACTGAACGAGCCGGGCGGCATCCGCGGCGTGCAGGATAGCGGAACGGCGACTTGCGCTGCGGAAACTTTTCCATTAAACTGTCGGGCGAGTAGCACAGAGTATCTCCAGACACCTTCGCTCTGCCGAATGAGTGGTCTCGAGGTCGATACAGCCGTAGGCGAGGGGAGGTGTCGCGGAAGAGACGAGTGAGCGAGCGGTAGGAGAGCACTCTGTGTCTCGGAATCGGCGTTCCGGTCGATCGGCAGAGGAGGAGGTCATGCGAGTCTCGCGACGGCACTTTCTCGTGACGGCAGTAGCCTTCGGCGCCTCCGCACTCCTGGCCGCCTGCGCGCGCGGCGAGGCGACACCGACACCGGCTCCGCAACCTACTCCGACGACAGCGCCAGCCGGCCAGCAGCCGGCAGCCACGCCGACCAGGGCGGCTGCGCCGGCCGCGTCGCCGACCGTCGTCTCGACCCAGCCCACCAAGACGCTTCGCTTCGGCTGCGCGGTCTCGCTCTCCGGCATCTTCGCAGCCGGCGCCGACGTGACGATCGTCGCCTGCTACAAGCTGTGGCAGAAGGAGGTCAACGAGGCCGGCGGCATCAAGCTCAGCGACGGGCGCTACATGGTCGACATCATCTGGGCGGACGACCAGAGCAATCCGGAGGAATGCATCCGCCAGACGCAGCGCCTCATCACGCAGGAGAAGGTCGACCTGCTCATCCCACCGTACTCGACCGGCATCAACCACGCCGTGGCACCGATCTACCACCAGAACGGCTACCCGCAGCCGGCGGTCGCGACGTGGGTCACCCCGGAGGATACGCAGCGTTTCCCGTACTTCTTCAGCTTCCTCGGAGCTCCCGAACAGTACGCGGTCGACGGCATCGTCGGGTTGCTCAAGTACCTGAACGAGCAGGGCAAGATCGGCAAGCGAGTCGCCATGCCCTACGTCGACGCCGAGTTCGCGCTCGACTTCGTCAAGCCCCTGCGTCCGGCCTTGCAGCAAGCCGGTTTCGAGATCGTCTTCGACCAGGGCTACCCGATGGAAATCAGTGACATGCAGTCGATCGTGACGGAGATCTCCCGGCTTGAGCCCGACGCCGTGGTCGGTATCACCTACCCGAACGACACCATGCTCTACGTCCCGCCGATGAAGGTGCTCGGCTACAACCCGCCGCTCTTGTTCCTGGCCAATGGCCCCAACTACTACTTCTTCTACGGCACCTACGGCGACGACGTGGAAGGGGTCATGGGGCTCGGCGGCATCGACGTGCGGAACCAACAGCTGGTCGACTTCTACAAGCGCTTCGCCGCGTTCAAGGGGCAGGAAGCCGACCGCTGGGGCGGCCACGTCTACTACATCGTGGGCCAGGCCATCCAGCAAGCGCTCGAGCGCGTCGGCAAGGTCGACCGCAAGGCGATCGGCGAAGAACTCAAGAACGGAACCTTCGACACGATCATGGGCCCGGTCAAGCTCACGAACAACGTGTTCCGCGGGAACTGGCTGATCGGCCAGTGGCAGCGCCAACCGGACGGAAAGCTCGAGTACGTCGCCATCATGCCGCGCGACCGCGCTGGCGCCGCGCCGCTCGTCCCCAAGCCGAACTGGAAGAGCTGACGACCAGGAGCGCGACGGACGGGGGGGCGATGCACGCTCCCCCGTCTCCGTCGTGCGCATCGCTCCGGCTCTACCCGGCGACCGTCGCGCGCCCCGCGTTTCTCAGGCGCCTCACGTACGTTCACGACCGACTTCGTAGTGCACGTTCCGTGCCTCGAAGAAATTGACGATCTCCGGGACATCGACTTGCGTCGCCATCCAGCGCAACGGATTCGGGTGACCGAACGCCGCCGGAAGACCGAGTTCCTCCAGACGCCGGTCGGCGACGTACCGCACGTATCCGTTCAGCGCCTCGGCGTCCAGGCCGATCAGCGGCTCGGGCAGCACCGCACGGTTGTACGCCTCCTCGAGGTGCACCGCCTCCAGGACGAGCGCGCGGAGCTCCTCGCCGAACGCCGGCGTCATGAGTTCCGGATGCTCCTCCAGGATCGTCGTGATGAGATGGATGCCGAACGAGAGGTGCAACGATTCGTCCTTGAGCACCCAGTCCACGATGCTGCAGAGGCCCCGCATCAGGTTCCGCTGGCGGAAGGCGAGCGCCAGCGCGAAACCCGAGTAGAAGAAGATCCCCTCGAGGACGACGAAGTAGCCGACCAGGTTGCGGACGAGCCGTCGCAGCCCTTCGACGGTCTCGATCTCCGGCGCAGCCAGCCACGCCTCGGTGAGTCGCCGCTGGAAAGCTTCCTTGGCAGCTACCGCCGGGTGGTCGCGGTGCAGGCGGAAGACGCGCGCCCGGTCGACCGGCAACGTCTTGATCACGTACTCAAAAGCCATGACGTGGTTGGCCTCTTCCCAGGCTTGACGCGCCAAGTACAGGCGCGCCTCGGGCGCCGTCACCACTCGGTAGAGGCCGAGGACGAGGTTCGTGGTGACCAGCGACTCCATCGGGTCGAAGAAGCCGAGGAACATCTCGACGGCGTGTCGCTCCTCGTCGCTCATCCGTTCGTACCAGTCGCGTACGTCGTCGTGCAGGGGCACCTCCTCCGGAAACCAGGTGTTGTGCTTCGCCTGCTGGACGTGCGCGTACGCCCAGGGATGACTGAGCGGGAAGAGTTCGACCGCCGCCAACGGATCGCCACCCAGAAGCTTGCGTCCCATCGCCGATCCTCCTCCGTTCACTGGCAACTTTCGCACGTCCCGTCGAGAGCGCAGACGTTCCCTTCGGCACCCCGGAGCTCCTCCTCGAGGCGTCGCACCCACTGGGGTCGCCGCCGCGCCTTGTTCACCGCGACGGTCGCCGGTTCGACTTCCATGCGCGGGCGGACGAAACAGTAGTAGGTGCTCTTCAACCCCTTCCGCCAAGCGGCCAGGTAGACCGCACTCAGTTGGCCCGGCCGATCGGCTGCGTGGTAGAGGTTCCGGCTCACGCCCATGTCGACCCACTTCTGTACGCGCGCCGCCACTTCGACGTACGCTTCCGGCGGCACCTGGTACGCCGTGGGGAACCGCTCGACGAGATCGGGCGGGCATCCGGGGACGGCGCGCAGATCGCCCCGCGCGGCGACGAGTTCGGGCAGGAGACGTTCCCACAGTCCCCGCCGGCAGAGCTCCTCGACGAGGACCGGGTTCACTTCGAGGAACTTGCCGGACAGCGTCTGCCGGCTGAAGACATTGGCGTAGTACGGATCCAGACTCGGCGTCGTCCCCGCGATCAGGGCGATGGTCGCGGTGGGCGCGATGGCCATCACGGCCCCGTTCCGCATGCCCCGCCGTACCCGCTCGCGGAGCTCTTCCCACGGCAACCGCTGCGCGCGATCCACCTCGACCGGGATACCCCGCTCCGCGGCGAGCTCATCCACGGTGTCGAGCGGCAGAACCCCCTCCGCCCAGCGTGACCGCAGGAAATTCGGAAACGAACCGCGCTCGTCGGCGAGCGCGCAGCTGGCCGCGATCGCGTGATAGCTCAGGAACTCGGCGAGACGATCGGCGAACTCAGCGGCCCGCGGATCGGCGTAGGAGATGCCTGCCCTGGCCAGGACTTCGGCGAACCCCATCAGCCCCAGCCCGACCGGCCGGTTGCGTCGGTTGGCTCGGGCCGCCCGCTCGGACGGGTACAGGTTCACGTCGATGACGTTGTCGAGCGCCCGGAGCGCCGTACGGACGGTCTCGGCGAGCTTCGCCCAGTCCAGCTGCCCATCCGACGTACAGTGGCGCGCCAGGTTGACGCTGCCGAGATTGCAGACCGCCACCTCTTCGCGGCTGGTCGGCAGGAAGATCTCGGTGCACAGGTTGCTCGAGTGGATCACCCCCAGGCCGCGCAACTGCGAGCGCACGTTTCCCGCGTCCTTGAAGGTGATCCAGGGGTGACCGGTCTCCATGAGGCTCGCCAGGATCGCGAGCCACAGCTGTCGAGCCGGCAGCCGTCGCCAGGCACGGGCCGGTACCAGCCCGGCTTCGGCCTGCGCGCACAGCGTGCGGTAGCGCTCGCTGAACGCGCGCCCGAAGAGGTCGGGGAGCTCCGGCGCGACCGCCGGGTCGAAGAGATACCAGGGCTCGTCCGCCTCCACCCGCGCGAGGAACTCGTCCGGGATCCAGAGCGCGGTGTTCAACTGGTGAGTCCGGCGATAGGGATCCCCCGCGTTCCGCCGGAGGTCGAGGAACGCCTCCACCTCGAGATGCCATGGCTCGAGGTAGACGCACATCGTGCCACGCCGGCGCCCTCCCTGGCTGATCGAGGCGATCAACGCGTCGTAGAGATGGAGGAACGGGATCAGCCCACCGCTCGTGCCGTTGATCCCCCGTACCGGCGCCCCGACCGCCCGGAGACGCGTCACGGCCGTCCCGATTCCGCCGGCGTACTTGGCCAGCATCCCGAACTCGTACGCCGAACCGAGGATGCTCTCCAGGCTGTCCTCGACGTCGGCGAGATAGCAGGAGGCCAGCTGATGATGCGGCGTGCCAGCGTTGAAGAGCGTCGGCGTACTCGGCAGGTAGCGCAGGCTGCTCATGAGGTCGTACCAGCGGAGCGCCCAGGCGGTGCGCACCTCCGGAGCTTCGGCGAGCGCCAGGCCCATCGCCACGCGCATGAAGAGGGCTTGCGGCCGCTCGAGAATGCGCCGCGTCTCGGGATCGCGCACGAGATAGCGGTCGGCCAGCGTCGCCAACGCCGCGTACCCGAGCAGCCGGTCGCGAGACGGATCGAGCGCACGCGCCAGTCGCTCGAAGTCGAACGTTCCCAGCCGCGGGTCGAGCGCGCCGCGAGCAATCCCGTAGCGGACGTAGCGCCGGAAGTGTTCGGCGTAGTCCAACCGCTCGCCGCCGTCGGCCTCGTCGGCGATCTTCTCGAGGAGGCAGCCGGCTGCCTCGCGCTCCGCCTCGGGCCGGTCGGGGAGTTGCTGGAGCGCCGCGAGGATCCGCGAGTCGAACGTCGCGTGCCGATCGGCACCTCGCTGGAGGTCGTACCGTGAGGAGACCACCGTCGCCATCGCACTTCCCTCCGTTCGCATCGGCTCGCGGTCGGGTCGCGGGCGAAGCGCGACGGCCCGATGCTCCCCCGGGGATCGAGCACCAGCGCCGAGCCGCGGACAGCGCAGCGCACGCTCGCTCCGGCCCGCACCCACCCGCGAGGTACGGAACCGACGGTTCGGGAACGGGTCGGTCTTCGGGCTCGCGGATCGTCCTACTGGCTGTGCCTTCCCAGCGGGCATCCCGCCAGTGGCTCGCCTGGGGCAGTCTCGCTCACCCAGGAGCAGCGTTCGTCCCCGCTCACCGCTGCGGGGCAGCGCCGGATTCTCACCGGACTTCCCGGCACCCGTTCCCGCAGAGCACGAGATGTTGTGTCTCGCGATACAGTTCACTACAACATCTCGTACCCCTCGGCTGCAGTGTAGCGAGCGCACCTGCCGGCTGCAAGATGTGTCCCGCGGTCACCGCGCGGACGGTCGTCCGGAGGTCGTCGCGACGCCCGGTAGACGGAGGCGAGGAGCGAGCAGTGCACCGGGAACGCCCGCCGTCGCGCCCGGCGCGGCACAGGCCGGCGGCGTTTCCCGCGGCGGGACGCACCGCGCCGCGGTGCCTCCGGGGCGACACCGGTTGGCGAGCGGGCCGACCGCTGTTATGATCGGATCACGCACGGCCACGAGCAGCGGGAAGGAAAGCGGCATGGATCGTCCGACGGCTGTCTTCTTCCCGGAAGGCGCCTACGGCCCGACGAACAACTGCATCGGGATCGGGAGAGCGCTCCAGGAACTCGGCGTCCGCGTCGTCTTCGTGGTCGAGGAGTCGTTCGCTGGCACGCTCGAAGCGAAGGGGTTCGAAGAATGCCTCATGCGTCTCACCCCGCCATCCGAAGTTCCCGAGGAGCCCGGACAGTTCTGGAAGGACTTCATCGCCGACACGGCACCGCACTTCCGGGAATCGACCTTCGAGCAGATCCACACGCTGATCGCGCCGATCTGGGAATCGTTGATCGACGGCGCGCTCTACGTCGAGCCTCGACTACGCGAGATCTTCGCCGAGCTCCAGCCCGATGTGATCGTCGAGGATAACGTCGTGGCGTTTCCCGCCGTCGTGACCGCCGGTGTGCCGTGGGTGCGCATCGTGTCGTGCAATCCACTCGAGATCCCCGATCCGGAGCTCCCGCCCGCGCTCAGCGGTCTGCCGACGACCGATCGGTCCCAGTGGGACGCCTGGCGCCGGGAGTACTGGCGAGCGGTGGCCCCGCTGCACGCGAAACTCGACGCGTTCTGCCGCGAGAGCGGCGCACCTCCCTTGCCGGAAGGGGAGTTCATCTGGACGAGCCCGTTCTTGAATCTCTATCTCTACCCAGCGGAACTCGACTATCCGCGTTCCCGTCCCCTCGCATCGACCTGGCACCGCATCGACTCGTCCGTGCGCGACACCGAGCCTCCCTTCGAGCTCCCGGAACAGCTGCGCGACAGCCGACCGTTGCTCTACGTCAGCCTCGGCAGCCTGGGGTCGGCCGAGCCGGAGCTGATGGGTCGCCTGGTCGACCTCCTCGGCCGGTCGGAGTACCGCGCGATCGTCAGTCTCGGCCCGCAGAAAGGGAAGCTCGCGCTCCCGGAGAACGTCTGGGGCGACGAGTATCTCCCGCAACCGTCGATCCTCCCGCTGGTCGATGCCGTCATCACGCACGGCGGGAACAACACGACGACCGAGTGCATGCACTTCGGGAAACCGATGCTGGTGCTCCCGCTCTTCTGGGACCAGCACGACAACGCGCAACGGGTTCAGGAGTGCGGCTTCGGCTACCGTTTCGACCCGTACCGGTTCACCGACGACGACTTCTTCCGAGCTCTCGACGACCTCCTGACGAACCAGGAGCGGAAGGCACGGCTCGCCGAGGCGAGCCGTCGCATCCAGGCGGCCGACGGCCGACGAGCGGCCGCCCAGCTGATCGCGGAACTCGCTCGCACGAAGCAACCGATCCTCCGTAGGGGGTGAATCGGCCGATCGTCCGCGAGGTGCGACCATGAGCGTACGCAGTGCCCGGCACCTCTTCGCCGATCTTCCGGCGGCGCTGGTCGACGAACTGCTCGGGCGGGCTCCCGCGCTGAGCAAAGCAGTGGTCGAGCAGCTCAGCGAACGACGGTCGCAGCGTGAACGGTTGCGCGAACGCCTGCGCGCGCTCGACCTCCTCGGCACGGTCGACCGACTTCCTCCTGTCCCGATCCCGACGTCCTGCGGCGTCGACGGTTCGGTCGTCGTCGAGCGCCTCCTGGCGCACGACCTCCTCGTCGCCGGTACCTTGGCGGTCGAAGGCCTCACCCCGCCCTCCGAGCAGCGCTTCTGGCCGGAGCCGCGCCACCAGGTGTGGGTCGAACTCGAACGGCACTCCGACGCCAACGACGTCGTGGCGCGCGGTGTGATGGCGGCGCTCGAAGTCGAACTGGCCGCCCAGGCGCCGCACGAGCTCGTGTTCCTGGACGGATCGCTGGCCACCCCCTTGATCGCGTTCGACCAGGCGCTGCGCGCCCTCGCCGAACTGGCCGAGTCGACGCCGAGCAGCCGCTTCTTCCTGGCCCGGCTACCGGACTGGCTGGCAGCGCTGCACCGGCTGCTCGAGCCGGACGAACAGCCGGGTTGCCGGGTGGGTGTGCCGAAGTACACGACGCGACGGGACATCGCCGAACTCCTCGAGATCGGGGACCCGGTCGACGACCGGGCGCTCCTCATCGTGCTGCTGGAACCGGGGGAGTTCACCCGACCGATCCCGCTCCGCCGAGCGCACCGCCCGCACAGCTTCGGCTTCGCGCTCCTGCCTGCCGAGACGAGAACCCGCGTCGCCGACCTCGTTCCGCGGCTCTTCGGCTTCACCGACGCGCTCCGCGTCGTCTACGTCCGCCCGCACCGCTGGCTGCCGGCGCTCCGGGTCGAACTGCACGAGGCGGTGGCGAGCGATGACTCCCGGTCGGCCGCCGTCCTCGCGGCAGTCATGCACCAGTGCGCTGGCGGCAATCTGGTCGAGCCCTTCCCGCTCTTCCTCGCCGACCGCATGGTCCGTCACCTGCGACGGGCTACCCGAGCGCTCCGCCATACCGTCCGGGAGACGGTGGCCCGAGAGTATCCCGATTTCGATCACGTGTTCCTGGCCCTCGAGAGCTACCGGAGCGAGGTCTACCGTACGCCATGAGCCGAACCTGGCCGTTCGTCGACGAGACCGATCGTACCGGCGTCGTGGCCGCGGATTCCCGTGAGGACTCCGGCCAGTGAACTCCAAGTCTCTGTTTCACACCTGAACCATCCTGTAGGCTCGGGCGAACCTAGCAAGTCTCGCGAGCGATTCTGTCGTGCGCATTCCATCGGGGAACTTCCGCGGAGCGGGGGCGGACGTTGTCCGAGACGCGATTGAGTGCTAGAAATGGGGCGGTGTCCCTGTCCGGCTCCCCGGATCCTTGGGCGAGTCGACCTTCCGTGGTAGCACAGCGACAGCCTGATCCGGGTGCTCGGTCACTGTGGGCTAACCATTCTTACGACTTGCTAAGCCGCTGGTCTTGAGAGGGAGCGATGGCTCCTCTCCCGGAGAACGGTCGAAATTGGATCCGACGGCATGCAACCTCCGGGTAATGCCATCTCGAGAGAGTAGTGTTTCGTACTGAGGAAGAAACGCCGGCGGATCTCGTCGACCAGGCGCACGAACTCGAAGACGAGCCAGCCCCGGGGATCCGAGACCGACCCCCTCTTCCCGGCCGTGCTGAAGCTCTGGCACGGAGGCCCCCCGGAGAGGAGGTCTATGTCGCCCCGCTTGACCGGCCGCCCGAGGAAGGCGCTGGCCTCAGCGAGCAACGCTTCGCCCGTCACGTCCCGCACGTCGCGCGGACGGGCGAAGGGCGCGAGCCACGGGCGGTTGAGAGCGACCGTCTCGACGGCGACAGGGTGTCGAGCTCGATGAACGCTACCGTCGTGAACCCAGCTTGCTCCGCACCGAGGTCGAGGCCGTAGGCGCCGGTGAAGAGGCTGACGTGGGGGAGCGCGTCACTTGCCATCCCGATCTCCTTCCCCGGGACGTAGTCGACGTCGGGGAGGCCGCCTGTCAAGACGAGCATTTGGTTGCCTGCCTGGCACAGGCTGCCGGCCCCTGCGCCGTAGGGCGAGACACAGCGACGATGCATTGAACCAGAAGACACGGCCTGTAGCTGGGCACGCGAGGGCCCTTCGGACGCTCGCGACGCCGCATACCGATCCCACCCACCATCTCCCGGCGTATGACCCAGGGGCCCAAGCGACGATCGTAGGCAGCTCAACTCTACGACAGGTGCCCACATCGCGTCGAATCTCATAGCACCCGCCACGGTATAATGTTGCTACTACTTATGAGATATCGTACCATAACGACGATTTACTAGGACGTCTAGCAAGAAGCAGTAACTGTAAGTTATCGCATTTGTGATCGTATAATGGTTCTGACAGACTCGTGCTGTATATAACATGTGTGACTACACTCAGCACGGTGGACGTAAGGGCGCCTGCGCAGTGGCACGGAAACCGAGTTCCACAAACCGTTTCGCACAGCGGTAGTGTTGCGGGGTGCCGGAGGCCGCCCTAGAGGGAACGAGTTTCAGAGGCACGCGGTAACCCACTCCACGGGTGGAGGCACAAGGCTAGCAGCTCGCACAAGTCAACGTGATCATGACGGCCATCACCGTCTCCCAGCTCCGGATCGCCTTCTTCGGGTACGGGCTCGGGCTCGGCCAGGAGTACCGCGCGCTCGAGAGTTTCGCCGGTGGCAACGAACACGCACTCGCCCTCTACCGTACGTTCCGCGATCCGCACGCGAGCTTCGATCCGACGAGCCGCAGCTACTCGTTCATGACCGTGGGACCGGTCTCGCCGCTCTCCTTCGCCGAGACACCGCTCTTCTTCAGCGCCTTCACCGACGTCGCGGAGTTCCTCGCTGCCAGCCGGCTGATACCCTAGTCGCGTCGCACGGCGCCTCCGCTGCGTCGCCGCACGCTCAGCGCGCACCCACCGGCTGCGCCCGCCGACCGCTCGTCGCGACGGTACCCGTCGCGTCGCTCGCCACCGTGGGGACGAAGCGGCGCAGCCGCAAGGAGTTGGTGACGACGAAGACCGAACTCATCGCCATGGCCAGGCCAGCCAGCATCGGGTTCAAGAGGCCCGCTGCCGCGACCGGGATGAGGACGGTGTTGTAGGCGAACGCCCAAAACAGGTTCCAACGGATCGTCGCGAGCGTCCGCCGGGCGAGTTCGAGCGCCGCGAGCAGGCCGCGGAGATCGGACCGCACCAGCACCACGTCGCCGGCCTCGAGCGCGACGTCCGTGCCGCTCCCCATGGCGATCCCGACATCGGCCTGCGCCAGCGCCGGTGCGTCGTTGATGCCGTCGCCGACCATGACGACGAGCTCACCGGCCTCCCGGAGCCCGCGTACCACCGACGCCTTCCGGTCGGGTAGGACCTCGGCTCGCACGTCCTCGATGCCGAGTTCGCGCGCGACGGCCCGCGCGGTACGCGCGTTGTCACCCGTGAGCAGCACCACGCGCAGCCCGCGCGCCCGCAGCGCCTGGACGACCGCGCGCGCCTCCGGTCGCGGTCGGTCGGCAAGCGCGAGGAGGCCAGCGACGGCCCCATCGACCGCGACGCCGACGACCGTCTTTCCCTCCGACTCGAGCGAAGCAGCACGCTCGCTCGCCGAGGACGTATCCACGCCTCGCTCGGCGAGGAACCGCATCGTTCCGACCAGGACCGTACGCTCGCCGACCCGCGCCTCGACCCCGCGGCCGGGCACCGCCTGGAATGACGCGACCGCCGGAAGCGCGCTGGTTTCCCGTCCGCTCGCCTCGACGATCGCCTGGGCCAGCGGGTGTTCGCTGCGCGCCTCGGCGGCCGCCGCGAGCTCGAGGAGCGCGTCGCCGCTCCATCCAGCGAGGGGAACCACGTCGGTCACGCTCGGTCGTCCGAGCGTGAGCGTCCCGGTCTTGTCAAAGACGACCGTCGTCGCGCGCTCCAGGCGCTCGAACACCTCGGCGCGCTTAACGAGGATACCGAGTTCGGCGCCGCGTCCCGTACCGACCATCACCGCGGTCGGAGTCGCCAGTCCCATCGCGCAGGGGCAGGCGATGACCAGCACGGCGACGGCCGGCAAGAGGCCGCGCACCAGGTCACCGGTCGCCAGCCACCACCCGGCGAAGGTCAGGAGCGCGACGAGGATGACCGCCTGGACGAAGACGCTCGCCACCCGGTCGACCAGCGACTGGATCGGCGCCTTGGAGCCCTGGGCCAGCTGCACGAGACGGACGATCTGGGCGAGCAGCGTGGCCTGACCGACAGCGGTGGCCTGCAGGACGAACGATCCGGTGGTATTGAGCGTCCCACCCCAGACACGGTCGCCGGGCGCCTTCTCGACCGGGAGACTCTCGCCTGTCAGCATGCTCTCGTCGACCGCCAAGCGTCCTTCGACGACCACCCCATCGACCGGGATCCGCTCGCCCGGCCGGACGATGACGAGGTCGCCGGGCAGCACGGCACGGAGCGGGATCTCCACCTCGACACCGCCGCGCCGGACGCGCGCCGTCTTCGGCTGGAGACCGAGCAAGCGGCGCACGGCAGCCGAGGTCTGGCCGCGCGCCCGCTGCTCGAGGTAGCGGCCGAGCAGGATCGCCGCGATGACGACCGCCGCGACGTCGTAGTAGTAGTGCGCGGCGTGGGCGTGCTGCGCCAGCGCGACCTGGAGCGTGCTGCCGAGCGAGGAGAAGAAGGCGGCGCTCGTCCCCAGGCTCACCAGGGTGTCCATTGTGAAGTGGCGATGCCGGAGATTGCGCAGCGCAGCGACGTGGAAGCGCCGACCGAACCACGCCCAGATGGGCAGCGTCAGGCCGAGCAAGAGGAAGCCCGACCACCAGGTTGCCGGAAGGAGCATGTTCAGGAGCGCGACCGGCAGCGCGAGGAGCCACGCCAGCACAACCTCGCGGCGCAACCGCTGCGCTTCGAGGGCCCGGCGTCGCTCCGCGTCGTCGCCTTCCGTCTCGCATACGTCGGGCAGGCTCGTCGCGACGTGGGCGCGGTAACCCGCTCCTTCGACCGCTCGCAGCAGCGCGTCGACGCTCGCGACCAGCGGGTCGTACCGGACGTAGGCACGCTCGGTGGCCAGGTTGACGACCGCCTCCCGCACACCGGGCAGGCGACTCAGGGCGCGCTCGACGCGACGGACGCACGAGGCACAGGTCATCCCCTCGACCGCCAGCTCGATCGACGCCTCCATGGGCGGCACGGCAGTTCCCTCCGCAGCGAGCGGGCGAGCACGGTACCCGGCACGCTCGATCGCTGCCGCGAGCTCCTCGAGCGCGACGTCCGGCCGTACGAGGACGACGCGCGCCTCCTCGGTCGCCAGATTGACCGTCGCCTCGGCGACACCCGGAACCGCTTCCAGCGCTCGCTCCACCCGCCGCACGCAGGACGCGCAGGTCATCCCCTCGACCGCCAGGCGAACGACCGGTGCGGAATCGTTCCGCTCCACCGTCTCGCTCATCGTCCAGTCACCGCCTCCCTCAGCCGACGCTCCGCGTGAAGCGCTCGATCGCTTCCGTCAGTTCCTGGATCGCCGCTTCCTTGTCCTCGGCCTCGAGCACGCAACCGCGGATGTGGTCTTCCAGAAGCACGAGCCCGACGCTCCGCGCAGCGGCGATCACCGAGGAAAGCTGGACGAGGATATCGACGCAGTACCGATCCTCCTCGACCATCCGGATGATGCCGCGCACTTGGCCCTCCATGCGGCGCAGCCGGGCGAGAATCCGCGCCTTGTCGGCCCGGTACGAATCGACGCGTCGCTCGCACCCCGTCGTCTCGATCTGCTCGTCCATCTCACCCTCCATACCCCTCCAGGGTATCCAGCGCAAGCATACTCGACCTGCACCGGTTCCGGCAATGCCGGTCGCGCTGGCGCCTCGGACGGAGCCAGCGACCTTCCAGGGAGAGGCGCTCAGCGCTCAGGGCCGGACGACGCGGAGACCGTACGGAACGTGTTCGCTCGCCGTCCCGAGCTCGGCGCAGAGCCGGCGCATCCGCTCGCACTGCCGCGCTGCCCGGAGCCGATCGGAGCGGCGG
>JANZZC010000127.1 GCA_026419575.1 Thermomicrobium sp. | reverse complement strand
GTCCGTCCCTCCTCACCTCGTCCTACCTCGACGCGCTCGCGCTCGCCCGCGAGATCGACAGCGCGCTGGCTGCCTGAGGGCTCGATGTACCAGGTCGCGATCGCTCGGCAACCGATCTTCGACCGCCACCTGGAGACGGTGGCCTACGAGCTCCGCTACGGCCAGCTGCACGCGGTACGCGCAGGGCTCGACGAGGAAGCGGCGCGCTTTCTCGCCGCTCTCCTCGACATCGGCCTCGAGACGCTGGTCGGGTCACGCCAGGCGGTGCTCACCGTGCCGCCAGGCCTCGTCGTCGGTACGCTTCCCGAGCTCTTGCTCGCCTTGCCGGCCGATCGACTGATCCTCGTCGTGGACCCAGCCGTGCGGCACGACACCACGCTCCGCGCGGCCTACGAGCGACTCGCAGCGCGCGGCTGCCGGCTCCTCTGCGAGCTGCCGGACGACGCTCGCGAGCTTCCCCCGTTCCTCGACTCCTGCGAGCTGGTGCGTCTCCGGCTGCCCCGGAACAGCGAAGGCGCGCGACGGACCGGATGGCTGGACCGCTGGCTGGCCGAGCGCTTGGCTCAGGTCGCACCCTACCGGTCCGTGTCCCTCCAGGTTCTCGTCACCGACGTGCGCGACTACCGTGTGTTCGCTCGTGCCCGCGACCATGGAGCGGATCTCTTCCAAGGGGACTTCCTGTTCCGCCCCGTGCTCGTGCACGGGAAGCGACATCCGGTGTCGCAGGCTGCGCTGGTGCTCCTCGCTCGCGTTACCGATCCCGCGGTCGAGTTCGAGGAAGTCGAGCGACTCCTCGCGCAGGACGTCGATCTCACCTACAAGTTGCTCAAACTGGTCAACACGGTCTGGTTCGCGCGCCGCAGCCGGATCGAGTCGCTCCGTCAGGCTCTGCTCGTGCTCGGCCTCCGCAACGTCGCGGCCTGGGTGGCCGTGCTCGTTCTGGCCGGCGTCGAGCGCAAGCCGGTCGAGCTGGTCCGCACGGCGCTCGTCCGCGCCCATATGTGCGAGCTCCTGGCTGGCGCGCTCGGGCTTGCGACACGCGATGCGGCCTTTCTCGCTGGGCTCCTCTCGGTGCTCGACGCGGCCCTCGATCTCCCGCTCGCCCAGGCGATCGCTGCCCTCCCGCTGGCGAGCGACGTCGAGGCGGCACTGCTCGAACGGAGCGGACCGCTCGGGCGGATCCTCCAGGCGGTGCTCGCCTACGAGCGCGGTTCCTGGGAGGACATCCCGGAACTCGCGTTGTCTCCGGAACTCCTCCTGGAAGCCTACATCGACGCGCTCGCTTGCACCGCGGACGTGCTCGCGGCGCTCGATGTCACCGTCTAGCGCGGTGAGGGGAGCGCCTGCGGGCGTTCCAGGAAGACCGCGATCGCCCGAGCCAGCGCGCGCGGGCGCTCCTCGGGCAGGAAGTGACCTGCCCGCGTGAAGGCGAGGAAGCGGGAACCCGGGATGTCACGGGCGAGTCGGCTCGCTTCGTCGACCCGGAACTGCGGATCGCGCGCTCCCCAGGCGACGAGCAGAGGGATCTTGCCGTCGCCGCAGCGCTCCACGAGCACCCGTCGCCAGCGGGCGAGTTCGTCGGCCGTGAAGAGCGGCTGACGGGCCAGTCGGACGAGCATGCGTCGGAACGAGCGCTCGAACGGTTCCCAGTACCCCAGCAGCGTCGCACGGTCGAGCACCGTGCGGTCGACCAGGAAGGGCCGCATCGCCAGGCGCAGCATCCAGGGACGCAGGAGCGAGGCCGCGATCTCGCCGACGAGCGGGATGCCGAGGATCGCCAGCGGCGAGAGTCCGTCGCCGCGCCAGCGTTCCGGACGGACGCTGGTGTTCGTCAGCACCGCGTGCGTCACGCGGTCGGGCCAGCGTTCGAAGAACGCCGCGACGACCAGCCCACCGAGGTCATGCCCGACCAGCGCGGTCCGCTCGATCCCGAGGCGATCGAGGAGCCGAGCCAGTTCCGTAGCCAGCTCGCTGACCGGCGGAATACCCTGCGACGGCTTGTCGGAACGACCGAAACCGAGGAGGTCCGGCGCGAGCGCACGGTGCTCCTCCGCGAGCAGCGGGAGCACTTTCCGCCAGAGAAAGCTCCACGTCGGGATGCCGTGCAGCAGGACGACCGGTGCTCCCTCTCCCTGTTCGCGCACGAACCAGCGCTTGGCTTCGACGTAGACGAACGCTCCATCGGGTGCCGCGACGCGGGCCATCGCTGCCTCCCTCCCTGCCGCCATTATCGCGGTTCGCGGGGCGAGGAGGGAAGGCGACCGGCTCGCCAGGGGCAGCGCCTCGCCGGGCCGACCCCTCCCGCGCGACGTGTTCCTGCTGTCCCGGCGCGTCGACCATCATTGTGAGGAGCATGCCGGTGCCGTCGGACGGAGGAGAACCATGGTCGACCCCGATCGCTTTCGCGACGTCATGGCCCGCCATGCGGCCGGAGTCACCGTCGTGACGACCGCTGGCCCGGCCGGGTACCACGGCGTGACCGTGACGGCGTTCTGCCCGGTCTCCCTCGAGCCACCCCTCGTGCTCGTCTGTATCGCGCGGGAGCAGCAGAGTCACGCCTTGCTCGAGAGCGCGGCGGGATGGGTCGTCAATCTCCTCGCACGGCAGCAGGAGTTCCTCGCCGAACAGTTCGCCGGCCGGGCGCCGCTGGCTGACCCGCGCTTCGCGCGTCTTCCGCACCACCTCGGCGTCCTCGGGATTCCTCGGCTCGACGGATGCCTCGCCTGGATCGAGTGTCGTCCCTGGGCCCGCTACGACGGCGGTGACCACTCCATCTTCGTCGGCGAGGTCGTCGCGCTCGACCTCGGATCGGCCGACGACCCCTTGGTCTACTACGACCGCCAGTACCGCGAACTCGCTTGGTGAGGCGAGCGCTCCTCTCGACCGGTGGAGTGCACGACCAGGGACGCCCGACCGGCTGGCCCAGCGCGCGCCGGATCAGCCTCCAGGAGACCGCGTCCGCTCCGCTTCGGCGACTCCTCGTCGCGCCCGGAGGTGCGCGCGGCATACCTGTTCGTTCCTCCCGCCCGCACTGGCGGAAGCGACCAGCCCCCCGGATGCCGACGCGGACCGCACCTGGTCGTGGTGACACGCTGGGCAGGGCGACGGGTGCGGCGCGCAGCGCCTGCACGCGGTGCCGCGGCGTCTGCCGGTACACCGCGCGCCGGTCATCGCCCGGTGAGGCATCCTCCGCTCCCGTCGCGTCGCCGCCCCAAATGGCCGCGAGCGGACGGGAGCGTACCTCGCGACCGTGGGTCTCTCCCAGCTGCACCGCGAGGCACGGTAGCCCGCGACGCCGACCGTCGCCTCTTTCCGGCGAGCCGTCTACGCCCGCGCCGCTCAGCCGCGGGCTCCCCGTTCGGACACGGTCGCCGCGCGGCGATCTCGCCCCGGCGCCACGTCGGCGCGCCGTGCCACGGAATCTACCGAGCCCCGTCGCTCGCCGAGGCGCCCGTCCGCCCACAGCGCGAAGCACGAGGCCGGCACGATCGCACCGTGGGGATCGCAGCGGAGACGGGATCGGGCGCTCCCGAGTTCGCATGCAGGGCGCGATCCGTGCGCCCCGCTGCGCACGGACTTGGTGGGAGCTGCGCCCGGTCGTTACACTCGTGTCGGCTGCCTCGGGTGGGAGGTTGCCGGATGGACGAGCGAGGGACAGCCGACCACTTCGCGAGCGGTTCCGGGGACGCGAGCGTGCAGCGCCAGCGACCGGTCTGGCTGCTGCTCGGCCTCAACCTGGCGTTGCTCGCTGTCCTCGTCAGCGCGGTCTGGCTTCTGGTCTGGTACGTACGCCAGGACGATCGTGCGGCATCGGTTGCGCCCTCGTCCGGCGATTTCCTCGCGGCGCAGGCGCTCACCGTCGGCAGCCCGGCCCCGGGGTTCGTACTCCCCCGGCTCGACGGGGGCGAGCTCCGGTCGAGCGATCTCCGTGGTCGGCCGGTGCTCGTCAACTTCTGGGCGTCCTGGTGCGCCCCCTGTCGTTCCGAGATGCCGGCGCTCGAGCGGATCGCCCGCGAGTACCAGCCGAGCGGCCTGGTCGTGGTCGGGATCAATCAGCTCGAGGACCCGGTGACGGTCGGCCGGTTCGTCCAGGAGTTCTCCTTGAGCTTCCCGATCGCGCTCGATCGCGACGGGATCGCGAGCCGCGACTGGCGCGTGTACGGTATCCCGCAGACCTATCTCGTCGACCAGGAGGGCGTGATCCGCAAGGCCTGGGTCGGGCCGATCACCTACGAATCGGTCGTGCGAGCGCTCGACGACCTCGGTCTCTCCCCCGGCGGGGGATGAGCGACCCGAACGGGTCAGCGCCCGCTCGCCGACCGGCGAGCTTCTCCGGACTTCCCCGACGCAGCGGACGCGAAGGCTCGCCCAGGCGACGAACCAGGCGCTCCCGGTGATCCGGCGTCCCGTGCGGCGCGGGTTTCCCTGGAAACGCCCGACCCGTCCCCCGTTGCACCGCGGCGACACGACGGCCGGCCGGGAATCTCTCCGGTGCGGTAACGGCCGATGGCTGAGCTCGGGCGCGGCGGGCGCAGTCGCCTCCCGAGCGACCGATTCGTCCACCTACCGGGCGTTCCCGTTCGTCGCCGAGGCTCGCTCGCTGCGCAGGACGCGTTCCAGGCGGAATAGCGCTGGTGGTGCTGCGGCCGGATCGGTCGCGAGGTCGGCCAGGAGTTCACCGATCGCGGGGGCGAACTTGAAGCCATGGCCCGAGCAGGCGCTGCAGAGGACGACCTGGTCGGTCGCTGGATGCCGGTCGATCAGGAAGTGGTGGTCCGGCGTCATCGTGTAGAGGCAGGTCAGGTACCACAGGACGGGCCCGGATGCCTCGGGCCAGTAGCGGGCGAGACGTTCCCGGAGCGACGCGAGTTCTTCCTCGGTCGCCGTGCGGCGCGCCGTTTCGGCGGTGCAGACCTCGCCGGTATCGTGTCGGCCGAACTTCACGCCCTGGCCGGGGAGTTCCGGGAACGCGCTGTAGAGACCCGTTTCGTCCTCCCACAGCGCGAAGGGGAAGCGCTCGGCCGCGTACCGGCCCGGAACGAGCGGCTGGAAATGGACGTGGAGGATGCGCCAGACCGTGAGCACGGGCGCGAGTTCCGGTACCAGCTGCCCCATCCAGGCTCCGGCCGCGATGACGAGCCGATCGGCCGTGAAGCGCTCGGCGCGCGTCTCGACCCGGACGCCGCTGCCGTCGACCGCCCAACGCTCCACCGGGGTGGAGAAGCGGAGGCCGGCCCCGGCTCGCGCCGCTTCGGACTGCAGCGCTGCCAGCGCTGCTTCCGGGTCGATCAGCCCGGCTTCCGGCTCGAGGACTGCCACCTGCTCCGGGTCGAGTCGCAAGCCTGGGAAGCGGCGCATCGCCTCGCTGGCGTCGAGCAGTTCGTGCGGGAGCTCGTAGTTCCGGGCGCTCGCCAGCGTCCCGCGCACGAGCTCCGTCTCCGGCCGTCCGATGTACAGTCCACCGGTTAGCCGCACCAACGCGCGGCCGCTCGCCGCTTCCAGCTCGCGCCAGAGCGTCCAAGCGCGGCGAACGAGCGGTACGTACGCCGGGGACTCGTAATAGGCTGTCCGGATGATCCGCGTCTTGCCGTGCGACGATCCCCGGTCGTGACCCGGCGCGAAGGCGTCGAACCCGAGCACCCGGAAGCCCCGGCGCGCCAGCGCGTAGGCCGCTGCGCTCCCCATCGCCCCGAGGCCGAGCACGAGGACATCGCTGCTCGCCATCGCCTAGCCCGTCCCCTCGGTGAGCCGGCCAGCCAGCGGTATCCTACCTGGGGCGTGCAGCGCCCGGGTAGCTCGTCGTGCCCGTCCGGGTTCGTCTCTTCACCCGCTGGCCGAGCGCTCGGTTGTGGGCGGGAGCATGGGCCGGCGACCTGCGCCCTGCCGCGATGCGCGGGAGCGACTCCCGGCAGGGCGAACCGAGCACCCGAGTTCGAGGAGCGCGGCGCTCGCTCACGCTGCTCGACGCCAGCGATACCGCAACCGTGGCCGTCGCCCGAGCGGTACGACGAGCTGGGTCGTCCCCTGCCCGCGCTCAGCGCGCAGGGTGGCGAAGCACCGGGCGGATCACTCGACCGTACCGGCCGGAGCGACGAACTCGCCGCGCCGCGAGAGCACACCGACCCCGAGTTCGCGCGCCGTCTCCAACGCGGGACGGTAGAGACGCTGACCGTACACGTAGGCGAGGAACGGCGGGTGGATACCCTGCGCTGCCAAGCGCGCTTGGAACACCTCGGACTGCAGTCTTCGCAACCAGGTGCGGATATCGCGCGGATGGAGCTGCACCTTGACTTCCACGACGACCCAGTATCGACGTCCCTCTTCGTCGGTCACGGGTGCGACGAGGTCGAGTTCACCGTTCACGGCGACGCTCGTCGGCAGTTCCTCGGCTCGAAGCCCTTTCTGCTCGAGTACCGCGAGCAACGCGTCGACGGCATCCGCTTCGACCATCGTGCCGACCGTGGTGCTGAGTGACGCCACCGCGCTCCGCAGTTGCCCGAGATCCTTATCGTGCCGCTCGGCGAGTTCCTCGAGCCGGCGCAGGCGCTCGCTGTGCTCGTCGCTCGCCGTGGTCAGCTGGTCGAGCCGCTCGTCGTGGCGCTCGGCGAGGGTCTCGAGGCGGCCGAGCCGCTCGTCGTGCCGCTCGGCGAGGGTCTCGAGGCGATCGAGCCGCTCATGGTGGCGCTCGACGAGAGCGGTGAGCCGGGCCAGCCACCCCTCGATGTGCGCGATCCGCTCGTCCTGCCGCGTCGCGAGCTCGCGCAGGGCCAGGAGTTCCTCCTCGTGCCGTTGGCTGGAAGCGACGAGCGCGCGCACGGCGTCGCGGATCTCCGCCAGTTCTCGCTCGACCTGCTCCAGGCGTGCCTCCTGGCGGGCGAACGCTGCTGGTAACACGAGAAGTTCCTGCGTGAGGACGTAGCGTCGGAGTTCCTCGCGCAGCTCCGGATGTCTCTCGATCGCTGCGAGAAAGGTTCGCAGCTGTTCGATCGTGCTCATCCCCTGCTCCCGTGCCCGGACCCGCATGCTGGTCGAGTATACCACGAGCCGGGGAAACGGTTCTTCGGTCGTCGCTGGCTGGCCGCCATGCGGGCGCCGGATCACCACCGCTTGATCGTCCACTCGAGCCCGCGCTCGAAGGCGAGCGTCACGGTGTACACATCGGGACGCGATCGCACGAGCGCCTGGTACTCCCGGCAGTCGTGCGAGATCACGTTGTCGGCGACGATCAGGCCGCCGGGAACCACGCGGTCGATACCAGCCAGGAACAGCCGACCGTAATCGTCCTTCTCGGCGTCGAGGAACAGGAACCCGATCCCGTCGAACTGCCGGACGAGATCGGCCGCATCGCCTCGGAGCACGGTGGCGACCTCCTGCAACCCGGCTTCCGTCAGGTTCGCGTTCGCGGCAGCGACCCGCTCCGGACGGACCTCGCTGCCGATGACCCGTCCACCGTACGTCCGGGCAGCGAGCGCCAGCCAGATCGTCGAGTAGCCGACGGCGGAACCGGCCTCGAAGATCAGCGGCGGGCGGAGCGCGAGGAGCGCCGCGTAGAGAAAGGCACCGGTCGCTGGCGTGAGAGCACGGATCCGTTCCTCTTGAGGAAGCCCGGCGGCCCGTTCGGCGGCGTCCTGCGCGTGCAACCGGTCCAACACCGGACGGGCGCGCTCGTCGACGATCTCGTGCTCGGGTGGCCTCGTCACCATCGGGTTCACCTTTCCGCGCTCGCACCCTGACCGACGGCGAGTGTAGCACGGCGTTTCCCAGCGAGCCGCAGCAGTCCTCGAGTAGACTCCTTCCTCGTGTGCGGGGAGGGAGAACCGTGGCGCAGGCGCTCGGCCTCGGGATCTTCGTCGCGACGCTGGCAGCGATCCTCGCCCGGCCGTGGCGTCTCTCGGAGGCGCATGCGGCGCTCCTCGGCGCTCTCATGATGCTCCTCACCGGTCTGGTCCGACCAGCTGAGGCCGCGAGGAGTATTGCCGGGGAATGGAATACCTATCTCTTCTTCCTCGGCCTGATGGCCACCTCGGCACTCGCCGATCGCGCCGGTGTCTTCGCGTTGCTGGCGCAGTCGGCCGCGCGCTGGTCGAAAGGGTCGCCGCGCCGCCTCTACTTCGCCGTCTTCGCTTTGGGTGCTCTCGTGACCGCGGTTCTGTCCAACGACGCGACGGCGCTCCTCTTGACTCCGGTCGTCGCGACACTCGTGCTCCGGCTGGAGCTCCCGCCCCGTCCGTTCCTGTTCGCCACGACGTTCATCGCCGATACCGCGTCGTTCTTGCTCCCGGTCAGCAACCCGATCAACGTCCTCTTGCTCGGGAGCCGTGTCGACCTCGTGACCTTCCTCCGCTACCTCTTCGTCCCGAGTCTCGCCGCCATCGTCGTCAACTACCTGGTGTTCGCCTGGTGGTTCCGGCACGAGCTCGGTGGCCGGTTCCGTCCAGAGCGGCTGCAGGCCGTCGTGGCCGACGACTCGCGCCGGACACGGCGCATGCTCTGGGCGCTCGGGATTCTCGCAGCGGGGTACGTCGCGGCGGCATGGACACGGCTGCCGCTCGGACCGGTCGCGCTCGGCGGTGCGGTTTTCCTCGCGGTAGTCGCCCGAACGGCCGGCGCGTTCGAGTGGCGGAGTCTCTGGCGCGGGATCTCCTGGACGCTCTTCGGTTTCCTCACCGGGATGATCGTCCTGGTGCGCGGGCTGGAGAACCTCGGCGTGACCGCCTGGTTCGGTGAAGCGCTCCTTCGGCTCGGCGGCGACTCCCAGTTGCGGGCGATCGTCGTCACGGCCTTCGGTACCGCCCTGGGAGCGAACCTGATCAACAACGTCCCGATGGCGCTGGTCATGCGGGCGGTGCTCGCCGCGGCCGAGTCGACGGGGTGGGCGCTGGAGCCCCTCTTCTTCGCTGCCGTGCTCGGCGCGGACCTCGGGCCGAACGTCACCACGGTCGGCTCGCTCGCGACGATCCTCTGGGTCGTCTCGCTCCGCCGCTACGGGATCACGGTCTCGGTCCGCCAATACCTCTTCCTCGGACTGCTGGTCGTCCCGGCGATGCTCCTCCTCGGTTCCCTCGCCGTCTGGCTCCAGGCGGGTACCCCGTAGCCCGTCGCTCAGGGACGCCAGAGGAAGCATGGGACGAGCATCTCGGCCGCCTCGAAACCGGCGTGGGCGCCGAAGAAGGGACGCGGCGTCGCTCCTGGTGGGTCCCAGGGGAAGCCGGCCTGTCCGACAGCGACCAGCACGAGTTCGCCGATGCGGTACGGTGCCTCCGGATGGTGGGGCGGCGGACCGAAGAGCCCGCGACCGAGCAGTGCGTCGCGGTCAAGCACCGCACCGTCGCTGCCGGCGAGCGCCCGCACGCGCTCGGCCACCAGCTCGCGCTGTCCCGGGAGGGGATGCACGTACACGGCGCGGCGCTCTCCTGCCGGGGGCAGGGCCAGCGCCGCGAGAAGGTCCGGATCGTCCAGCCGGTGCTGGCGCTCCGGATCGAGCGGCACCATCCCGTGGTCGGCCGTCACGACGACGAGCACGTCCCGACGCGGCAGGTGCGCCAGAAGTTCGTCGGCCAGGAGACGATCGAGCTGGCGGAGCTCCGTGCGCCACGCTGCCGACTCGGGCCCCACGAAGTGTCCGAGCGTGTCCAGCGTGTCCCAGTACGCGGTGACTAGCTGCTTTCCTGGCCGAGCGAGGGCAGCGTGCACCAGGGCGACGAACTCACCCGCCGTGCGGTACCCACGGAATTCGGCACCGGCCACCTGCATCTTCGTCAGCGGCGTCTCGCGGAACGCTTCCGGACTCACCACCGTCGCCTGGATGCCGGCCGCGGTCGCCCGTTCGGCGATCGTCGGGACGGGAAGGAACTGGCGGGGATCGAGCCCCGCACTCGCGTAGGTCGGGAAGCGGCCGAACGGTGACCAGAAGAGCAGGTTCGAGAGCATGCCGAACTCGCGGAGGAAGGCGGTGAAGCCGAGGAGCCCGTGCCGCGCCGGTGGCTCGCCGGTGGCGAGAGCCGTGAGCGCGGCGACGGTCGTGGACGGGAAGACCGAGGTCAAGGGGAACAGTGCGCCGTCGCGACTCAGCCGATGCCATCCCGGCGCTTCCCCCTCCGCCAGCGCCCGCACCAGTCGCTCGTATCCCAGCCCGTCGATCACGACGAGCAGGACGGCCCCGACCCCGGCAGCCAGCTCCGCCGGCCAGAGCGTGGCTGCGACCGGTGGCCCGGCCGGTTCCGCCCCGAGCGTCGCCAGGATCGACCAGGGGAGGTTGACGATCCCCAGCCCGTCGTAGCTCGGTCGGATCCAGCTGGGGCGATCGTCGGAGAAGCGGGTCCGTGCCCGCACGAACTCGCTGGCGATTCGCGCGCGCTCCACGTTCCGTGCGACCTTTCCCTCGTGCGTCCCTTGCGGTTCTCTTGCGTTCCCGACACGGCGAGTATAAGCAGAAAGTCCCTTGACGGCAGCGCCAGCCCGGGTCACAATGCTCCAGAAGTGAAACGTACGCGATGGGGCTGATGGACAGAGCGAAGCACGAATCGGGCCGTACCGAGCCGCTCTTCGTGCCGGTCGAGACCGGTCGCCCCACCGTTCTCGGACTTCCCCGCACCGACCGAACCGAGAGGCGTCCCCACGTCGTCTTCCTCGGCGTCCCCTACGGCGTCCCCTACGCTGGGCTCGGGCCGGAACTCCCCTCGGCTGCGGCCCCGGCAGCGCTCCGGGAAGCGTCGCTCCGGTTCCGCCCCTATTACCGCAACTACGATGTCGACTTCGGCGGCGACCTCTTCGCGAGGCGTGACCTCCACCTGGCCGATGCCGGCGACGTCGCGCTGGTGCCCGGTGATCCGGCAGGCAACCTGGAGCGGACGTGCCGTGCGGTCCGGTCGATCCTCGCGCAGGGCGCGGTGCCGATCGTGCTCGGCGGTGACCATGCGGTGACCGTGCCGATCCTGCGGGCGTACGGGGGATACGGTAGGCTGTGCGTGGTGCAGATGGACGCGCATCTCGACTGGCGCGACGAGGTGAAGGGTGTCCGAGAGGGGTTTTCCAGCCCGATGCGGCGCGCCAGCGAGCTCCCGTGGGTGCGCTCGATGGTGCAGATCGGGTTGCGTGGTGCCGGCAGCGGCCGTGCCGAGGAGTTCGCGGCAGCCCGGGCCTGGGGCAGCGTCCTGGTGCCGGCCCGTGCCGTCCACGAGCGCGGGGTGGCGTGGGTGCTCGAACAGCTCCCCGAAGCGGAAGGCTACTACGTGACGATCGACGCCGACGGCATCGACCCGAGCCTCATGCCCGGCGTCAATGCGCCGTCACCGGGTGGGTTGCTCTACTGGCAGGTCTTCGACCTCCTCCGTGGAATCGCCCGCCGTGGGCCGATCGTCGGACTGGACCTGGTCGAGATCGCGCCGGCGCGCGACCCGAGCGGGCTCACGCTCGTGCACGCGGTGCGGCTCCTGCTCGTCGCGATCGGTGCGCTGGCGCACGCCGGGCGGTTCGGTTAGGGGGACAGGCGATGGGAAGGTGGGTTCCGGAGTTCGGTCCGTCGCGGGCGCGCCAGCAGCCGCTGCCCGGAACCTGGCTCGTCCTGAGCGGTGGCTTCCTCGCGCTCGCCTTCGTCTGGGCGTCGCTCGCCTATCGCTTCCAGGTTTCCGACGCACCACGGGCGATGCTGGCCGCGCTGCTCGTCGCGGTGCTGCACGCGCTGGCTGGGTTGCTGGACGTGCGGCGAGGGACAGTGGCGTTCCTGGCGAGCGCCGTCGCGGTCCTCGCCGGTATCGCGGTGGCTGTTCTGGTGCGGGTGTTCTTCCTGGTCGGGGTGGACGTCGTGGCGGGGATCCTGCTCGTTCTCGGGCGAGCGGTGCTGCTCTCCGGCCGTGAGAGGAGGTGAGACGAGTGGAATCGGTGTATACTCGTGCGCGCCGCTGACGAAACCGGCGCTCGGCTCCCTGCGGGCGAGAACCGGACGGTCGAGCAGGCGACGGAGCTCTGCTGTGCGGGCCAGCACCACGTGGGTGCGGCAACTGGTCGACGATGACCGGAGAGAGGAGCGCTGAACGATGGTACGCCCGATCGATGAGCTCGATCGACAGATCATCCGTCTCCTCCAAGAGGACAGCCGGATGCCGAGTGCGGAGATCGCACGTCGGCTCGGCGTGGCGGAACGAACCGTCCGTGCCCGGATCAATCGTCTCGTCCAGGACGGGGTCATCAAGCTGGTCGCGATCCTCAATCCCTCGGCGCTCGGCTACGACGTGACCGCCGATATCTTCCTCGAAGTTGAGCCTGGTCGCCTCGAGGAGGTCGCGCATCAACTGGTCCAGATGGAGGAAGTGGCCTACGTCGGTTTGACGACCGGCGACCGGGACATTAGCATCCAGGTCTTCGTCCCGTCGGTCGACGCGCTCTACCGCTTCATCACGGAGAAGCTGCAGAGGATTCCGGGAGTCGTCGGCACCACGACGTACGTCGTGCCGAGGGTCCTCAAGTGGCTGCACAACTGGTCGCTGCCGACGGAGGGCGCCGCCGTGGCCGGCCAGCGGGCCGGACGACGCCGGCGCCGCACGCGGACGCTCCGCGACCAATTGAGTGCCCAGGTCGCATCGACGAGTGGAGCAGGAGCGAGCGGTGGCGAAAACGCGTAGCGCGCAGCACGCCGAGTGGCTGCGCCGCGGTCAGGCCGTGCTCGGCGGTGCGGTGACGAGTTTCGTCCTCCCCGAGACGCATGCCGTCGTGCTCTCGCACGGGTTGGGGAGCCGGGTCGTCGACGTGGACGGACGCGAGTACATCGACTACGTGCTCGGGTCCGGTCCGCTCATTCTCGGGCACGCCCATCCGGCGGTCGTCGAGGCCGTCTCGCGCCAGGCGGCGCTCGGCTCCACCTTCTATACCCTCACGCCGGCGGCGATCGAGCTGGCGGAAGAACTCGTCCGGGCTGTCCCCTGCGCCGAGGTCGTGAAGTTCGTCTCGACCGGTTCCGAGGCGACCTTCCATGCGTTGCGCATCGCTCGCACCTACACCGGCCGCAGCAAGGTGCTGAAGTTCGAGGGCGGCTTCCACGGGACGCACGACTATGCGCTCGTGAGCGCCTTCCCGAACGAGCCGACCGAGCAGCCGTGCCCGCGACCGGACTCGGCGGGTATCCCGCCGGAGGTGACCCAGACGGTCATCGTGTCGCGCTGGAACGACCTCGAGTACACGCGCGAACTGATCGAGCGTCATGCCGACGAACTCGCGGCCGTGCTCTGCGAGCCGCTCCAGCGGGCCTTGCCACCTGCTCCCGGTTTCCTGAGCGGCCTCCGCGAGCTCACGCAGCGTCATGGCATCCTGCTCGTCTTCGATGAGGTGGTGACCGGTTTCCGTCTGGCCTACGGGGGAGCGCAGGAACGGTACGGGGTGGTGCCGGACCTCGCGACCTTCGGGAAGGCGTTGAGTGGAGGCTACCCGCTCGCGGCGATCGCCGGTCGCTGCGAGATCATGGCCGTCACCGATTACGGGCGGCGCGCCCGTGGCGAGCCGTTGGCCTATCTGAGCGGCACCCTCAATGGCAATCCGCTCGCGGCGTCGGCCGGGCTCGCCACGCTCGCCGTCCTGCGTCAGCCGGGCGTGTACGAGCACCTCTACCGGATCACCGACCAGCTGAAGGTAGGACTGCGCGAGCTCGCCGCGGCCCGCGGCGTCCCCGTGCAGGTGATCGGCGACGGCCCGGTCTTCCAGGTCGTCTTTGCCGAGGAGGAACCACGCGACGCTCCGGCCCTGTTGCGCGCCGACCGCGAGCGGGCCGTCCGCTTCGGGCTCGCGTGTCTCGAACGCGGTCTCTTCGTCAATCCCGGAGAGAAGTTCTACGTGTCGCTCGCGCACACCGAGGACGACGTCGCCCGGACGCTCGACGTCTTCGCCGCGGCGCTCGACGCGGTGCTCGCCGAGCCGGTAACCGGCTGCTAGAGGGCCGGTTACCGGCTCGGCTTCCCGTTGCGCGCTCGCCTACCGGCCGGTCGTCACAGAAGCGTTATCTCTTCTGTCGAGATCCGTCGTCCGCCCTCGCCGACGCGAGGGTATACTCTGTCCCAGCTCTCTGGAGAGGTCATCGGATGCAGGGGAGGGAGCGCGATGCGCGCAGCGCGCTATTTCGGGCCGCGAGACTTCCGGTTGGTCGAGGTCGAGCGACCTGTGCCGGCCCGCGGGGAGGTGCTGCTCCGCGTCCGGGCCGCCGGACTGTGCCATTCCGACCTCCACATCATCTACGACGAGCTCGGCGGTTACCCGATCCCCGCTCCCCTCACGCTCGGTCACGAGATCTGTGGGGAAGCGGTCGAGCTCGGCGAGGGCGTCTCCGACATCGAGCTCGGGCGTCGGTACGCCGTGTTCGGCCCCGTCGGGTGTGGTCACTGCCGCTACTGCCGGAGCGGTCGCGACAACCTCTGCAGCGAGAGTCGCTGGATGGGGATCGCGCGCGACGGAGGATACGCCGAGTACGTGACGGTGCCGGCGCAAGCCCTCGTCCCGGTGCCCGAGCGCGTCGGCGACGCCGAGGCTGCAGTCGCGACCGATGCCGTGCTCACGTCGTATCACGCGCTGGTGACGGTCGGGCGGCTCGAGCCTGGGCAGGGCGTCGCCGTCATCGGGGTCGGTGGGCTCGGCCTCAACGCCGTGCAGATCGCGAGCGCCCTCGGAGCGGTCGTGCTCGCGCTCGACATCGACGAACGGAAGCTGGAACTCGCTCGGCAGCACGGCGCCGCGGTGGTCCTCGATAGTCGCCAGCTCGATCCGCAGAAGCCACCGCTCGACCGGCCGATCTCGCTGGTGGCCGACTTCGTCGGTAACGACCAGACGAAGCTTCTCGCGCAGCAGCTCGTCGAGCGCGGTGGACGGGTGGTGCTGGTCGGGCTGGGCAGCGTCGGCGGTCCGCTTGCGGCGTTGCGCGATATCGCCGAGGAGATCGCGGTGCTCGGCTCGTTCTGGGGGACGCGCCTGGAACTCGCGACGGTGCTCGACCTGATCGCGCGGGGCATCGTCCGACCGCGCGTCGAGACGCATCCGCTCGACGAGATCCTGACCTGGGTGGAGCGTCTCCGCGCGGGCGCGGTGGAAGGGCGAGTCGCTTTCGTCCCATGACCAGCGCGGTGGGTCGGAGCGGACGGGCGGCGCTGCGGGCGCGTCACCGGTCGTCGCTCGTCGCGCTGCACCGTCAGCACTCTATCGACGGTGCAGCGGGAGGTACCGCACCGCGGTGCACGGGAGGGTGCGTCGGCAGCGAGGAATCGCCCCGTGTGGCCGGCTCGAACCTGGCTGTCGCCTTCCCCGCGCTCGGCTGGGGCGCGCTCCGCTGTTGCCGAGGAGACCGGCAGGGTGCCGGACCGTTCGGCACGATACCGTGCGTGGCCTGCTGTGCCGACCGGCCGGTATCGTCCGGGGAAAACAGCGGCGGATGACGAAGGGAGCGGATGACGGAATGAGCGCGCGCATGCGGGCGGCCAGGCTCCTCGCTCCGGGAGACTTCCGACTCGTCGAGGTTTCTCGCCCCGAGCCCGGCCATGGCGAAGTGCTCTTGCGCGTCCTGGCCGCTGGTCTCTGTCATTCCGACCTCCACATCGTCGACGGAGAACTGGGCGACGACTATCGGCTGCCGCTGCCCGTCACCCTCGGCCACGAGATCTGCGGTGAAGTCGCGGAGATCGGCCCTGGCGTCTCGGCGATCGAGTCCGGTCGGCGGTACGTCGTCTTCGGCGCGGTCGGTTGCGGAGCCTGCCGGTACTGCCGTTCCGGACGCGACAACCTCTGCGTGAGCGGACAGACGATCGGCCGGCGGCGAGACGGCGGGTACGCCGATTTCGTCGTCGTTCCGGCGCGAGCACTGCTGCCGGTGCCGGAGACGGTCTCGGATGCCGAGGCTGCGGTCGCGACCGATGCGGTGCTGACCAGCTACCACGCGCTGCTCGCCGTCGGGCGCCTTCGGCCCGGCGAGGGGGTGGCGATCATCGGGGTGGGCGGACTCGGCCAGAGTGCCGTGCAGATCGCCAAGGCGTTCGGCGCGGTCGTGCTCGCGCTGGACACGGATGCGCGCAAGCGTGCTCTCGCGGGCGAGCTCGGTGCCGATGCCGTGGTCGGGCCACAGGAGGTGTGCCCCGGTGTCGCGCTGCTCGATCGACCGGTCGATCTCGTCGTCGATCTGGTCGGCACGGCCGAGACCTTTCTCCTGGCGCAGGATCTGGTCGCACGCGGCGGGCGCATCGTCCTCGTCGGGTTGGCGAGCACGGCCGGGACGTTGCGGATCTCGGTCGCTGCGCGGAACGAACTCGCCGTTCTCGGCTCGGCCTGGGGGACGCGGGAGGAACTCGCGACGGTACTCGACCTGATCGCGCGGGGTGTCGTCCGGCCGCGTGTCGAGACGCATCCGCTCGTGGAGATCCTGACCTGGGTGGAGCGCCTGCGGGCGGGTACGGTCGAAGGCCGGGTCGCCCTGGTCCCGTGATCGACCACCGGGAACCGACCCGGGCGGAGAGACGATCGAGGGGCCTCCGACTGCTCCGGCTGCTCCGGAGGAACCTGTCCGCGCGGCGTGGTGCGCTGCTGCTCCCCGGGGTACTCGGGCAACGCTCGAGTGCGTCGTCGCACGCCGTTGCGCCGTTCCGCAGCTCCTAGGAGCGTGGCGTCGGTCCTGGCCGGTCATGACCGGGCGGTCCAGAGTCTCCTACCGCGGCACCTTCCGCTGACCGGTGTGTTTCTCGAGCGACCGGGACCAGCTCGTGCTCCCGAGCGAAGCCTTGACGACTCTCTCTGCTATGCTGATGGTAGGGGTACCCCGCGATGAGTCGAACGCGAGTGACCGCCATGGAGGTGGACGATGTACCCGCTCGGACGCTCGCGAGTCCCTCGCCGGCGTGCGCCCCGCATGCCTCTTCTGGCCACGCGGCGGTGGTTCGTCTGGCTTCTCGTCATCGTCCTCGAGCTGGTTCCGAGCGTCTCCGTCCAGGCGGGGTCGTGGGTCGTGACCGCAGCGTACCGGGTCGACCGGGTCACCGGCTCGGTCTGTCCCTTCGCGGAGTACGTTGCCTTCTTCCCTGGAGAGTACGGGCACGACCAACACTTCGTGGGCCCGGGCGGTGATGCAGCGACCTGCAGCAGCAACCACGGCTGCACCTCCCAGTGGAATTGGACGAACAGCGGCGGTGCGGTGCGGAACGTCCTCTTGCTCTTCAAGTCCTGGCTCTTCACTGTCCCGTGCCTCGTGCAACGGTCGGGAGCCTGGACTCCCGCGAACTATCGCGCCACCATGTGGATCGGGTGACACGGCATGCGAAGGTGACACCATGCTCGGACAGCGAATCGGACATGAGAGGATACGGACCAGCCTTCGTCTCTCCGGCGTCCTCGGCACGCTCGTGCTGCTCGTCGCCCTGGGCTCGTATTGGGTAGCGGCGCGGGGTGGTCGGGGGGAGCCGTTGGCCCAGTTCCTGGCGCCGCCGGCGCTCCCGGCCGGCTGGAGCATCGACGGCGGGGTCGTCGAACCGATCGAAGAGAATGCTGGTTCGCTCAGCGGATACCGCGAAGGGGCACGGGTCACCTGGCAGATCAGCGGAGCATCGCATCCTGAGGTCGAGTGGATCCATCTCTCGGTGGAGCTCTACCGGTTTTCCGATCCGAGTTCGGCCGCTCGGGCAGCCGAGCAGCTGGCGCACGAGAGCCGCGCGTCCCTGACCGGATCGGGTCTCCGAGAAGGAACGGTCATCGAAGTCGACGGTTGGCCGCTGGTCGTGCGTCACGTCGCAGCCGGGGAGGGTACGAAGCAACTCCGGGGTTGGACGCTCGTCTCGTACGCGCTGGACCGGGAGGTACAGGAGGCGGTCGCCCTACCGGGCGATGCCCTGCGCGCCCAGGAGGTGCAGCTGGTGCTCGTCTCCGACACGACGGTCGCGTCCGTCGCGGTGCACGCGAACGAGCGCGCGCTGGCGCTCTTCGACGACGTGCTCGGTCAGTTGCTTCGACGCCTGGCGATCGATCCAGCGGCGCTTTCCGCTGTGCCGCTCCCGACGGGCTGAACTGCTCGGTAACCTCGTGGGGAAGCCGGGATCCTGCTTCCGCGCCGGGGCCGCTCTGGTCAGCCTATCCTCGGCAGCACGAACGATGGAGCTCCGACGTGCTGGGGGATGGTCTTTCGCGCCGCGGGGCGAGACCCACTCGCCTCGTCGGAGTGCAGGCTCGACGTGGCTCTCTGCTCTGCGGTCGGGGGGTACCCTGCGATGCGTCGACCGTGGACGACAGTGAGGTACACGATGCACCGTTCCCTGCGGTGCCTCGCGGTGCTTCTCGTGACGCTCCTGCTCCTCGCGGCGTTCCCTCCTTCGGCTGGTGCGGTGGGCAACGAGTCTCGCTCGCCGAGGCCGTCGCGCTCCGGCAGCAGCTCGTGACGGCACCGGATTTCGTCGCTGCCTGGCGCGCGTTGACGCCGGCACAGCAGAAGGCTATCGAGGCGATCGATTGTCAGGCAGTGATCGAGACCGGTTCGACGAGTTCCGGAATCGGCGACTTCGCAGTCGCTGCCGCCGGCTGCTGGACGCGGATGCACCCTGTTCGGGCCAGATCTCCCTTGGTCGGGTCCGTGTTGTGGAGCGAGGAACACTGTATGTACTGGTGCGGCGACGGATCGAGAATTACCAGCTGACGGAGTTGGGTGGAGGTGCGTGTCAACGACCCACTCTCTCGTTACCTCGGTGAAAGCGGCTACGGCGTAGCCGGTGGTGTAGGCCAACCGTGCGTTCGCGTGTATCGGTCCGGCAGGATATGCTTCTTGCCGCAGCTGAACTGCCCCTATATACGGTATCCCTACGTGACGCATTATGCGTTCGGGAACGGTGACTGGTCGTCCGAGGTGGGTACGTGATGAGCAGTCGGTCTTCAGAGCAGATACCCTGGGAGGTGGTTTGGATCCGGCGGCTGGTGCTCGTGTTGCTCGTCGTGCTGATCCTCTTCCTCCTGGTGGTGCTGCCTGCCTTCGTGAACGCAGCGTTCGCGCACCTCGAGTGCGGCTGCGGTGCGTCGGCGGCTGCAGGCGGGTGAGCCGTCGTTCGCGTATGGGCGCAGCGGCTTCGCGATGCGAGGACAGTGCGTGTGCCTCGGCCCGATCGGGCCGATCCCGCACGGCCGGTCCGATCGGGTCGCGCACGCGTGACCCCTGAGGGATGGTGGTTGCGTGAGCGGTGCAGGTCGGCGATGCACAGGCGACCGTAGGTAGAGGGTACCGCCGTGTTTCGGTAGGGGGCGACGCACGCGTCGCCCGCAGAGTACCCCTCACCCCGGCTCGCTGCGTTCGGCACCCCTCTCCCGCACCCCGCGGGAGAGGGGGTGGGAGGTGAAGGGGCGCCATCGCACGTGGAGCTCATCCACGCAGGGCGGTGTTGAAACGGGTCGGTTTCCCCAGGACTGACGGGCCGGCTGGGTCACACATGCGTGACCCCTACCGGAACAGCGGTGATCAATTCGGGTCGTTGGGCAACGCGTAGGGAACCATTCCTAATCGGCCACGACCCATTCGCGTGTAGGGGCGAGGCACGCCTCGCCCGTCCGCGCCGCAGACGCGGGAATGGGGGTGGTTTCCGGTCCTGGCGGGCCGGATGGGTCAGGCACGCCTGACCCCTACACGGATCGATCGTGGCCGCACGATCGGGGATAGCCGCTGCGCGGTCGAGCGTCGCGAACCGACGCTGCCACGTTCCAGTAAGGGCGTAACACCCTGTGCCCGCGGAAACGGTTGGGCGTGCTCGTCCTCTCGGTCCAGGTGGGTGAGGCACGCGTCAGCCTGCCGCGGATCGGCGGTAGGCGAGCAGTCCTGGTG
>JANZZC010000119.1 GCA_026419575.1 Thermomicrobium sp. | reverse complement strand
CTTCTCGTGGGCCGGGAACTTGTAGGCGGTCGCGCCGCGCGGCTCGCGGCCGACGACCCCGAGCGCCTGGTAGAGCGCCCGGTCGTTGACCTTGATGACGACGCCGTCCGCCTCGAACTCGAGGAGGTCGCGCCGCTCCTGCCAGCGGTGGCACTCGGCGATCACCTCGTCGACCGTCCTGCAGAGCCGGTAGTCGGGGACGACCGGGATCTGGAGCTGCCGGAGGAACTCGAGCACCGCCAGGTGCGTCGCCGGGGGTTCGCTCCCCTCCCACAGCCCGATGTCCCAGGCAGCGAAGCGGAGCGGGCGGGAGGCCGTGACGCTGGGGTCGAGCTGGCGGAGCGAGCCGGCGGCGGCGTTCCGCGGGTTGGCGAAGAGCGGCAGCCCTTGCTCGCCGCGCTCGCGGTTGAGGCGCTCGAAGTCGCGGACGTTCATGTAGACCTCGCCGCGCACCTCGAGGACCGGCGGGACCTCGACGCCTTGCGGTGGATAGAGGCGCAGCGGGATCATGCGGATCGTCCGCACGTTGTTCGTGACGTCCTCGCCGGTGTACCCGTCGCCGCGGGTCGCCCCGCGCACCAGCACGCCGTCGCGGTAGAGCAGGGAGACCGCCAGCCCGTCGACCTTCGGCTCGGTCACGAACTCGACGTCGCTCCGGCCGCTCAGGCGGTAGACCCGCTCGGCCCAGGCGCGGATCTCGGCGTCGGAGAAGACGTTGCCGAGGGAGAGCATCGGGATCTCGTGCTGCACGGTCGCAAACCCCTCGAGCGGCGGCGCTCCCACGCGCTGGGTGGGGGAATCGGGCGTGACGAGCTCGGGATACTGTTCCTCGAGACGGCGCAGCTCGAGCATGAGGGCGTCGTACTCGGCGTCGCTGACCGTGGGGGCGTTGAGCACGTAGTACTCATAGTTGTAGCGGTGGATCAGTCGCCGGAGCTCCTCGACGCGCGCCCGGACTTCCGGCGGGACGCGGTCCTGCACCGTCGCCGTCTGCTCGGCCATCTCGCCCTCCCTGCCCCGATGGTACGGCTCCTGTCGCGCAGGCGAGTATACGGCCGGACCGGCTGGAGTACCATACTCCGGGGTGCGGGTGAGGAGCGCGGGATGGCGAGCGAGCCGGTCTCGACCACCTACGAGCGGCTGCGCAGCCGGGCCAAGCAGGTCTTGCTGAGCCGCGGCGGGGTGGCCAGTGAAGAGCAGCTCATCGAGGCGCTGTTCGGCTCGATCGGGAACCGGCGGCTCTGGGCCCCCTTCCTCGCGCAACTGCTCGCGACCGACGAGGATCTGGTGCGACGGAGCGACGGTTCCTGGGCGCTCCGGCACCGTCCCATACCGCTCGAGGCGGGGTGGCCGCGGTCGTTCGTCGCGCTCGACGTGGAGACGACCGGGCTGCGGCCGAGCCGGCACCGCGTGATCGAGATCGGGGCCGTCCGCTACGAGCAGGGACGCTGCGTCGAGCGGTTCGCGGTGCTCGTCAACCCGCACCGCCGGTTGCCGGGCTACATCGTCCGGCTCACCGGCATCCGCGACGACGACCTGGTGACCGCGGTGCCGTTCGCCGAAGTGGCGGCCGCGCTGCGCCGCTTTCTCGGGACGAGCGTCGTCGTCGGCTACAACGTCGGCTTCGATTTGGATTTCCTCGACTTCGAGTTCCGCCGCATCGGGCAGGGGCCGCTGGCGAATCCGGCCCTCGACGTCCTGCCGCTCGCCCGGCAGCTGCTGGCCGGCAACGGCCGGTACGACCTGGACAGCGTGTGCCGCGCCGTCGGCATCGAACGGACGACCCGGCACCGGGCGCTGCCGGACGCCGAGGCGACAGCCGAGCTCTACCTCCGCCTGGTGGCACGGGCGGAGGAAGCCGGAGTGCGGGCGCCGAGCGACGTCCCGCTGCAGCCGGCGCGACGGCCGGTCGTCGTCGAGGCGGTCGCCCGCGGCCGGGCGGTGCTCGACCGCAAGCTGCTCGAGAACGTCCCGGAGCTCCCCGGCGTCTACCTGATGCGGGACGGGCTCGGGCGGGTGCTCTACGTGGGGAAGGCGCGCAACCTCCGCCAGCGGCTCCGCTCCTACTTCGCCCAGCCGCTCGGCTACACCCGCAAGATGGACGGGCTGCTCGAGTCGGTCGCCGACCTGGAGACGGTCGTGGTGGGGTCGGAGCTCGAGGCGCTCCTGCTGGAAAGCCAGTTCATCCAGCGGCACAAGCCGCCGTACAACACGCAGCTGCGCAACCACGAGGCGTATCCCTACGTGAAGGTCGAGCTCGGTCGCCCCTGGCCGCGCGTCCTGCTCGCCCGCCAGCGGGAGGACGACGACGCGCTGTACGTCGGGCCCTTCCGGAGCACCGCCGCGGCGCGCGCCGTGGTCGAGCTCCTGCACCTCGTCCTGCCGTTGCGGACGTGCCATCGCTCGTTCCGCGACGCCCGTTCCTACGGGCGGCCCTGCCTGCAGTTGACGCTCGGCCGGTGCGTCGGGCCGTGCACCGGCCGGGTCGACCCGACCGAGTACCGGGCGCTCGTCGAGGTCGCGCTCCGGTTCCTGCAGGGAGAGACCGGGGCAGTGGTGGAGCGGGCGCAACGGCTCCTGGCGGAGGCGGTGGAGCGGCTCGACTTCGAGCGCGCGGCGCGCCTGCGCGACCTCCTGCGCCGGAGCGAGGAGCTCGTCCTCGGGCACCGGCTGGTGCAGGCGACGATCGCCGGCGAGCCGTACCTCGTCGTGACGCCGTGCCCGGAGACGGGCGATCGGGCGTTCTTGCTGGTGGTCGGAGGGCGGCTGTGGGCGCGCGTGGCGGCGGACGCGCGCGAGCCGGACGAGGCGGTCGCGGCCCGGCTGCGCGCGGCGTGGGAGCGGGCGCTGGCGGCGCCCCGCTGGACGCTCGACCAGGAGTCGCTCGACGCGGCGGTTATCGTCGCGCGCTGGTTGCGGGAACACCATGCCGACCCGACCGTGGTGGCGCTGGAGGAGCCGATCGACTGGACGGCGCTCGTCCGCTACGGGCGCGAGCTCCCGGCCGCGGCGCTGGCGGTGCACGGGCCGATCGACAGCGAGGAGGCGCGGTGAAAGAGAGGAGCGCGAGGTGAGCGAGGAGCGGACGGAGAACGCGGAGGAGCGACTCGCCGAGATCGCCGCCCGGGTGCGCGCCTGCACCCGCTGCGACCTCTGGCGGACGCGGACGCAGGCGGTGCCGGGCGAAGGGAATCCGCGGGCCGAGGTCATGTTCATCGGCGAGGCGCCGGGGTACCACGAAGACCGGCAGGGACGTCCGTTCGTCGGGGCAGCCGGGCAGTTCCTGAACGAGCTCCTGGCGCGCGCCGGCCTGCGCCGCGAGGAGGTCTACATCACGAACGTCGTGAAGTGCCGGCCGCCGGGCAATCGCGACCCGCTGCCGGACGAGATCGCTGCCTGCGCACCGTACCTGGAGGAACAGCTCGCGGTCATCCGGCCGCGCGTCGTCGTGACGCTGGGACGCTACTCGATGGCGCGCTGGTTCCCAAACGAGAAGATCTCGCGCATCCACGGGCAGGCGCGTCGCATCGGCGAGTACGTCGTCGTCCCGATGTACCACCCGGCGGCCGCCTTGCACCAGCCGGCGCTCAAGGAGCTGGTCGAGAAGGACTTCGACAAGCTGCGGGAGATCGTGGCGCAGGCGCGGGCGGAAGCGGCTGCCGCGGCCGACGCGCCGCCGGAGCAGCCGCAGCAGATGCGCCTCTTCTGATTCCCTGCTATACTGCGTACGGACAGGCGAACGGACGCGGGGGTGCGTGATGGCGCGAGCGCGAGCGCAGGCGCGGAAGCGCGTCGAGCGACGGGGGGATGGGGCGAGCTCCGGGGTCGCGGGCGCGGCGACGCGGGTCGCCGGCCGACTCGGTCGGATGCTGGCGCTCCTCCCGCGGCGGCTGCCGCGCGACCTGGCGGCGCTCTTCGCGGCGACGCTCGGCGTCCTGATCGTGCTCGCGCTCTTCGGTCAGGAACGGGAGACCGGGCTCATCGGGCAGGTCGCCGGGGCCTGCCGGTGGCTGTTCGGCCGGGGAGCGCTGATCGTGCCGCTCGCCGCCTGGTGGGCGGCGCTGGAGCTCCTGGTCGCCCGCGAGCGGTCGGCGACCCTGCGCCGGGGAGCGGGCCTGCTCCTCTACGCGGCCGGGGCGCTCGCCTTGCTCGACGCCCGGGCCACGGAACGGGTGACGGACGCCGGCGGGTACGTCGGCGCCGGCGTGGCGGCGTTGCTGCGGCTCGTCGGGGGTGACCTGGGGGTCGGGCTGCTGGCGCTGACGCTCGGCGTGGCCGGCTCGACGCTTGTGGCGGGGGTGGAACTCGGGCCCGTGCTGCGCGGTCTCGCCGCGGCCGGCCGCGGGCTCGAGCGCCTGGCCCGCCGCGGCGGCAGGGTGGCCGCGCGCACCGGCGCGACGGCCGGCGCGGTCGCCGGGCCGGTGGGGCGGGCGGGCGATACCGCGGAACTCGTCGTCGAGCGACCGGTGATCGCCACGACACGGCACGCCCCGCCGGCCCGGCCGCGCAAGCGAGGGACGAGCGGGGGGAAGAGCCGCGAGCCCGCTCCGCCAGCCGCAGTCGCCGAGGAGGAGGCGACTCCCGAGGTTCCTGCGGCGTCCGCCCGCGGCGACGACGTGCTCCCGGACCTCGGGCGGCTGCAGCAGTACGCCGCCAGCCTGCCCGACCCGGAGGAACTGGAGCGGAAGGCCGCCGTCATCCAGGAGACGCTGGCCAACTTCCGCGTCGACGCGCGGGTGCGGGAGATCTACCCGGGGCCGGCGGTGACGCTGTTCACGCTCGAGCCCGGGCCGGGGGTGAAAGTACGGCGCATCACCGAGCTGCAGAACGACCTGGCGCTGGCCCTGGCCGCCCCGGCGATCCGGATCGAGGCGCCGGTGCCGGGGATGGCCCGCGTCGGTATCGAGGTGCCGAACGCGTCGATCTCGACGGTGGGACTGCGGGAGGTGCTGGAGTCGCCGGCGTTCCAGCGCTCGCGGGCACGGCTGCCGCTGGCGCTGGGGCGGGACGTGCATGGCGAGTACGTGGTCGCCGACCTGACGCGGATGCCGCACCTCCTGATCGCCGGGGCGACCGGCTCGGGGAAGTCGGTCTGCATCAACGGGATCATCGCGACGTTCCTCCTCACCCGGCGGCCGGACGAGCTGCAGATGCTCCTCATCGACCCGAAGAAGGTCGAGCTGGCGGGGTACGACGGAGTACCGCATCTCAAGCGGCCGGTGGTGACCGACATGGGGCTCGTCGTCGGGGCGCTGCGCCGCGTCCTGCAGGAAATGGAGCGCCGATACGAACTCTTCGCCCAGCTCGGGGTGCGCAACCTGGAGGGCTATCGCCTGCGGCGGGAGGAGGATCCGTCGCTGGAGCCGCTGCCGTACCTTGTGGTGATCATCGACGAGCTGGCCGACCTGATGCTGACGACGCCGGACGAGGTGGAGACGCTCTTGGTCCGCCTGGCCCAGATGGCCCGCGCCACCGGCATCCATCTCCTGATCGCGACGCAGCGTCCCTCAGTCGACGTGCTGACGGGGCTCATCAAGGCGAACGTGCCGGCACGGATCGCCTTCGCGGTGACCTCGCAGACCGACAGCCGGGTGATTCTCGACATGCCGGGCGCCGAACGCCTGCTCGGCCGGGGCGACATGCTCTACCTCCCGCCGGACGCGGCCCGTCCGCTGCGGATCCAGGGGTCGTTCATCGAAGACCGTGACCTCGAGTACGTGGTCGAGCACTGGCGGCGGCTGTACCCGGTACCGCACTACGATCCCAGCTGGCTGGACCTGGAGGAAGTCGCGGCGGAACCCGGGCGGAACCAGGAGGACCCGCTGCTCGAGCAGGCGCGCCAGCTGGTGCGCCAGCTGGGAACCGCGTCGACGTCGCTCCTGCAGCGGCGGCTCCGGATCGGCTACAACCGGGCAGCGCGGCTGATGGAGCAGCTGGAAGCCGAAGGGATCGTCGGCCCGGCGGACGGCGCGCGCGGCCGCATGGTCTACCTCGGCGAGGAATGACGGGGGAGCCGTTCCCCAGCCGTCTGGTATACTGATGAGCGTGAACGCACGTTTTGCCGGACGGCGACCGAGGTGATTGTGCGCACGAGAGGTCCGGCCGAGCCGATCGCTCGGCTCATCGACGAGTTCGCGAAGCTTCCCGGTATCGGCCCGAAGACTGCCTCGCGCCTCGCCTATCACCTGTTGCGGAGCTCGCGGGAAGACGCGTTGGCGTTGGCGCAGGCGATCGTCGAAGTCAAGGAACGCGTCCACTACTGTTCGCGCTGCTTCAACCTGACCGACGTCGATCCCTGCCAGATCTGCGCCGACCCGGCGCGCGACCAGCGGACGATCTGCGTCGTCGAGGACCCGTTGGACGTCCTGGCGCTGGAACGGACCGGGGCCTTCCAGGGCGTCTACCACGTGTTGCACGGGGTGATCTCGCCGGTCGACGGTATCGGGCCGGAGCGCCTGCGGATCCGCGAGTTGCTCGAACGGGTGCAGCAGGAGCGGCCGGCCGAGGTGATCCTCGCGCTCAACCCCAACATCGAGGGGGACGCGACGGCGATGTATCTGGCGCGCCAGCTGATCCCGCTCGGGGTGACAGTGACGCGGCCGGCCAGCGGCCTGCCGGCGGGCGGCGATCTCGAGTACGCGGACGAAGTGACGCTCGGACGGGCTCTCGCCGGGCGCCGCGCGCTGTGAGGCCGCGGGAGGAGGGCCCGCGTGCTGTGGCGACGACAGCCGAAACCTCCGACACCCTGCCTGCCGTCCCCGGCCGAGGGAGCGCTGGGTGACCGCGTCGGGCTGCCGCTGGCGTTCGGATCGCCGTTGATCCGCGGGCTGGTCGGCACGGTCCTGCGCTCGGCGAGCGAGCGTGTGTTCCTGCTGCGCGGCCAGCCGCGGGCGTACGCGCACGTCGTCGCCGAGCCGGGTCGCGACCATTGGTTCCTCGCCCGACTGGTCACGCCAGCCGACGAGCCCGATGCGGGGGTGGCGCTGCTCGAAGCGATCGCCCGCGAGGCCGGCGCTCGCGGAGTGATCCGGCTGCACACGCTGGTGCCGGACCGACCGGAATGGCTGGAGTGGTGGCAGCGCGCCGGCTTCTCCCCGTTCCGCCGAGTCCTGTTGCTCTCGGCAGTGGGCGACGCATGGAACGCCGCGGCGGACCTCCCGGTCCGGGTCCAGGACTCGGTGGACACCTGGGAGGTGCAGCGTCTGTACGAGCGGCTGACGCCGCGGCCGGTGCAGTACGCCGAGGCGCGCAACCGGGCGACCTGGCAGACCGGCCGGCGGGCCGGATGGCGCGTGCGCGGTTTCTTGCTCGCGGACGAGTCCGGGCTCGCGGCCTACTGCCGCGTGCGCTCGCGCCGGGGCCGCCATCTCGTCGAGCTCCTGGTCGACGGGCAAGCTGGCGAGACCGCGGTCCGGTTCGTGCAGGCTGCCTTGGCGCGCTGTGCGCGGTCCGGCGACGAGGCGCTCGTCCTCCTGCCGGAGGAGTACGCGCTGCTCCCGGCCTTCGAGCGAGCCGGGTTCCAGCTGCTCGAGGCACGGGTCTGGGTCGCCCGCTACACCGTACGGCGGATGCGGGCGTGGAGGACGGAGGAGACCGCGCGCCTGGCGGCGCTCGCGGACGCGCCGCGCGTGCTGTATCGTCGTGAGCGTCCGAAGGTCGCCACCGCCGAACCGGTCGAACGACTCTGAGACAAGAGGAGGACAATACACCAACCGTGACGAAGCAGATGACGATTTTGCCCGCACCACCGGAGCAGACGATCACGGACAACCTGGAGGACCTGCTGGCGGTCTTGCCACCGGACATCGTCGAGGCGCTCCAACAGTACAACACCCCCGAGGATCGGGCCAAGTTGCTCGAGATCGTCCTCGACCTCGGTCGGCGTCCCGAGGCGCGGTTCGAGGACCGTGAGGTCTACCTCGCCGAACGCGAGGTGACGCGGGAGGACATCGCTTACGTCGCCTCGCGGATCGGTCGCTTCGGCGACGACAACCGGGCCGGAATCGAGCGGACGCTGCACCGGATCTCGGCCATCCGCTCGCGCTCGGGCGAGATCGTCGGCCTGACCTGCCGGATCGGCCGCGCCGTCTATGGGACGGTGGCGATCATCCGGGACCTGATCGAATCGGGCGAGAGCATCCTGCTCCTCGGCCGGCCCGGCGTGGGGAAGACGACGATGTTGCGCGAGACCGCACGGGTGCTCGCCGACGACCTGCGCAAGCGGGTGATCGTCGTCGACACGAGCAACGAGATCGCCGGCGACGGCGACATCCCGCACCCGGCGATCGGGCGAGCGCGCCGGATGCAGGTGCCGACGCCGAGCCTGCAGCACGCCGTCATGATCGAGGCGGTCGAGAACCACATGCCCGAGGTGATCGTGATCGACGAGATCGGCACCGAGCTCGAGGCGGCGGCAGCGCGGACGATCGCCGAGCGCGGCGTGCAGCTCATCGGTACGGCTCACGGGAACACGCTCGAGAACATCATGATGAACCCGACGCTCTCCGATCTCATCGGCGGGATCCAATCGGTGACGCTCAGCGACGAGGAAGCCCGCCGGCGAGGCACGCAGAAGTCGATCCTGGAGCGCAAGGCGCCGCCGACGTTCAGCGTGCTCGTCGAGATCCAGTCGCGCAACCGGGTGGCGGTGCACCGCGACGTCGCGGCCGCGGTCGACGCGATCCTGCGCGGGCAACCGCTGCGGGTGGAGATCCGACAGCGGAACCCGGACGGCACCGTGTCGGTCTGGTACGAGGAGCTGCACGGCCAGGAGCGCCGCGCCGAGCGCTCGATGCTGCCGTCGGGACCGCGGCGCACCTACCAGCGGATCCCCGGGACGCCGGTACCGGAGCGCGCGGTGACCCTCGCGCCCGAAGCCGCGACGACGCCCGCACCGGTGGAACCGGCGCGCCGGACGATGCGGCTGTTCCCCTTCGGCGTGAGCCGCAACCGCCTGGAGCAAGTGATCCGGCAGTTGATGCTCCCGGTGGAACTCGTCCGGACGCCGCGCGAGGCCGATGCGGTGGTGACGCTCAAGAACTACTTCCGGAAGCGCCCGCAGGTCCTGCGCGAGGCGGAGCAACGGGGCGTTCCGGTCTACGTGCTCCGCAGCAACACGGCGCAGCAGATGGCGAACCTCTTCCGTTCCCTCTTCCCGGAACGCTTCGTCGAGGAGCAGCGCTGGGAAGACGAGGAAGACGAGGTGGACCCATCGCCCGATCGGATCGCTGCGGCGATGGAAGAGGCGGAAGCCGCAGCCTACCAGGTCCTGCAGGGGATGCGCGACCGGGTGGAACTCCGGCCGCAGGAGGCATGGATCCGTCGTCTCCAGCACCAGCTCGCCGAGCGCTACAACCTCGCGTCGCGGAGCCGTGGGCGCGAGCCGAACCGGCGCGTCGAGATCTACCGTGAGGACGAGTCCTGGTGAGCTGGTTCATCACCTTCGAGGGGCCGGAGGGGGCGGGGAAGACGACGCAGTGCCAGCTGCTCGCGGCCCGCTTGGAAGCTCGGGGATACCAGCCGGTTCTGACGCGTGAGCCCGGCGGGACGCCGCTCGGCGAAGCGATACGCGACTGGCTGTTGACCCGCGGGACAGCGCGTGCCGAGACGGAAGCGCTCCTCTTCACGGCCGCACGCGCCGAGCACGTCGCGAGCCTGATCCGTCCGGCGCTCGCCAGCGGGCGGATCGTCGTCTGCGATCGGTACGTCGATTCGACACTCGCCTACCAGGGGGCAGGGCGTGGGTTGGACGAAGCGTGGCTGCGAGCGCTCCACCGCTTCGCGACCGGCGATCTCTGGCCCGACCTCACCGTGTTGCTCGACGTGCCGATCGAGATCGGCCTGGCCCGGCGTGCCGCGGCGGCCCCGCTCAGCCGGCTGGATCGCGAGGCGGCGAGTTTCCACGAGCGGGTGCGTGCCTGGTACCATGCAGCCGCGCAGCGCGAGCCGACGCGCTGGCTGGTGGTCGACGCGACCGGGCCGGTGGAGGCCGTGGCGGACGTCGTCTGGCGAGCGGTCGAAGCGTTGCTCGCAGGTAGGAGACGAGCGTGATGACGACGCCGATGAAGCTGGTCATCGCCGTCGTGCAGGCACGGGACGCCGATCGGTTGCTCGAGGCGCTCCAGGCCGAGGGGTTCCGAGCGACCCGCATCAGCAGCACCGGTGGGTTCCTGCGCGAGCAGAACGTCACCGTCTTGATCGGGGTCGAGGCCGCTCGCCTCGACCAGGTCCTGCGGGTGATCAAGGCGAACTGCTATACGCGCACCCAGTACGTCAATCCGCTGCTGCCGATCGTCGAGTCCGGTGAATTCTTCGTGCCGCAGCCGATCGAGGTCGAGGTCGGGGGCGCGAACGTCTTCGTCGTCCCGGTCGAGCGCTTCGAGCGGGTGCTGTGAGACCGGAAGGCGGGATGCTGCGATGGAGGCGTTGATCGCTCAGGCTGCGCACCTCCTCCTGGCGCTCGCGGGAGCCTACTACCTGGCCCTGTGGTTCGCGCTCGTGGTGTGGACGTTCCAGGACATCCAGACGCGGACGCGGAGCGTGATCGCGCAGATCTTCGCGACGCTCTTGGTCGTCCTCTTCTCCCTGCCGGGGGCGCTCCTCTACCTCCTGATGCGCCCCCGGGAGACGCTGGAGGAACAGTACGAGCGGGCGCTCGAGGAGGAGTACCTGGCGCAGGACCTGGAGGCGGTCGGCCGCTGCCCGGCTTGCCATCGCCCGGTGCAGGAGGACTTCCAGTTCTGCCCGTTCTGTCGAACGGGGCTCAGGCAGCTCTGCGTCTCCTGCGGGCGCTTGCTCCGCCTCGATTGGCCGAACTGCCCGTACTGCGGCGCGGCGCAGCCGGTCGAGGAGCCGGAGGTCGCGGTGCGCGAGCGCCGCACGCCGCTCGAGGCCGTCCAGCGCGTTCTCGAACGCACGGTGGCGGGTCGGGAACCGCGCGCCGGAGCGACGTTCCCGAGCGAGGAAGCGACGACCTTGCCGCCGGGATGGTCGCGCAGGGATACGGCGGACGAGCCCGACACCAGCGAGCTACCGCGCCCCTGAGCGAGGAGCCCGCTCGTTGCCGCGACTCGGCTGGGCTTCCGGACGGATCTGGAAATTGAACTTGCTGCGGAACGCCTCGTAGAAGTTCGTCCCGGGCAACACGACCAGACGGAAGGTATGGCTGCCGCGCGTCACGCGGACCAGGTCCCCCCGTTCCAGCGCGAGCACCGGCTCGCCGTCGATGATCAAGCGCGCCTCGCGTTCGCTGAGGTAGACTTGCTCGATCGTCGCCTGTTCGGGCACGACGAGGGCGATACGGATCGGCGAGTGCGGGCAGATCGGGGTGACGGCGAAGCCGTGCACTCCGGCGGTCAGCACCGGTCCGCCCGCGGCCATGCAGTACGCGGTGCTGCCCTGGGGGGTCGCGACGATCATCCCGTCGCCGGGGTAGGTATTGACGAACTGGCCGTCGACGTAGAGCTCGACTTCGATCAGTTGGTAGCCGGCCCGGATCACGACGTCGTTGATCGCCCAGCCGTCGACGAGCAGTTCGCCGCGACGCTCGAGCTGGACGGCGAGCGTCGGCCCCTCCTGCACGTGGTAGCGACCGGCGACGAGCTCGCTCAAGGCGCGCTGCCAGTCCTCGCGTTCGGCCAGCGCGAGGAAACCGATGCGGCCGACGTTGATGCCGAGGATCGGGATGCCCGGATAAGCGTGCGCGACGCGCATGATGAGCCCGTCACCGCCGATCGCGACGATGACGTCGCGGTCCGACCACTGCGCGGCGAGCTCCCCCTCGCCGGCGACCGCGCAGCCGCGGGCCGTGAGCCACCGGCGGATCTCCTCGGCGAGTTGCCCGGCCTCGGGCTTCCCGTGAGCAGCGACCAGCCCGAATCGTCGTGCCATTCCGCTCGCTCCTACTCCCGGTTGCCCCGGGCGGTTACACTGAGCACGGGGCGACGCTCGCCTGGAATGGTACTGGAGCGCGACAGGAGACGGCTCGTGCACTGGATCGAACGCTACCGGCTCATTGCCGTCGTCCGTCTCGACGATCTCGCGTGCGCCGAGGAACTGGCCGAAGCGCTGCTGGAGGGCGGCGTGCGCGTCCTCGAGTTCACCTACACCAACCGCGAGGCCGGCCGCGCGATCGAGAGAGTCCGCCGGCGTTTCGAGGGCGACTGCCTGGTCGGGGCCGGCACCGTACTGGATGCCGAGACGGCACGGCACGCGCTGCTCAGCGGCGCGCAGTTCGTCGTGACGCCGACCTTGCGCCGCGAGACGATCGAGCTGTGCCGGCGCTACTCGGTCACCAGCGTGATCGGCGCCTTCACGCCGACCGAGATCCTGACGGCCTGGGAATGGGGCGCCGATTACGTCAAGGTCAATCCGGCGAGCTTGGCCGGGCCGAGCTATTTCCGGGACGTCCTGGCGCCCTTGCCGCAGGTCAAGCTCGTCCCGTCGGGCGGGGTGACGCTGGAGACCGCGCCGGCCTTCCTGGCCGCGGGCGCGGTCGCGGTCGCCGTCGGGAGCCACCTGGTCGATCGCCGGCTGGTCGCCGAGCGGAATTGGGACGCCTTGCGCGAGCGCGCCCGGACGTGGGCCGAGCTCGTCGCCCGACCCGACAGCGGAGTACCGGCATCGTGAGCGAGACGCACGGGCGTCAGCGCATCCGCCTGTTCCGAGCGGAGGCGGTCGTCCTCCGCCGCCGCGACCTCGGCGAGGCGGACCGCATCCTCACGCTCTTCACCCGCGAGGCGGGGAAGCTCCGCGCCGTCGCCAAGGGGGTGCGGCGGCCCGAGAGTCGCCTGGCGGGTCACCTCGACCTCTTCATGCGCACGAGCGTCCTCCTGGCCCGCGGACGCGAACTCGACGTCGTGACCCAAGCGCACGCGGTGGAAGCGTTCCTGGGTTTGCGTCAGGACCCCTGGCGGGTCGGCTGGGCCGGCTACCTGGCCGATCTCACCGACCGGGCGACGGCGGACGAGGACCCGCAGCCGCTGCTCTACGACGCTCTCGTGGAGAGTCTCCGGATCCTGGCGAGCTGCGCCGATCCGTTCCCGATCGTCCGCCGCTTCGAGATGCGCCTGCTCGCCCTCCTTGGGTATCAGCCGGAACTCTACGTCTGCCCGCGCTGCGGGCAGCGTCTGACGCCGGGACGGCTCGCGTACGCCCCGGACCTCGGCGGCGTCGTCTGCGAGCGCTGCCGGAACGAGGGGCCGTCGGAGATCCCGCTAAGCGTCGGGGCGGTCAAGGCGCTGCGCTTGCTCCTCGCCGACCGCTGGCAGGAACTCGAACGGCGCCCGCTCGGCCCGAGCCTGCGCGGGCAGATCGAAGCCGTGCTCGCGGCCGCGCTGCGGGCGCACCTCGAGGGACCGCTGCCGTCGGCCGACGTCGCATCGCTTTTGGAACAGCGGGACGGGGGCCGGAACGATGGCGTTTCCCCTGCATCCGTGGCAGGAACGAGCTGCTGAGCGCGCCGCGGAGTTGGCCTCGACGCATCGTCTCGCCCCCGCCGCGTTCGTCGTGCTGGGTTCCGGTCTCGCCGGACTCCCCGAGGGCTTCGTGGCCGAGCGTCACGTCCCGCTCGACGAGGTCACCGGGATCGCAGCACCGCCGGTTCCCGGACACGCGCGGGAACTCGTCCTGGGCCATTGGGACGGCGTCCCCGTGTGGCTCTGCCTCGGGCGGTACCACCTCTACCAGGGGCTGACCGCCGCGGAAGTCGCCGCGCCGGTCTTCATGCTGGCGAGACTGCCGGTGCGCACCGTCGTGCTGACGAACGCCGCCGGCGGCTTGAACCCGGCGTACGAGCCGGGAGACCTGGTCATAATCCGCGATCATCTCTTCGTGCCGGGTCTGGCCGGCAACCATCCGCTCGTGCCGCCAGCCGGGCCGGTGCGGTTCTTCTCGCTGCGCGACGCTTACGATCCGGCGCTCCGGCTGGTCGTGCGACAGGCAGCCGCGGACCGCGGACTCACCCTCCAGGAGGGGACCTACGCGATGGTCGCGGGACCGACCTTCGAGACGCCGGCCGAGCTCCGCTGGCTCCGCGCAGCGGGCGCCGACCTGGTCGGCATGTCGACGGTGCCCGAAGTCGTCATGGCCCGGGCGCTCGGCCTGCCGGTCGTGGCGCTCTCGGTCGTCACCAACCGCGCGGTCCCGGAGGAGCCGCTCGTCCCGACCCACGAAGAAGTGACAGCGGTCGGCGCGGCGGCTCGCCCGACGCTCTTCGCGCTGCTGCGCGCGGCGCTCCCCGCCTTGACCGGCGGACAGCGCGGCGGTTGAGCGACCGGGCCGGACTCGCGCCGGTCACCAGCGAGGACTCAGCGCGCGCTCGATCTCCCGCCGGGCCTCGCGCTCGGCGAGCGCTTCGCGCTTGTCGTACTGCTTCTTGCCGCGAGCCAGACCGAGATCGACCTTGGCGAGCCCGCGACGGATGACGAGGCGGAGCGGGACGAGCGTGTAGCCTCGCTTCTCCAGCTTCCCACGGAGGTAATCGAGCTCGTGCTTGTGGACGAGCAACTTGCGGGGGCGCGTCGGGTCATGCTGGTGCTTGCCGCTGGCCCCCGGCCAGGGACTGACGTGCATGCCGATCAGCCAGAGCTCGCCGTCCTCGATGCGGGCGTACGCGTCCCGGAGGTTGACGCGCCCAGCCCGGATCGACTTGATCTCCGATCCGGTGAGCTGGATGCCGGCCTCCAGCTCTTCTTCGATGAAGTAGTCGTGGTACGCCTTGCGGTTGACCGCGATGACCTTCTCGTCCGCGCGGCCCTTGCTCGTTCCCTTGCTCATGTCCTCAATCCTACACCGGAGGACGGGCACCGCTCCAGAGAGGCCCGAGGCGGAGTCGTGGGCCGACCGACGGGCGAGTACACTCTGAAGGAACGGACGGTGGACGTGGACGCCTACGAACTGATCGCCGAGTACTACGATCTGGAGTTCGCGGACTTCCAGGCCGACGTCGACCTCTACCTCGCCTTCGCCCAGCGCAGCGGCGGCCCGATCCTCGAGGTGGGATGCGGAACGGGACGGTTGCTGGTACCGCTCGCCCGTGCCGGATACGAGGTGCACGGCGTCGACCGCTCGCCGGCGATGCTCGCCCGGGCGCGGGAGCGGGTGACGCGGGAAGGGCTGGAGCGGGTCCGCCTCTACCGGGCCGACATGGTGGAACTCGGCGAGCTCCCGGCCGGGACCTATCGACTGGCGATCGTCGCCCTGAACGGATTCCTGCACCTTCCGGACCGCCGCGCGCAGCAGCGGGCGCTCGGCGAGCTCCATCGCGTGCTCGCGACAGGCGGGCTGCTCCTGCTCGATGTGCTCCACCCGACCCCGGAGCAGCTGCGGGCGCTCGAGCAGCCCTTCGCCTGGGACGGGAGCTGGCGACTGCCGGACGGCGCACGCTTGGACCGCTTCGCCAGCCGGACGGTCCGGGCAGCGGAGCAGACCATCGCCACGACGCTCTTCTACGATCGGACCGACGAAACGACGGGAGCGGTACAACGGCGCGTGGCGACCTACACGCTGCGGTACCTGCATCGCTTCGAGCTCGAACTGTTGCTGGAGACGAGCGGGTTCGAGGTCGAGGCGATCTACGGGTCGTACGAGCTCGAGCCGCTGACCGACGAGAGTCCGCTCATGTTCGTGGTCGCCCGGCGCCGGGCAGGCTCGGCTATACTCGCTGGACGTTGACGAGGCTGGACGCACGGAGGCGGAGACGGTGATCCACGGAGTCGAAATCAAGCGGCTGGTGACGCACGTCGACGAGCGTGGTTCGCTGACCGAGTTGATCCGCTGCGACGATCCGTTCTTCGAGAAGTTCGGCCAGTGCTACGTTTCCGTCTCCTGGCCCGGCGTGATCCGCGCCTGGCACTGGCACAAGAAGCAAACGGACTACTTCGTGTGCATCCGCGGGATGATCAAGGTGCCGCTCTTCGACCTGCGGCCGGACTCGCCGACCTACCGCGAGCTCAACGAGTTCTTCTTGGGCGACGACAACCGGATCGTGCTCAAGATCCCGCCGGGCGTCGCGCACGGCTTCAAGAACATCGGGACCGAGCCGTGCTACCTCCTCAACTTCCCGACGGAACCGTACGATCCCAAGAACCCAGACGAGTACCGGCTCCCGTACGACACGCCGGAAATCCCCTACTCCTGGGACATCAAATTCCGTTGACCGAAGGAGCGACCGTGCTGACGCGACGAACCTATCCCGAGCGCTTGGCGATCCGGCCGGCCGACCGACCGGTCGACGCCGAGGTGCGGTTGCCGGGCTCCAAGAGTCTGACCAACCGAGCGCTCGTCCTGGCCGCTCTAGCGGACGGGACGAGCGTCCTCGAGGGGGCATTGCTCAGCGAGGACAGCCTGGTGATGGTCGACTCCCTCCGCCGGCTCGGCATCGCCGTCGAGGTCGACGAGTGCGCCGAACGGATGGTGGTCGCCGGTCGCCGCGGGACGATTCCTGCGGCACGGGCCGAACTCTTCGTCGGCAATTCCGGGACGACCGCGCGCTTCCTGACCGCCATGGTAGCGCTCGGTCACGGCGAGTACGTCATCGACGGCGTGCCGCGCATGCGGGAGCGCCCGATCGAGCCCTTGCTCGCTGCGCTCCGCGAGCTCGGGGTCGAGGCGGAATCGCTGCACGGCACGGGATGTCCACCGGTCCGGGTACGCGGACGCGGGCTCAGGGGCGGCAGCGTCCGCCTGCGGGGCGACGTCTCGAGCCAGTACCTGAGCGCCCTCCTCATGGTCGGCCCCTGCACGACCGAAGGGCTGCGGATCGAACTGGACGGCGAACTCGTCTCGATCCCTTATGTCGAGATGACGCTCGCCACCATGGCCGACTTCGGTGCCGAGGTCCGGCACGAGCGGTTCCGGGTCTTCGACGTTCCAGGCGGCCAGCGGTACCGGGCGCGGGAGTACGGGATCGAGCCGGACGCCTCGGCGGCGTCGTACTTCTTCGCGCTCGCGGCTGCGACCGGCGGCCGGGTGCGGGTGCTGCACCTCGGGACGCGCTCCCGGCAAGGGGACGTGCGCTTCGTCGATCTCCTGGAGCGGATGGGCTGCACGGTGCTCCGCGAGCCGGACGCGATCACGGTCATCGGCCGGCGTCCGCTGCAGGGGATCGAAACCGACATGAACGCGATCTCCGACACCGTGCCGACGCTGGCGGCGCTCGCTCCGCTCGCCGAGGGGCCGGTCGTCATCCGCAACGTCCAGCACATCCGGTACAAGGAGACGGACCGCATCGCGGCGGTGGCGACGGAGCTCCGCCGGTTGGGCTTGCGCGTCGACGAGTTTCCCGACGGCCTCGCGGTCTTCCCCGGTCAGGTACGGCCGGCGGTGATCCGGACCTACCAGGACCACCGCATGGCGATGAGCTTCGCCGTGCTGGGCTGCGCGGTTCCCGGCATCGTCATCGACGACCCCGGCTGCGTGGCCAAGACGTTCCCCGACTTCTTCGAGCGGCTCGAGGCGGCCTTGGGCCAGGCGGACGGTCAGAGCCGCGCCGCGCGGTTCATCAGGTAGCAGTCGGCGAGGACGAGGAGCAGCATCGCCTCCGCCACCGGCACGACGCGCGGGCAGATCGACGGGTCGTGTCGCCCTTCGACGACGATCGTCCGCTCGTTCCCGTGGATATCGACCGTCCGCTGCGGCCGGGCGATCGAGGAGGTCGGCTTGACGGCGAGGCGGACGACGATCTCCTCGCCGGTAGAGATGCCGCCCAGCATCCCGCCAGCGTGGTTCGTCAGCGTCCGCACGCGCCCGTCCTGCACGACGAAGGGATCGTTGTGCTCGTGGCCGCGCAGCCGAGCCGCTGCGAAGCCGTCACCGATCTCCACCCCCTTGACGGCGGGGATGCTGAGCATCGCGTAGCCGATCAAGGCGTCCAGCTTGTCCATCGTCGGCTCGCCGAGGCCGGGCGGGACGTTGACGGCCCGCACCTCGACGATGCCGCCGACGCTCGTCTTCTGTTCCTTGGCCTCGAGGATCGCGGCGACCATCTTCTGCGCGGCGACCGGGTCGGGGCAACGCACCGGGTTGCGGTCGATCTCCGCGCGGTCAAACGTCTCGATGGCGATACCGGCGAGCTCGCGGACGAACCCGTAGACCTCGACACCGGCGACGGTGCGCAACAACTGCCGGGCGATGGCACCGGCAGCGACCCGTCCCCAGGTCTCGCGCGCGCTCGACCGTCCGCCGCCCCGGTGGTCGCGATGCCCGTACTTGACCCAGTAGGTGTAGTCGGCATGGCCCGGACGGAAGACGTCGCGCAGCGGCTCGTACTTGCTCGAATCGGCGTCCGCGTTGTAGGTGACGAGGGAGATCGGTGCGCCGGTCGTCTTCCCCTCGAAGACGCCGGAGAGGATCGTGACCCGGTCGCGTTCCTGCCGCGGCGAGGTCACCTCGCTCTGCCCGACGCGGCGCCGGTCGAGATCGCGCTGGATGATCTCCTCGTTCAGCTCGAGCCCGGCCGGACAACCGTCCACGACGACGCCGAGCGCTGGCCCGTGCGATTCGCCCCAGGTGGTGATGCGGAACAACTTGCCGAACGTGCTGCCCATCGATCCTCACGCTCCTCCGTCGGTGACCGTCTTGCGATCCTGCCGATCTTCCAGGGGATCCTGGAGCCAGCGTCCCCAGATCTGGTAGTCGAGATCCGGCACCCGCCGGAAGCCGAAGCGTTCGTAGAGTCGCCGACTCCGAGCGTTGCTCGCTTGGGTGCTCAGGCCGACGCGATGCGCGCCGCGGGAAGCCAGGACCCGCACCGCCCAGACGAGCGATTCGTACCCGTACCCCTGCCCTTGGAACAGCGGCGAGACGGCGAGCCGATCGAGATGCCCCCAGCCGCGGAGACGCGTCACCCCGACGTAGCTGACCGGCGTCCCGTCCTGCTCGCGCCCGAGATAGACGTCGACGCGCGGGTCGCTCATGTACTCGTCGAACTCGCCCGGACTGTTCCACCAGAGCCAGTCGAACGCCTCGTGATCGAGGTCGAGGAGCTCGCCGAGGGTGAACGGATCGTCCAGGCGGACGCGTTCGAACCGCAGCCGCGCGGGTGCCGGCGGGATCGTGTAGAGCACCATCTCGTAGACAAGGATCTCCTCCAGGAGTTCGAAGCCGGTCCGCTCGTAGAAGACGAACGGACGACGCTCGTACTGGTGGGTCATCACCAGCAGCTCCTTGCCACGGGCACACGCATGCTCGGCGAGCGCATCGACCAGGTGGTAGGTGTGCGGCCCGCTGGAGATCTCGTGCAGGACGACGATCTCCTCGCGGTGGCGCCACGGCCCAGCGAGGACGTACTCGCCGGTGGCCGGTGCCCAGAGCGAGAGACCGGGCGCCTCGCGGACGAGCCGCGCTACCTCCTGCGGATTGTAGCGACTGCCCCACTTGAGCCGGAGGCGCGGAAGGTCGACGAGTTCCAGCGGCACGATCAGCGTCGATTCCACCATGCGATCGGCCTCGCGTACGGTGCCCCTACGGGGCGGACGCCGAGCGGTCGATCCAGACGCGCTCCAGTCCGAGGATACCCAACGGCGTGACCGGGAAGTCTCGGACCGCGGGCGCGACGAGCAAGTATTCCACGTCGAAGGTCAAGGGGAGCACGACCGCATCGTCGAGGATGGCCTGTTGGGCCGCTCGGAGAGCCGCGTGCCGGGCCTGAGGATCGCGCGTGCGTCGAGCCGCTTCGAGCCAGGCCTGCACCTGGCGGTTCTCGTAGGCGATCGGCCGGTGCGGGCTGTCGAGCGCGAAGAGCGCGTCCAGGATCGCCTCCGAGTCAGGGTAGTCGGCAACCCACGACAGCACGAAGACCGGGAGCGAGCGCGCGTCCAGATCGGCGAGATAGTCCGGCCAGTCGAGCTGCAGGACCTCCGTGTCGACGCCGAGCCGCTCCTCCCAGACACGCGCGAGCATGACGGCGACGTCGCCTCCGGACGAGACGATCTCCAGGTGGAGCTCCCTCCCGGCGAGCACTCGCTGGGCAGCGGCCGGATCCTCCGGCAGGAGTTTGGCGCGCCAGGGGCCACCCGGCATGCTCTCCGGGACGAGCGCATCGGCTGCCGGCACCTTGCCGAGCAGCGTCACCTCGGCGACCTTCCGGCTGGGGAACGCCTGGACGAGGGCACGGCGTACCTGCGGGTCGTCGAGCGGCGGCACCGCCGGGTTGAGGAACACGTAGGTGCCGGCCAGGAGCGGCTGCACCACCAGCTGATCGCGGTACGGGGACTCGGGCGCCGAGACTCGGTCGACCGCCCAGACCGGGACGCTGGCCACGTCGAGCTGCCCCCGTTCGTACTGGTTGAGCGGCGAGAGCGCTGCCGCGCCGATCCGGATCCGGACTTCGCGGAGGTACGGTGGCGCCGGGCGGTAACCGGGGTGAGGACCGAGCACGAGCGCGTCGTCGTCCCAACGGAGGAGCCGGAAGGGGCCGCTCCCGACCGGCTGCCGCCACCAGTCCGGCCCGCGCTCGACGTCGGCACGCTGCACGACGCTGGCGACCGGCAAGGCGAGGCGCGCGAGGAAGGTCGGGCTGGGCACCGCCAGGCGCAGCCGGAGCGTCCGGGCATCGACCGCTTCGATTCCCGGGACGTCGTCCCGACGACCGAGCAGGCGGTCCTCGGCGCCGACGAGGTCGCGCAGCGCGCTCCAAGCGGGAAGCCGGCGACCGTCGCCGCCGGCGAGCGCGGGGTCGCAGGCACGTTCCCAGGAGTACTTCACGTCGCCCGCGGTGATCGGCGTCCCGTCGTGGAACGTCGCATCGGGCCGCAGGCGGACGGTGTAGGTCGCTCCGTCGGGCGAGATCTCGATCCGCTCGGCGAGCTCCGGCACGACGCGGAGCTGCGGATCGAAGCGGACGATTCCCCGGAAGAGCTGCTGGACGACGAACGCGGAGTCGACATCCTGGACGAGCGCCGGGTCGAGGGTGAGCGGCCCGTCGGGAGATCCGGCCAGGACGAGCACCTGGTCGCCGCGCAGGGGCGGTGGCGCGGGCGGCGACGGGGCTTCCAGCACGGTTCCCGGCACGACGACCGGCGGAGCCGGGGTCGCTGACGCCTTCCAGGGGACGGTCGGCGAGGAGCTGGTGATCGGCGTCGGCACGGTCATCGGAGCGCGCAGGAGGCGGCAGCCGACGAGGACGACGGCGAGGAGGAGCAGCAGGTGGAGAGCGGTGCGGCGCGTCATGACGATCCGCCGTCCTCCCGCGCACCGCCCCGTTCGAGCGCCGCCACGATGCGCTGGACGACCTCCTCGACCGAGAAGCGACCGGTATCCAGGACGAGATCCGCATGGGCGCGCGCTTCGGCGAGCCGTTCCTGCTCGGTACGATACAGCCATTCCGGCCAATCGGCACCGCGGCGCGCTCGCACGGTCTCCAGGCTCGCGTCGAGGAAGACGACCAGATCGGGATCGGGGCGTCGCCAGAGGTCACGGACGATCGAATGCTCCTGCCCGACGACCACGGCGTCGATGCCGCGGTGAGCGAGCTCCCGGGCGATGGTGGACTTCCCTGCGCCGCACGGGCCGACCAGGACGACGCGCATCGCGAGCCCTCTCGATCGCACGGGTCAAGTGTACCGAGCGCGACACCCGTCATTCGTTCAGGGGAAGCGAGAGGGCGAGGCGACGGATCGGTTGTCGGGCTCCGCCGGCCCGGAGGCGGAGCGCGACCACGGTCATGTCGTCCTGCGGGTTACCACGGTCGGCGGCGATGGCCGCGGCGAGCAAGGCGTCGGCGAGTTCCTGCGCGCCGGGATCGTCGACGAGGACGCGCGCGGCGGTAGCCGGAAGATCGAGCGCCTCTCGCCAACGCTGACCGGCGTGGGCGACGCCGTCGCTCGCCAAGACGACGGTGAGGCCCGTCTCGAGCGGCCATTGGGAAACGCTCGGCCGGGTGTGACGGTAGAGCCCAATGCGACCGCCGGTCGCCGCGATGACCTGCAGGTCGCCGTCGCGCGCCAAGAGGAGGGGCGCTTCGCTGTTGCGGGTGACCACCAGGGTACGGCTGGCGAGATCGACCGAGACGATATCGAGTTCCGCCGAGACCCGGCCGTTGCGCGAGGTGAAGAGGAAATCGTGTGCAGCGCGAGCCGCGGCACCGTCGCGCACCCCCTGGTTGAGCAGCGCCAGGACGTGTCCGGCGACCTGCAGGCTCAAGAGCTTGGCTGCCTGTCCCGAGCCCTGGGCGTCGACCAGGACGACGGAGATGCCGCCGCCCGGGCGCTCGACGAGCTCGACCGTGTCGCCGCTCTCGCGGTTCCCCGCCCGGTGCGTCTTGGCCACAGCCAGCTCGATCGTCAGCGTCACGGCAGCGGTCAGGGTGCAGCCCGGTTCCGGTAGTTCCGTGCGTAGTACTCAGCGAACGTCTCGTCGCGACGAGCGGACCACCAGTCGACCCGTGACCGGTACCAGGCGACCGTGCGCGCGAGCCCCTCGTCGAACGAGACCTGCGGGGCCCAACCGAGCGCCGCGAGCTTGCTCCAGTCGACCGCGTAGCGCCGGTCGTGGCCGGGGCGGTCGGTGACGTGGACGATGAGCGAGGGGTCGGCATCGAGGAGGGCGACGAGCCGGCGCGCCACCTCGAGGTTGGGGCGGTGCTGCCCGGTACCGATGTTGTACGCCTCGCCCGGGTTCCCGTAGAGGAGCACCGTCCAGACGGCGCGGCAATGGTCCTCCACGTACAGCCAGTCGCGTTCCTGCAGTCCGTCGCCGTAGATCGGGACCGGCTGGCCGCTGAGGAGGTTGGTGATGGCGAGCGGGATGAACTTCTCCGGGTGCTGGTAGGGGCCGTAGGTGTTGCAGCCGCGGGTCACCAGGACCGGGAGCTGGTAGCTCTCCCGATAGGCGAAGGCGAAGTGCTCGGCGGCCGCCTTGCTGGCCGCGTAGGGGTTCCGGGGACGGAGCGGATCGGTCTCGCGGGCGGCACCGGCGAGGACCTCGCCGTAGACCTCGTCCGTGCTGACGTGCAGGAAACGGCGGACGCCGGCACGCAGGGCTTGCTCGAGGAGGACCATCGTGCCCCAGACGTTCGTCCGGACGAAGGCCGCCGGCTCGAGGAGAGAGCGATCGACGTGAGTTTCCGCCGCGAAGTTGACGACCGCATCGCATCCCGCCACGGCTTCGGCGACGGCAGCCGGGTCGGCGATATCGCCCTGCAGGAAGCGCAGGCGAGGGTGCTCGAGCACGCCCTCGAGATTGCGGAGGCTCCCGGCGTAGGTCAGTTTGTCGAGCACCACGACCTCGGGGACGCCCTGGTCGAGCACGAGACGCACGAAGTGGCTCCCGATGAAGCCGGCTCCACCCGTGACGAGGAGACGACGGAACGCTGGCTGACGCACCGGGCCCTCCCGTTTCCGCGCTGAGCCTAACATCGCGCCCGCGCCCGCGACAACGCCGGTGCGCGGGCCTGTCCGCTCGCCTGGCTGGACGCGCACAGGGGAGGAGCGCGGCGACATGCTGGACGGTCAGCGCGGGCGCTCCTGTCCGGACGGCGCGATGGCCGCGCCCGGGCCGAAGTACGGAAGTTTGCGTACTCGGGTATTGACAGCGTGGGCCCTTCGTACTATAGTGGCTGCAGCCAGGGGTACTCACTGCGAGGACGACCGGCCGGGTTCTTGCAGGACGCGAGTACTACCGGGTGCGGGTCGTTCGACGGAAGGGAAGGGAGTCTCGCGATGAAGTGGAAGAACTGGAAGATTCGCTAGTTCCCGAAGACTTGCGCGAGCGAACCCCAGGTCGTCCGTTTCGATGACGACCGGGGTTTGTTTTCTGTACGCTGATCGTGGAGACCTCATCGGCAGCTACGAAAGTCACTCAAGCGGTGAGGACAATATGGTGATGTCCCAGTGCGCCTCATGTGGTATTCGTAGAACTGACATGGAGTAGAGTCCGGCGCCGCGATGAATGGTCGTCGCCCCACTATGGAACTTCGTCGTCTTCTGCCGATGCTTCTCTTGCTTACGGCAGGCAATCTTTTTGTCTTCCTCATGTTCCTCGGGTATTTCGGCCTTGGTACTCTCAATCTTCGGACGATCCTCACTCTACTCATCCTGGTGATTTTGACAGTATTGGCCGAGCAGCTCGCCATCGACTTGCCGTTCCCATACACGAGGATAACAGTCTCCGTATCGTCCGCTGTGACCTTCGCTGCTGTCCTCACCTTGGGACCGGTTCTGGGTATGTTGACAGCGGTCCTCGGCACACTTCTGGACGATCTTCTCGAACGGCGGGAAGGGCTCAAAATCCTGACGAATATCAATAACTTCGCACTGCAGGGGGCCATCGCCGCTCCGGTGTACTTCTTCTTGGCCGAGGGCGGGTCACCCCTCTCGAGTCTGCGGAACTTCTTCGCCATGCTCCTGGCTGCTGTACTGTCGTCGAGTGCCCAGACGCTTCTCCTCGCGATCGTCCTCTCCCTCGCCTCGGGGACGAGCGCCTGGTACCTCTGGCGCTCGATGGCGCGGGGCCTGCTCGTCGAGTTCCTCGCCTTGCCGGCCCTAGGCAGTCTCTTCCCCATCCTCGCCCAGGAGCACCCGCTCGCGCTCGTCCTCATGGTCATCCCGCTCCTCGGGCCGTACCTCGCCTTCCGCGACTACCGCCAGCTCCACCACGAGACCCAGGGCACGTTCGAGCTCCTGGCCGATCTCCTCGACCGCCGCGATCCCTACACGGCCGCCCACTCCCAGCGCGTCGCGCAGCTCACCGCCTTGATCCTCGACGAGTTTCCCGAACTCAGCGCCGAGGAGCGGGAGGCGATCGTCTCGGCAGCTAGGATCCACGACCTCGGCAAGGTGGCGACGAGCGACATCATCCTGCGCAAGCCGGGCCGGCTCTCCGAGGACGAGTTCGCCGTCATCAAGCGGCATCCGGTCGACGGCAGCGAGATCCTCCGCCACCTCAGCCCTTACCGGCACATCGTCGAGATCGTCCGGCACCACCACGAGCGCTGGGACGGCAAGGGCTACCCGGACGGGCTGGCCGGCGAGGCCATCCCCTTCGGCTCCCGCGTGATCGCGGTCGCCGACACGTACGACGCGATGACCACCGACCGCCCCTATCGCCGCGCGTTGACGCACGAGGAGGCGCTCGCCGAGCTCCGCCGCGGCGCCGGAACCCAGTTCGATCCCGCGGTGGTGGCGGCGTTCGAGCGCGCGCTCGCCCGCGCTGCCGCAGCGATGCACGAGAAGGCCGCGCCGCAACTCACCGCGTGACCACGAGCTCCCTGGCCGGTCGACCGGCCCCGTGCCGCGCGACCGAGCGGACGCGGAGCACCTCGACCGCGGCGCCCGCTCGACGACCGAGCGCTCACGCCGCGACGCCGCACCGCCCCGCGGCGATCTGGTAGGCTCTCTGCGAGGGGAGCGCGCGCATGCGGTTCGACGTCTTCACGATCTTCCCGTCGATGTTCAGCGGTTTCCTCAACGAGAGCATCCTCAAGCGTGCCCAGCAACAGGGGCTCATCGAGATCGCCCTCCACAACATCCGCGATTGGGCAACCGACAAGCACCGCACCGTCGACGACACGCCCTACGGTGGCGGGCCGGGCATGGTGATGATGGCCCCGCCGATCGTCCGGGCCGTCGAGAGCGTCCTCGGCGAGGAGCTGGCGACGACACCGATCGTCCTCCTGAGTCCTTCGGGCGAACTGTTCACCCAGGACGTCGCGCGGGAACTCGCGCGCTACCGGCGGCTCGCGCTGATCTGCGGTCGGTACGAGGGGATCGACGACCGGGTGCGGATCGTCCTCGCGGCGCGCGAACTCTCGATCGGCGACTACGTCCTCACCGGGGGCGAGCTCGCCGCCGCGGTCGTGATCGACGTGGTGAGCCGTCTGGTACCAGGAGTGATCGATCCGGAGTCCCTCGCCGAGGAATCGCACAGTTCCGGCCTGCTCGAGTACCCGCAGTACACCCGCCCGCCGGTCTTCCGCGGCCTCGGCGTCCCCGAGATCCTCCTCAGCGGCAACCACGCCAAGATCGCCGAGTGGCGGCGGATGATGGCGCTCTGCCGCACGAAGGCGCGCCGACCCGACCTGCTGGCACGCGCGCCCCTGACGGAGCGCGACCGCGCCCTGCTCGAACGCTGTCCGCCCGATCCGTTCGCCCACCTCGGCCCCGTGTACGACGAGACGGAAGGAGAGCCACGTGCCACCGACTGAACCGCGTTCCCTGCTCGGCTGGCTGGTCGTCGGGTTCCTGGCCGGTTGGCTCGCCGGCTTGCTGACCCGGGGACGCGGCTTCGGCTGCCTGGGGAACGTCGCCGTCGGCCTGGTCGGCGCGCTGGTCGGCGGCTATCTCTTCCACCTGCTCGGCATCCGAGGGCCGGCGGGCTTCGTCGGGAGTCTCGTCGTCGCGCTGGTGGGAGCCGGGGTGCTGCTCGTCGCGGCCAACCTGCTCCGCCGCTGAGGACGGAGACGCCCGTGGAGCGGCGACCGCTCGTCGAGCTGGATACCGTGACCAAGGTGTACCGCGATGGTGCCCGCGAGGTGGTCGCCCTGCGAGGAGTCTCGCTCCGGATCGAGCCGGGCGAGTGGGTGGCGGTCGTCGGCCCGTCCGGCTGCGGCAAGTCGACGCTCCTCAACCTCGTCGCCGGGCTCGATCGGGCGACCTCCGGGCGCGTGCTCGTCGACGGACTCGATCTCGGGACGTACGACGAGGAAGCCTTGGCCCGCTGGCGCCGGCGGACGGTCGGGATCGTCTTCCAGTTCTTCCAGCTCCTGCCCACGCTCACGGCGCTCGAGAACGTGCAGTTGCCGCTAGCGCTCGCCGGGCAGCGGCAGGCGCGGACGCGCGCGCTGGAACTCCTCGAGGCGGTCGGGCTCGCCCACGCGGCGCATCGCTTGCCGAGCGAGCTCTCCGGCGGCGAGCGGCAACGCGTGGCGATCGCGCGGGCGCTCGCCAACGAGCCGCGGTTGCTCCTGGCCGACGAACCGACCGGCAACCTCGACAGCGAGACGAGCGACGCCGTCCTCGGGCTCTTCGCGAGCGCCTGGCGGCGCGGTACGACGGTCGTCCTGGTGACCCACGACCCCGAGGTCGCGGCGCGGGCCGAGCGGATCGTCGAACTCCGGGACGGCACCGTCGCTGGGGAGCGGATCCTCGCGACGGACCGGCCACCGGCCCGGTGACCGGTGCCGGTGGCCGGTTCCACAGCCTCCGCGCGACGCGCGCCCGTTCACTCGCGTCGCCAGTCGGCGATGTTCCAGACGTCCGATGCCCAGGTCGAGGTGACGTAGCCGGTCAGGTTCTTCGCGGCCGCCGAGACCTCGTTCCGGTGCACAAGCGGAATCTCGACCACGTCGGTCACGCTGATCCAGTTGACCTGGCGGAAGAGCTCGGTCTGCTTGTCCGGGTCGAGCTCGCTCGCCAGCTGGTCGAGCACCTTGTCCATCTCGGGGTTCTGGTAGCGCGTGATGTTGGCGCCCGCCCAGTTGTTCGCCTTGCGGGCGACCTCCTGCGAGTGGTAGCGCCGCGCCCAGTTGAGCGGGAACGGGTTGGTGGGACCGTTGGTGTACATCTCCAGGTCGGCGTAGAAGTGCCCGTAGGTATCCGGGTTCCCCGGGTCGGACGAGAAGAAGACCGAGGCGTCGATCGACTTGAGCTCGACCTTGAAGCCGATCTTCTCGAGCTCCGCCTTGACGATCTCCTGCGTGCGCTGGCGGATCGAGTTGATCGACGTCTGGTAGAGGATCGAGAGCGGCTTGCCGTTGTACTCGCGCACGCCGTCCCCGTTCGAGTCGACCGCCCCCGCTTCGTCGAGGAGCTTGGCCGCCTTCTCCAGGTCGAACTCCCACTTGAGGTCGGGATGCTTGAAGCGCGCCGGCGCGTTCAGGTTGTTGGCCGTCACTTGACCGGCCGGCCCGTAGAGCTGCTCAGCGATGACGTCCCGCCGGATCGCCAACGCGATCGCCTGCCGGATGTTCTTGTTGGTCAGGAAGGGATGCGGGACATCGGGCTCGGCGCGGGCCCCGTCCTTCTCGGTATTCGGATCGGCGAAGTTGACCATGATCCGTTCGGTGTTGGCGCCCGGCCCGATCACGAGCTTGCCCTGCCCGGCCTTCTCCAGCTGCAGCAGGACCTGCGCTTCGACCTGCAGGTTCCAGGCCCAGTCCGCTTCGCCCGTCTGCAGCACGGCACGGGCCGCGCTGGTGGCGTCGCCGCCGCCCTTCATCTCGACCCGGTCGAAGTAGGGCTTCCCCTCTTGCCAGTAGTCCTGGTTGATCTCGTAGACGACGACGTCGCCGGGGCGGAAATCGACGACCTTGTACGGACCGGTGCCGATCGGCTTGAGGTTGAACGGCGCGTTGCGCGCCTTCTCCCCCTTGTAGTCGCGCAAGATATGTTCCGGAAGGATCAGGCCGAAGTCACCGACGAACGGCTCGAACCAGGCCGGGTTCGGCTGTTTGAAGTTCACCTTCACCGTGTAGTCGTCGACGATCTCGACGCTCTCGATCGAGCGGTAGGACGCGATCGTCGTCGCCGTCGTCTTCTCGTCGGTCACGTACTCCCACGTGAACTTGACGTCCTTCGCCGTGAACGGCTGCCCGTCGTGCCACTTGACGTTCTTGCGCAGCTTCCAAATCACCCAGCGGCCTTGCGGGTCGAGCGTTCCCTTCTCGACCGAGGGGATCTCCTCGGCGAGCCGCGGCACGAGCTTGTCCTCGGCGTCGAAGTAGGCGAGCGCCTCGAGCACGATGTTCGATGCGTCGAAGTCCTTGGTCCCTTGCGCCAGGTGCGGGTTGATGATCGTCGGCGCCTGCCACCAGAGGAGCCGGAGCGTGCCGCCACCACCGCGCTGTGCTGCCGGCTGCGCGGTCGGCGACGCCTGCGGAGCCGCGGCGGTCGGCGAGGCCTGAGCAGCCGGCGTCCGGGCCGCTGGCGTCTGCGCTGCCGGCGCCGCCGTCGGGGTGACCTGCTCGCCGCGCCCGCAGGCAGCGAGCAACGCGGCGATCGCCGGCGCTGTGAGCCCGAGCGCCGCCCCCCGTTTCAGGATCTCGCGCCGCGTCAGCTGTCCGGCCGCCGCCTGCGCCCGGAGCCGAGCGAGTTCGTCCATCGCGCACCTCCTCCTCACGAGGACTGTCCGCCCATCACGGCGTTCGGGCATGCCGAACGCCCCCTCACCTCGTATGTAGCAGCGAGCGCCGGCGCGGCGCAAGTGCTGTACTGTCGAGTCGCCGGCTCGCGCGCGGTGCAGCGGAGGCACGTCCCGTACAATCGCTGCCGGGACAGGCGGACGTACCGATGCACGCGATCCTCGCGCTCCGTTTCGCGCTCCGGTCGCTCCTCGTGCGGCGGATCCGTACGACGCTCGCGGCGGCGAGCGTCGTCCTCGCCGTGTTCACCATCGTCGCCATCTCCTCGGCCGGAGGAACGCTCGTCGAGGCGCAACGCCGGACCTTCGCCGACACCGCGCAGCCGGACATCGTGGCGACCGTGCCGTCCCTGACCCCCAGCCTCCTCGCCGCGCTGTCCCGCCGCGAGGGTGTCGCGACCGTCGAGGCGCGGACCGTCCAGCCCAGCCGCGTCTCGGCCGGTGGCCGCTGGGTTCCCGTCCAGCTCGTCGGCATCGCCCGCTTCGATGCCGTGGCGCTCGACCGCCCGCAGCTCGTCGCCGGGCGGTGGCCGGAGCGGGGCGAGATCGTGCTCGATGCGAGCGCCCGGCGCCTGCTCGGCGTCGAACTCGGTTCGCTCGTCGCGCTGCAAGCGAACCCCGGCGACCCGGTGCGGTACGCCCGCGTGAGCGGCTTCGCCTGGGTACCGGCGCGCCCCGACCCGGCGCTGCTCGACCGGCTCACCGGGTTCGTCAGCGAGCGGGAGTTGCGCCAGCAGCTCGGGACCGACAGCGCGAACACGCTCCTGGTCCGGGTCACCGACCCGGCGCTCGCCGGTCGGGTCGCGGCCGAGCTCCAGCGGTTCCTCGCGGCGCGGCAGGTCGCGAGTTCCGGCTGGAGCGTGCGCGACCCCGACTCCTTCCTCGGCGCGCGCGAACTCCGGACGCTCGTCCTGCTCCTCCGGGCCTTTGCGCTGCTGGGCGCCGGCGTCGCCATCTTCGTCGTCGCCAACACCACCGTCGGCCTCCTGACCGAAGAACGCCCGCACCTGGGGACGCTGCGGTCACTCGGCGCGACGCGACGCCAGCTGTTCGCCCTCTTCCTGCTCCCCTACCTCCTGCTCGGCGCGCTCGGCGGCCTGGTCGGTGCCGGGCTGGGCGTCCTCGGCGGGCGTGCGCTCGCCATGCTGCTCGCTCGGCTGGCCGGCCTGGTGCTCCCTCCACTCGCGGTGGCCTGGAACACGCTGGCACTCGGCCTAGCGCTCGGAGTGAGCATCGCGGTCTCCGGCGCGCTCCTGCCCCTGGTCGCGACGGTGCGCCGACCGGCTGCCGAGCTCCTTCGCGGGGACGCGACGGTCCCACCGGCCGCGCCGCGGCTGCTGGCACGCCTTACCGGCTGGCTCGCCGGCTGGTCGCCGGTGCTCGCGATGAGCGTGCGCGACCCGTTCCGGCGCCCGCTGCGCACGGCGCTGACAGCGGCTGCCAGCGCCGTCGCGCTCGCCGCGGTGCTGGCCAGCCAACTCGTCGACCACTCGCTGCGCGTCACCATCGCCGACCTCTACACCCGGTACCAGGCGGACGCTTGGATCCTCGTGAACCCCGCGGTCCCGCCGACCTACGCGCACCGGTTACAGCGCGTGCCGCCGGTGCGAGCCGCCGAACCCTGGACGCTGCTCCAGGGCGCGATCGGCCCGGTGCGGACCGACGTGTGGGGCGTGCCCCAGGACACCGTCGTCTACCGCCCGCGGCTGGTCGCCGGCACCTGGCTCGAGCCGTCGCAGCCGCCGAGCGTCGTCCTCACGGCCAACCTGGCGCGGCGCGTGCAGGCCCAGGTCGGCACGGTCCTCCCGCTCGACCTCGGGCGACGCCGCGTGCCGGTGCGGGTCGTCGGCATCGTCGACGACGAGAGCACCTATCTCGGGGCGACCACGCTCGGCAAGGTGTTCGTCGACCGCCAGGTGCTGAACACGCTGCTCGGGCGCGAGGACCGACCTGCCCTCTACGCGCTCCGGTTCTGGAACCACGCGCCGGAGACGGCGGGCGCCGCCCTGACCACCGTGGAGCGCTCCGAGCGAGCCTTGCGGCCCCTGACCCTGCTCATGGCGGACGACCGGGCGGCGACGGAACGCGTCCTGGCCGTGCTGACGGTCCTGGCGCGGCTCGTCGTGCTGGTGATCGGCCTGGCGGCGGTCTTCGGGATCGCCAACGCGCTCCTGCTCGACATCGCCGAACGACGCCGGGAGTTCGGCGTGCTCCGCTCGCTCGGCGCGGAGCGACGGGCGCTGGTCGCGCTCCTCGTCGGACAAGCGCTGGTCGTCGTGGGCATCGGCCTGCTCCTGGCCCTGCCCCTCGGGACGGTCGCGAGCGCCGCGGTGCTCCGGGTGGTGAGCGCCGAACTCTTCGCCGTCCCGCTGGCCTGGGAACTCCGGCTCGGCGTCCTCCTCGCCGGCGCGGTCGTCCTCGCCGCCGCAGCGGCGGTCGCGGTGCCGCTCGGCGTCGTGGCGCGTCTCCGTCCAGTCGAGGTACTGCGCTATGAGTGACCGTCGGGTCCGCCGCTGGTGGCTGCTCCTGCTGGCGGCGTCGCTGGTCGCGGCGGCGGCTCTCCTCTGGTGGCTGCGCCGCCCCGCCGAGACCGTCTGGGTCGTCCGGCGCGGTGACCTGACCGCCTCGCTGGAGTTCCCCGGGCGCATCGTCGCGCTGCGCACGGCGGCGGCCCGGGCGACCTACGATACCCGCGTCCGCATCCTGGCCGTGCAGCCGGGAGACCGCGTGCGCGCCGGCGACATCGTGGCGGTGCTCGACGACGCACCGCTCGTGGCGCGGCAGCGACAGGCCGAGCAGCAACTCCTGCAGGCGGAAGCCGCCCTCGCCCAGGCCGAGGCGAGCGGCGCGGCGCTGGACGTCCGCCTGCGGGCCGAGGAACAACGCCGGACGGCGCTCGAGGCCTACCGGCAGGCGACGGCGCAGCTCGCCGACCGCTACGTGCTGGCGCCGGCCGACGGCATCGTGACCGAGGTGACGGTCGCCGAGGGAGCTCCGGTCGGCGCGGGCACGGTGGTCGCCCGCATCGCCGAGAGCGGCGCGCTGGGAGTCGGCGCGACGGTCGACGAGGTGGACGCCCGGTACGTCGCCGCGGCGGGCGCGGTGCGCGTCACGGTCGACGCGCTCCCCGGATGGGAAGGGACCGGCACGGTCGTCTCGCTCGGGCAGAGCGCCAGCCAGCAGGCCGGCGTCGTCGGCTTCCCGCTGCTCGTCCGGCTGGACACCGTCGACGACGCGCTGCGTCCCGGCATGACCGCGACCGTCCACCTCGACACCGTCGCCCGGCACGACGTGCTGCTCGTGCCGGAGCGCGCCGTCCGCACGGTCGGAGACCGGGCCTTCGTGACCGTCCTGCGGGACGGCCAGCGGGAGGAGCGGGAGGTGACGACCGGCCTGCGCAGCGGCGGCATGGTCGAGGTCGCCGCCGGTCTCGCGGAGGGAGAACGCGTCCTGCTGCCGGTGACGCCCTAGACCTCTCGGGCTATCCTAGCCATACCGAAAGTCACCTGTGGAGGACCGGCGATCGTCCGAAAACTCTCGAGCGAGGAGCGACCGTGCGCTCGGGAAACAGGGATACGATGACGACCGAGACCGCCGTCCTGGCGATCCCGCAACCGGCGAGCCTGGAAGAAGCCGGGCTCGAGCTCCAACTGCTCGTGGAGCTGGCGCTCAAGTACCTGTACGCGCACGGGACGCAGACGGCCCGCGACCTCGTGGAGGCGCTCTGCGTCCCCTACGCCGGGGTGCTCGAGCGCGCCCTCACGCAGGCCAAGCGCGAGGAACTCGTCGAGGTGACCGGGAGCAACGGGATCAGCGAACTCGGCTACCGCTACGTCCTGACGACGAAGGGGCATCTCCGGGCGCAGGAGTTCCTGGCGCGCAACGGGTACATCGGCCCCGCGCCGGTCCCGCTCGAGCAGTACCGGGCCGTCGTCCAGGCGCAGAGCCTCCGGCGAGTGCCGGTCACCCCGGACCGGGTCCGGCGGGCCCTCGGGCGCCTCGTCTTCTCCGAGGCGGTGCTCGACCAGATCGGCCAAGCGCTCAACAGCGGGCAGGCGATCTTCCTCTTCGGGAAGCCGGGGAACGGCAAGACGGCGCTTGCCCAGCGGGTGACCGCGATGTACGGCGGCGCGGTGCTCGTGCCGCACGCGGTCCTGGCCGACGCGCAGATCATCCGCGTCTTCGACCGGCATCACCACCACCCGGTCCCGCAGCAGCCGCCGGGCGACCGGCGCTGGGTGCTGTGCGAGCGTCCGCTGATCCAGGTGGGCGGCGAGCTCACGCTCGAGCAGCTCGACCTCATCTACGACGAGCGGGCGCGCTTCTACGAGGCGCCGTTGCAGCTCCGGGCGAACAACGGCGTGCTCCTGATCGACGACTTCGGCCGGCAGCGCGTCCCACCGCGGGCCATCCTGAACCGGTGGATCGTCCCGCTGGAGCAGCGCATCGACATCCTGACGCTCCACACCGGCAAGCAGGTCGAGGTGCCGTTCGAGGGGCTGGTCATCTTCTCGACCAACCTGCAGCCGACCGAGCTCGTCGACGAGGCGTTCCTGCGGCGGATCCCGAACAAGATCCATCTCGGCAACCCGACAGTGCAGCAGTTCGCCGAGATCTTCCGCGCGCAGTGTGAGGAACTCGGCATCCCGTTCGAACCGCACGGGCTGACCTATCTCCTGCGCACCTACTACGTCGGCAAGCGCGAACTCCGGGCCTGCCACCCGCGGGACATCCTGGGCGCGCTGGTCGGCGCGGCGCGGTACCTCGGGCAGGAGCCGCGGCTCACGCCCGAGCTGATCGACCGGGCCTGCCGGAGCTACTTCATCGCGCCCTGAAAGGGCTCGCCAGCGGAGACGGGAACGGGGGCAGCAAAGACCGCTGCCCCCGCGTCGGCACGCTCGGGCGGGCTCAGGCGGTGGGCCGGCGCACCGCGGCCTCCGGGAGGAGCGGGTGCGAATCGGCCGGCCGGCCGAGCGCGATCGAATCCTCGAGGAAGCGCCGGAGGAACGGCGGCAGCCGGAAGGCGGCCCAGTGGATCTCCGGCGAATAGTACTGGCAGTCGTCGATACCGCGGCTGCGCAAGCGCTCGGCGACCGTCTCGACGTCGAGCGCCGCCGGGTCGACGTCGCGCGAGGCGACGGTGAAGCTCCAGAAGCTGTCGTACGACTGGACGGTCGTGATGTAGGTCCGGACGATCGGCAGCACCTCGCGCAGGTGGAGGTGGGTCGCCGCCGTCTGGATCGGCAGCAGCATCGGCGACTCGGTCTGCTGGACGACGAGGCCACCCGGCGCTAGCATGTCGGCCAGGCCGTTGTAGAAGTCCGGCGAGAAGAGCACCATGCCGGGCGTATCGCCCAAGGGGTCCGGCCCGTCGACGATGATGACGTCGAAGGTGCCGGAGCGCCGCTCGACGTAGGCGAAGCCGTCCTCGAAGCGCAGCTCGACGCGCGGGTCGTCGAAGGCGCCGCGATGGATGTTCCAGAGGTGCTCGCGGCAGGCCCGGACGACCTGCTCGTCAATCTCGACCATGGTGACCTGCTCGACCGGATGCTGCAGCACGCGCCGGAGCGCCCCGCCGTCGCCGCCCCCGATGATCAGGACGCGGCGCGGGTGCGGGTGCGCGATCATGACCGGGTGCACGAGCATCTCGTGGTAGCAGAACTCGTCGCGCTCCGCCGTCTGGAGCACGTTATTGAGGACGAGCGCACGGCCGAAGAGGACCGTGTCGATGATCGCGATCTCCTGGTACGGGGAGGTACCCCGGTACAGGACATCGCGCACCTGCAGGAAGACCCGCTGACTCGGGACTTCCGGGTCGTCGGTATGCCAGAGTCCTCCGTCAATCAACGAGCATCCCCCTACTCACCTGCAGCACTTCCATCCGCTCCGGCTGGAACCGCTCCCGCAGGACCGGGATCGCCGCCTCGGGGTCGGTGTGTTCGCCGCACGTGAAGACGTCCACCGCCGCGTACCCGAGCTCCGGCCAGGTGTGGATGCTCAGGTGCGACTCGGACAGGATGGCGATGCCGCTGACTCCGTTGTACGGCTCCCAGGGGAACACCTGCAGGTCGCGGAGCGTCGCGTTGGTCGCCGCGACCGCCTCGCGGATGGCCTCTTCGACCGCGTGCAGGGAGTCGATGTTCTTGCAACCCCAGAGTTCGACAATGACGTGTCGACCCAGGCTCTTCACTCCCCACAGACCTCCGTCTTTCCGAGAACGATCACCCCCCAACGACGCGTGCCCAGTCCAACGGGCAACGACACTCCAGTCTATCACCGCAGCGGGGGAGTTGCAACCCCCTCGCCGCCCGGGGGACGGACCGGTGCGCCCCTGCCACGTCGCGCGCCTGCCATCCCGGTGCACCGACGCGCGCGCCGGCACCGAACCGGCAGCCGCGGACGAGCGTGGGGCGCGCCCCGCCCCGACACGGGGAAACGCGGCCGTCCAGCGCGCCGTCCGTCGCCTGCAGGGGGGCATGGTCCGGACCCCGGCGGCGCCAGGCACGCCCGACCCCCTGGCCCCCGGGGCCGGCACCCCACGCCCGGCCGCACCGCCGCGATCCCTCGTCCATCGTCGCACGGTCCGGTGCCGCGCCGGCCGGCGCGGCGGGCGACGCACGCCTCGCCCGAAGGGCGACGCGTGCGTCGCCCCTACCGGAAAACCGCCGGTCGCCGTCCGTCCTGTAGGGGTCACGCGTGCGTGACCCTGCGGGTCAGGCGTGCTCGACCCGTCGGCCCTGTCGGGCCGACACCCCGGCAAGGCCGCGGTACCGGCAGCGCGGGCCTGCACGACGCCGATCATCGCGGTCCCTCGCAGCACGGTGCGGCGCCGCGCCGTTCACGGGGGAACCAGCCGGCCGCCGTCCGTCGCATCGGGGTCGGGCGCGGCGCCCGCGTCGCAGGCGCGCCCGGGTCGATGGCCGCTTTCGGGCTCCTCGCGGTGTGTCCTTCTATGGAGGGTCCAGAAAGGAGGCGACCAATGAGCGATCCCATCGCCCCGACCGCCGTGGAGGCGACCACCGGAGACGTTACGCCCGACGCGACGGTCCCGCCGCCGGTTCCCGGCGAGGCGACGCCCGCCCCCGCGGCGGACGCCGCGCCGGCGGCCACCGTCCCGCTCGACGCGCTGCGCGCGCTCGTCCTACGCGCCTACCCGGACGCCCCGCCGGAACTGGTCCAGGGAGACTCGCTCGCTGCGCTGGTGGCCAGCGCCGAGCGGGCCGTGGAGCTCCGCCAGCGGTTGCTGGCCGAAGCGCAGTCGGTGGTGCCGCCCGTCGCGGCTGGCGCGCCGCGCCGCGGGAGCGAGCCGGACGCGGGGCGGCTCTCCCCGTTCGAGAAGATCGCGCGGGCGATCGCCGGGCGGGGGAGCTGACGGATGGAGGTGGAACTGGCCGGTGTCCCGCTGGTGGTGCTGCCGGGGAGCTACCGCCGGGAGAGCCTGGCTGCCCGGCCGACCGCGTCGACGCGGGGGGGGGTCCGGAGCTTCGCGCGCGTCGGGCAGGCGCTGCAGCGGGCTGGCGACCGCTACTGGGCGTCGCTCGGCGCCTGGCCGGTCTGGGAGGGGCAGGGGCTGCGGGCCGGCCCAGCGCTGCGTCCTGTCGCAGCGCCGGCCACCTGGCCGGTGGCGAGCCCGGTCTGGAGCGGCGTCCTGGCGCCGGAGGTGCACGTGGTGGTGGGCATCCGGC
>JANZZC010000069.1 GCA_026419575.1 Thermomicrobium sp. | reverse complement strand
ACGCCCACCTCGCCCCCGGCACCGTCTGGATCGAGATCCTCCGCACCGACTCCGAGTACGCACCGCCGGTCGACCTCGGCCAGCCGGTCGACACAACGCTCATTGGTGGTCGCTACCGCGCCGAGGTCTTCCAGCTCGATCCGTACGGCACCGAACGAGGCTACCGCTACACCGACGAGCGTGGACGCCCGTGGATCATCCTCGTGCTCCTGCCGGACGGTTTCGCCGACGGGGGGCCGATGCTCGAGATCGTCGAAGCGCTCCTCGCTTCGATCGACCACCGCTGAGCGGACAGGGGAAGGACGACGCCGATGACCAGCCAACCACGGCCCGGACGAATGCCCTGGTACGCCCTCGGCTGCATCGCGCTCACCGCGCTCTGCGTCGTCACGGCCGCCATCGGCGGTGCGGCCGGATACTTCGTCGCCCGCTCGCGTCCGACTGCGACACCGACGGAGTTCGCGCAACGCGAACCGACCGCGACGCCCTCGCCAGCTGCGCGCGCCACCGCTAGCCCGGCTGCCCCGCGCCAGGCTACTCCGACGCCGAGCGGCGAAGCCGGTTGGACGTGGTACCGGGACGAGGGATACCTCCGGCTCCAGCACCCGCCGGGTTGGACGGTGACCGCGATCGATCCGGCCCCGGGCTGTCACTGTGCCTGGCTCGTCCTGAACGGCGCCTGGCCGGACGTCCCGCGCGTCTCCGCCACGACCTGGCTGTCCCAGGGGTCGCACGGCACCCTCCCCGAGGACATCGTCTGGATCGAGATCCGCCGGATCGATCCGGCGCACCCGCTCGGGCTCGACCTCGGCCAAGTGCGCGGCTCGCGCGTGGTCGGGCAGCACTACCTGGCCGATGCCTACATGCTCTTCCCGGTCGGCGACTGGCCCGCTTATCGCTACCGGGACGAGCATGGCCGGGAATGGGTCATCCTGCTCCACGTCGGGAAAGGTTTCGCCTCGGGGATACCGGAGGCCGAGTTCGCCAACCGCATCCTCGGCACGATCGCGCACGACTGAGCAGGTACCGGCTGGTTCCCGGTGGCACGATCCCTCACCGCTGCGCCATCGCAGGCCGCAGCGGCTCGGCGCGGACGACCAGCCGGTGGTCGTACCGGCCGTCCGGGACGCAGGTGAGCAGCGTCAACAGTTCGCGGTCGCTCTGCCGCAGGACGGATCGGTCGTCCTCCGGCACGACCCGCACCTCGGTCACGCGGTAGGTGAAGCTCCCGGCCGCGCTCCAGACCGTCACCTCGTCGCCGGGCTGCACCTCGAGGAGTCGCCAGAAGACCCCTGGCCCGCGCTCGGTGTCGACGTGTCCGGTGATCGCGATGTTCCCCGGCTCACCGGGGTTGGCTGTTCCGGCGAGGTGCGCGGCCGCATCCGGCGGCACCGGCCAGTACCAGCCGCGCTCGTCGGCGACCGAGGCGACGTCGACCACCCGGACGTCGATCCCCAGTCGGGCCACCTGGAGCGCCGTCGGCGGTGGCATCCGGTAGCGGAAGAGCGTCCGCAGCCCGCTCGCCTGCGCGCTGCGCGCGCCCTCCACCTGCACGACCGTTTCCGGCGTCCGCTCGACCGCTGGACGCTCGGCGACCGCTGGCGTCGGCGTGCGCTCGCCCACCGGCTCGACGGTGCTCGTCCGCTGCACCTGGACGCGCACGCAGGCTACCAGGAGCAGCGTCGTCCAGGCGAGCAGCGCGACGCGCCGGAGTCCCCGCGGCATGCCTCATACCTCGCGATCGACGATCTCGGTCGACCCCGCGCCGCCGAGCGCCCGGCGATAAGCGCGCGCGGCCGCGTCGTTGCGGTCGACCGACCGCTGCTCCTGCCGTACCGCAGCCAGTGCCGCTTCCACCATCGCGACGAGTTCCTGGTCGATCGACCGTACCTCGTCGAGCAGGGCAGCGATCGTCTCGCGGGACGAGCGCTCGATCGACCCGGGATCGAGTGCCTGCAGGCGCTGCAGCACCTCGCCCCGCTGCCGGAGGTACTCGCTCGCCCGCTCCCAGTGGCCGGCCCGGGCCGCTTCGAGTTGCGCCAGCGTCAGCTCGCGCAGGCGCGTCGCCAGATCGAGTACGTTCGCTTCCTCCACTGTGTCCCCCGCTACGCGTTCGCCGCCAACGGTGCGGCCTGGCTCGCCCGCTCCTGCGCCGCCACCTGCTCCCACGCCTCGAGCAAGCCGGCGAGCAGCTCGCGCACCTCGGCCACGATCGCGGCGTCCTTGCGCACGTTCGCTTCGACGAGCCGCCGCTGAGCGTAGTCGTAGATCGCCCAGAGCTGGTGGGCGAGCTCACCGGCCTCGAGGTTGACGCTCGCCATGAGTTCGGCGACGATCTCCTGCGCGTAGACCAGCCGAGCGTGCGCTCGCGGCACGTCCCGGCCCCGGATCGCCCCTTCGGCCTCGCCGAGCACCTGCACCGCTCGCCGGTAGAGCAGCACCATGAGCTCGGCGACCGACGCCGTCTCCACCGTGACCTGCCGGTACCGCTGGTACGGGTTCCCGAGCATCGCGCACCTGTCCTTCCCGAACTCGCTCACGATCCGAGCATCTTGACGATCTGTCCTTGGAGCTGCGTCCCCTGCGCTTGGATTTCGGCCAAGATCCGTTCCAACGAGGCGAACTGCCGCACCAGCTGCGCCTTGCGGTCGTCCAACCGCTGCTGGTAGCGGTCGATCTGCTGGTCGATCGAGCGCAGCTGCTGATCGAACGCGTCCCCCCGCGCCCGTACGAGACCGTCACGACCGAGGATGCCGTTCAGGTACCGGCCGAGCTGGGTCAGCACACCGTCCTGTCGGACGACCGTGATCTCGCTCGTCGCACCGGACAACGCGTTCGCTGCCGTGACGGTGAGGCCAGGGATCAGCGCCGCGTTCGAGCCACCCGCCGCGATCGTCCCCGTCCCGCTCCAGAGGACCTGGTTAGCCTGGTCGCGGAACTCCACCGAAAGGTTCCCCGCTCCGTCCGACGCGATGACGTAGCGACCACTCGCCGGCGGACGCGGCGTTCCGACGACGCGGACGATGTCCCCGGGCGTCGTCAGCGTGGCCCGACTCGTCGCCCCGAACAGCTCGAAGACCGCATCCGGGTTCTCGCGGAGGGCCGCCCGGAGCTTGTTTTCGTCCAGCTGCAGCTGGTTGGTCGTCCCCACCGCGGAGCCGACCGCCCCGAAGCTGATCCCGACATCCGCCAACGTGCGGAAGCGTCCTCCCGCATTGACCGCGGGGCTGGTCACCAGGCGCCGCAGCGTCGACTCCACGGTCCGCACCGCGCTATCGCCGAGCAGCGTGCCGGCGCTCTTGGACGTCGCGTCGTACGAGGTCTTGTCGGCGATGAAGCTCAGCACGCTGTTGAACTGGTCGACGAACCGACGGACTGCCGAAACTGCCGCATCGGTATCCGGCTCCACCGTGAACGCGTACGGAGCGCTCGTCGTCCGCGTCAGCGTGAGCGTGACGCCAGGGATGGCGTCGGTCACGGTATTGCTCGTGCTGTACTGCCACGTGGCGCCACCATCCACGCTGTAGACGGCGTTCTGCCCCAACTGCTGCTGGTTCGGATCGAGCCCGAGGGCTGCTGCCAGGTTACCGGTGTCGCTGACCGTGATGGCCAGACTGCCGGTCATCTTCGCCGTCAGCGTCACGCGATCGCTGACCGCGTCGTAGCTCGCCGTGACGCCCGCGTTGGACGCGTTGATCCGGTTCAGGATCGTCCCGACCGAATCGGTCGCCGGATCGTACGCGATCGACACACCGTTGATCGTCAGCGTTCCAGGACCGCTCACCGGTGTCGCCAACATCGCCTGACTCAGTGGCACGCCGATCTTCGCTGCCGCCAGGCTCCGGGTCCCGACGACCGCATCGCCCCACCGCGGCGCACCGAGCAGCGCGGTCACCGAGAGGAAGTTCGACGTATCGCCGACCGCACCGATCTGGAGCGGACCACCTGCCGTCGTTGTCTCGACGCGCAACCGCAATCGCCCATCGACCGTCACCAGACTCGCCACCACGCCGGCACCGCTCGCGTTGATCCGGTTCACCACGTCGTGCAACGTATCGGCGTTCGGGTCGACGCTGATGGCGACTCCGTTGATGGTGAACGTACCACCGATGAGGACGCCACGCAGGTTCGTGTCCCTCAGCAGCGCATCGGGGTCGACCTCCGCCCCGAGCGGGGTGGAGCTGCGCAGCGTCGTCGCCGTGGCGAGCTGCTGGATCTGGATCGAGTAGGAGCCCGCCACGGCCCCCGCCCGAGCGCTCCCGGTGAACGGCGCGTTGCCGTCGCTCGGTCGGACCGCGAACCCGACGATCGTCCCCCGCTGCAGGAGCGAGCCGACCGCGCTCGAAAGGTTCTGCAGCCGCGTCCCCAGGTCCTTCCAGGCGTCGCGTTCCTTCTGGACCTGCTGCTTCCGCTGGTTCAGCCGCGTGATCGGCTGCTGTTCCAGCTGCAGCAGCTTCGAGATGATGTCCTGGGTGTTCAACCCCGAGGCCAGACCGTCGAATGTGACGCTCATCGCTTATCCCTTTCGGCGCACGTCCGTGACCGGGCTGCGTCCACGGCTCATTCCGCGTCGCGCTGCTCGGCCAACTGCTGCAGAAACTCCTTCAACCCACCGGGCGGAATCTCGCGGATCACTTCCTGTGTCTCGCGGTCGATCAGTTGGACGACCCAGTTCCCGATCCCCGGCCGGACGTAGTAGCGCAGGTAGACATCGCGCGGCATCTTGCGCACCAGTTGCGGATCGAGGCTCAGATCGACCCGATGGGCAGGAATAGCATCCCGCTTCTGCTCCGCGTGCGGACTGCGCGTGTTCCCCGCGTGCGCCGTCGCGCTCGCGTCGACAGGCTTCACCGGTTGGAGCGAGCTGACCTCTTCGATCGGTCCCGGCTCGTTCGGCCCCACTGGCGGTACTGGCGTGATCGGCGGATTCATCGCGCTCCCTCGCGAGCCATCATCCCTGCATCCCTGCGACCGTTCGTCCCTACTCCGGGATATTCGGCAGCAGACCGCGATCGCTTGAGGGGGCGTTGCCGCGCGATCACTGAGCACCGACGTCGGTACGGCGGAGACCCCCCGCCGTACCGACTGCTCCGCAGGATGATCGGATTCCGCTCGTCTTCAGTCCCCGACGGCCACGAGCGCGCCGTTCCGGTACCCGTTCCCGCCAACCGGCAGTGACGCGCCTGCAGAAGCCGCACGCGGCGCTCGACCGTCCGCCGCCGATTCCAACTCGAAGCGCGCCAGCGCCTGTGCCAGGTCGTCCACCACGCGGTCCAGCGCATTCGCGGCCCCGCTCACGTCGTTCGCTTGGGCAGCGAGTTCCTCCGCGGCCGCCGAGACCTCCTCGACCGCTGCGGTGTTCCCTTCGACCAACGTGACGACCTGTTGGACGTCGTTCCGCATCCGTCCGACGGTCGCCGCCAACTCGGCCGCAGCGGCGCTGTTCTCCTCGGCGATCGCTGCCGTCTCTTCCATCAGCGTCTTCAATTCGCGGCTCTCGCGACCGATCGCCTCCGCCGCTGCGAGCGTCTCCCGACTCTGCGCCTCGACCTCGCGCGCCGACGCGGCGAACGCTTCGAACGCCTGGCGTAGGCTCCCCGCGCGCTCGCTCACTGCTTCGACCTGTCGCGCACTGACGGCCATCGTCTGCACGGCTCGTTCGACCAACTGTTGGACTCCACCGATCAGCTCGGCGATCTGTCGGGCAGCCGTCGCCGAGCGCTCGGCCAGCTTCCGCACTTCCTCTGCCACGACCGCGAAGCCCTTCCCAGCCTCGCCGGCCCGCGCTGCTTCGATCGCCGCGTTCAGCGCCAGCAGGTTGGTCTGCTCGGCGATCCCCTCGATCGTCTCGACGATCTGCCCGATCTGCCGCGAGCGTTCCCCGAGCTCGCTCACCGTGCGTGCGGCATCGTCCACACGCTCCTGTGCGCCGAGCACGTCCTGGAGCGTCCGCTCCACCGTTTCGCGGCCGGCCTCTGCCCGGCTCGCGTTGGCCTGGGCCGTCGTCAGCCCAGCCCGGGCCAACTGCTCGACCCCGCCGACGCGCTCGCTCACGCGCTGCGTGACCTCGACCGCCCGCTGCAGGGCGCTGCCCTGTTCCTGCGCTGCCTTGGCCACCGCTGCGACGGTCTCGGCGACGTCCTCCAACGCCTGCGCCAGCTGCGTCACGCGGAGCGACTGCTCCGCCGAGCCATCGGCCACCGCCCGCGCTGCAGTCGCTGCTTGGCCCGTCGCCTGCTCGATCTGCGCCGCCTGACTGCGCAGTGCGCTCGCTGCCGCCTTGACCTGCTCCCCGAGCGCCCGCACCTCACCCAACGTCGCTCGGAGCGACTGCACGAGCTGGCTGAACGCACCACCCAGCGCATCCCGCTCGCTGACCACCTCCACCCGGAGCGCGAGCTGCCCCGCACCGACCTGCGTGGCCTGCGCCGCGACCGTCTCGATGCGCCGCGCCATCGCACCGAACTGCTCCACCAACCGACCGATCTCGTCACGGGCCGCATAGTGGGGCAACCGCAGTCCCTCCACCTGCCCCGCTGCGATCGACTCGGCTGCCGCCGCCAAGCCACGGAGCGGGCGGACGATCTGCTGCGCCATAAGCCACGAGAGAACGGTTCCGACCACCAGCGCCGCTCCCAGCAGCCCCCACATCAGAAGGGAACGGTGCTCCGCGTAGGCGATCACCGCTTCTCCGTGGTCGGCGATGGCCGGCGCATAGACCTCGTCCTGCAGTCGATTGAGCACCTCGCGCATCGGTCCGAAGTGCTCGCGGGCCTGCGGTAACGCGGCCGAGGCCTGTGCGCTGTCCCCGGCTGCGCTCGCCTGCGCGACTCGCTCGGCCGCGGCGAGCCACGCCGCCCGCTCGCGCTCGAAGACCTCCCACTGCGCCCGCTCCTCGTCGGTGCCGAGCGCCAGTGCCTTGTACTTTTCCCAACGCTCGCCGGTCTGCTGCGCGTTCTCGCGGAAGTCAGCCAGCTGCTCGTCGCGCTCCTGTGGATCGCGCGCCAACAGGCTCCGCTCCAGCGCGTACTGGGCTTGATACGCGTCACGGTCGATGTGCAGCAGGAGTTCCATCGCCGGCACCTCGTGACGCAGCACCCGATGGGACTCCCGAGCGATCGACCCCAAGCTCAACGAGCCAACCAGTATGCCCACGGCGCCGACAGCCGCCACCACGAAGACCAGCAGTCGCAGGCGCCAGGTGAGACCGACCGCTGTCATAGCAGCTCCCCTCCGTACCAACACACCCGCATCCCTCTCGCGCCTAGCCCTCCACGGCTAGCCGCACGCTAGGAGTGATCGGCACCACCGAGGGAGAACTGAAGGGTGACCGTTGAACGCTGTGCGAACGGATCGGAGAACGCAGGGTCTAGGGCGGCAAACCGAACTCGAGGGGTCGGCCCGGAGCGGCCCAGCCACCGCGACATGCCGCCGCACGCAGCGACGGGCAGCAGCGCAACCCGTCCGTGCGCTCGCGCCCCGATCGCGTCGACCGAGAATGGTGGCGGACGCTCCGCTGTTCCCGCGGTCGGTCCGCTCCTCTGCCGACCGACGGATCGCCTCGTCACCGGAACGAAGACGATGCTACCGGCGACGACCGTCTACCGCCCGGTCCGGTCGCAGGCGTTCCCCCGACCGCCACCGCCGATGGTGACTCGATCGACGGCTCCGCGACGATCCCTTCTCGGCGCGTCCCACCGACCGCCGACGACGCGCGCGATCGACTGCCGATCTCCGCTCCATGCAACCGGAACCGTTCGACGAGCGCCGTGAGGTCTGCCGCCAGCCGAGCCAGCTGTCCAGCGCCGACCGCGATTCCTTCTCCACGCTCCGCGATCGCCTGCATCGCCGTGGCCACACGGTGGACCACCTCCGCGTTCTCGTGAGCCACCGCCGCGATCCCATCGACCGCCAGCTGACTCTGGTGGGCCCGGTCCGCGAGCGTCGTCGCCCGCGTCGCATTACCGAGTGCCAACTCGGCCGTCCGCTCCAACAACGCCTGCAATGCCTGCGTGGAACGCTCGATCCGCTCCAACGCCGCCAACAACGTCTCGTGCTGCTCGACCATCGCGTCCGCTGCTCCGGCGATCCCCGCGAACAATGCGTCCGCTGCGACGCTGTGCTGGCGTGCCTCCTGCACCATCGTGGCCCCCCGTTGGGTCACCTGCACGACCTCGTGCACGGCTCTCCCGATGGTCTCCGCTAAGGTCGTCACCTCTCGCGCAGCCTCACCGGAGCGTTCGGCAAGCTTCCGCACCTCCTCAGCGACGACGGTGAATCCCTTTCCGGTTCCATCGGCCCGCGCTGCCTCGATCGTCGCGTTCAGCGCGAGAAAGCTCGTCTGCCGGGCCAGCTCCCCGATCAGCGTCGCGATCCGCGCGATCTCCTGGGAGCGTCGACCCAGCTCCGCGACCGCGACTGCCGTCCGTTCGGCCTGCCGTTCCAGGTCTGCCATCGCTGCGCGCATCGCTGCGATCAGACGACTCCCCTCCTGTGCACGCTCCCGGTTGTCCTCCGCCCGCTCGCGGGCATCTACGGCGAGTTCGCGCACGTGCACGGTCTCCTGGGCGACCGCCCGCGACCGACCGACGCCTTCCTCGAGCAGTCCTCGCTGCTCCGCAGCGACCGCTGTCACTCCTCGCACGAGTTCCACCGTCGCAGCCACCAGCTGGGAGAGCGTCCGCACTTGCTCGGCCTGTTGCACCGAACCAGCCGCGATCCGATCGAGCGCCTGCGAGACCCCGTGCGTTTCGCGTGCGATCCGCTCTGCCGATGTCCGTGCGGTATCGCTGGCGTCACGCAGCTCATGCGCCACCACCTGCGTTCGGCCGACCAGTGCGTCGAGTTCGCCCAGTGCACGGTCGAAGAGCGGGGCCAACGCTGCGAGCCGCTCGAGCATGGTGTCGAACGCGGCTGCCATCCGCGCCAGTTCGTCCCTCCCTCGGACTCGGAGCGGCATCGCGTGCACCGAGAAGCGCGCAGTCAGGTCCCCCTCGGCTAACCGTCCGAGCGCTGTTCGCAAGTCGGCGAGCTCGCGTTCGGCCAGCTGCTGACTCGCACGCTCGATCGCGCGGATGGTCCCGAACGCTGGGCGGATCACCAGCGGCCACGCGGCGAGCAACCCGATGGCGAACACCGCACACGCGGCCGCCATCGCTTGGAGCGCGAGGAGTTCCCGCCCGAGCATACGACGAGCGCTCGTCCCCTCCTCCACCAGCGCCGCACGCACGGTGGTCAGCTCGGCCAGGACACGATCGAGTGCCTCGGTCCGCTCCTGGACGGAGGTGGCCGGATCGCTCCGCAGCTGACGGTACGCTTCCCACGCTGCCCGCAGCCGCTCGACCGGACCTCGCTCACCACCGGTATCCGACGACGCCCGCTCGAGCGTCGTCGCGATCGCCCGCTCCACCTGCTCCCAGTGAGCGGTCGGATCGGCCTGGACTCCGTGCTCGGACTCGACCGCGCGACGGAGCGCCTGCACACGCACTGCCGCGTCCGTGAGATCCTCCAGCTGAGCCTCCTGTCGATCGAGTCGGTGGACGGTCTGCCGGAGATGCTCCAGCCACACAGCGCCGATGGTCCCCAAGCCGAGAAAGACGGAAGCCGAGCCGAGGACGATGGCGAGCAACGTCCGTCTGAACCCGAGTTCCATAGACCCCCCGGACATGCTTCTCATCACACGTTTAGGACATCGGCAGTAGTCCGCAACCGCATGAGGGGGAACGAGGCTCCTCGAGCCCAGGGACCCAATGGCAGCCCACCGACCTGACCGCGACCGCAGCGGTCGCCCATCCAACGACGAGCAGCGGGGGCTCCTGAACACTGCCCCCGCTGCGGACGGCCTCGCTCGACGCGCGCAATCAACCCCGGCGCCCGAGACAGACTCCGGCCAGCTTCTCCAGTTCCACGACTTGGAGGAGGCAATCGGGCAGCGTCGCCACCGCAGGCACGAGTTCGGCCAGCATCCCCAGGTTCCCGGTCGGCTCGCGCAACTCTTTCGCTGGTACCCGGATCGTCCCTCGGATGCTCTCGCCGCGCAGCACCATCGGTCCGAGGCTCGTCAGCGTGACGACATCGACCGCCTCTCCGTTGGTCCGGATCGGTCGCCGCAACACGCCACCGAGATCGAAGACCGGCACGATCTCCCCGCGAATATTGGCCAGACCGAGGAAGCCAGCATCGTCGAGGGGTGTCGGTGTGACCGCGTCGAGCGTGGTGATCTCGCGCACGCGGTCGATCGGCACACCGTAGACTTCTGGACCCAGGTTGACCGCTAGGACGTGCACCGTCTCGTCCTCGTGCACCTGTTGCTCGCTCCCGGTCGTCTCCGTCTCTTCGTCGTGGATCACCAGGTGCCGGAACTCCTCGAGGAGCTCGCTCTGCTCCAGATCGTCGAACTTCGAGTAGACCGCATTCGCTCCGGCGGCGCGGAGGCGCTGTGCGAGTTCCGGCCCCGATTGCTGATCGCTCAGATACTGGGAGAGCACGACGATCGGCACATCTGAACGGACCGCCGTCTCCCCACCACGGATCGCCTGAATGAGGTCGAGCCCGCTCTTGCCGGGCAGGTTGTAGTCCGTGATGACCAGCGCCACGTCGGGGACGCGCGCCAAGAAGACGAGCGCTTCCTCCACGCTCCCCACTGCGCTCACGTCGTAGCCCACGCGCTTGAGGACCGCTTCCAACGCGTCCCGATAGAAGACGCTGTCTTCGACGATCAGCGCCTTCTTGCCGCGGACCGAACGCGCTTCCTGTTTCACCTCGAACAGTCTCCGCAGCTCATGATGCACCACCGTCGGCACGTCGACCATCAGGTACACCCCGTCCGGCAAGTTGAGGAGTCCTGCGACCCCGTGCCGGTCGGACGGCTCTGGCTCCACCCCGACTCGCCCGATGCGGACGACCTGCGAGGCCACGAACCCGCACTCCAGGTTATCGGCCCGCAGGAGCACCGCGATCCCACCGCCTTCCGCACCGCCGCTTCCCATCTTCAGCGCCCGGTCCAGGTCGATCAGCGGAATCAGCGCCCGTTCCGTCCGGTAGTAGATCCGCTCTCCGAAGACGGCGAGGTCTTCCGGCGTGAACCGCACGATCCGCGAGACCAATCGCACCGGCAAGGCATACCGATGCTCGCCGTATCCCTTGAGGAGGACGAGCCGCTCGCCGAGGTCGTCCTCGCTCGCGTGTTGTTCGTGCACCAGACCGAGCTGCATGTGTTCCGTCTGGATCTTGGCCATCGCCAGCCCGGCCTCAGCCAGGATCTTCTCCGGCTCGAGGATCAGGACGATCTCTCCCGTCCCCAGCGTCGCGAGCCCGCTCACGCTCTCCACCCCACGCAGCAGGTTCCCGACCGGCTTGACGATCAACTCCTCGAAGCGCGCGATGCCATCGCACAACAAGCCGGCCAACGTGCCCTCGCCGCGCAGGACGAGCACGTAGTGTTTCCCGGTCTGCTTCTTCGTTCCGTCATGCCGCTCCGGCCAGGAAGCGAGCGTGAACAAGGGGACCAACTGATCGCGGAGGCGGAAGACGTCCTGCTCGCCATAGTGCTCGATCTGCTGGTCGGTGATGAGCACGATCTCCTGGACCACGTTGTACGGGATACCGAGCAGGTACCCGCGCGCCGTGAACACCAGCGTGTTCATCACCGAGACCGACGTCGGGACCACCAACCGGATCGTCGTCCCCTGGCCAGCGACGGACGTGATGCTCAGGTTCCCGCCCAGCTCCTGCATCCGCACCGCGACGACGTCCAGCCCCACCCCGCGTCCCGAGAGTTCCGTCGCTTGATCGCGCGTCGAGAAGCCGGGGCGCACGAGCAACGCGTTCAGCTCGGCTTCGGTCAACGTCGCTGCCTCGCGGGCGCTCACGAAGCCGCGCTCGACCGCCTTCTGGCGAACCGCCTCGTAGTCGATCCCTTTCCCGTCGTCAGCCACCTCGATGACCAGGTTCGACCCTTCGCGGCTCGCCCGCAGCGTGATCCGCCCGCGCGAGGGTTTCCCGAAGGCGATCCGCCGTTCTGCCGACTCGATGCCATGGTCGACCGCGTTCCGCAGGAGATGCACCAGCGGGTCGCGCAGTTCCTGCAAGATCCGCCGGTCGACTTCCAGTCGCCCGCCGTCGATGACGAGGTCGACCTCTTTCCCCGCCACCCGTGCGGCGTCGCGGACGACGCGCGGCATCTGCGCGAACAACGAGGAGATCGGCTGCAAGCGCGTCAGCGCAGCGATGTCCTGCAGTTCCGAGACCATCACGGAGAGCTTCTTGGAGGCACCGATCAGCTCCCCGTCCTGCAGGTTCGCTGCCAGCGCCGTGATCCGGTTCCGCGTGACCAGCATCTCCTCGGCCAGACGGCCCAACCGGTCGAGGACGTGCACCGGCACGCGGACGGTCGAGCTGGTCAGCTCTGCCTCGGCGGTGCGCACCTCGTCGTTCCGCCCCTCACCCTCGCTCGCCGCACCGCCGCCCGGCGCGCTGACCGGTTCCGGACCAGCCGGGCTCGCTGGACTCGTCGGCCGCTGCGTCGCCACCGCTGCTGCCTGTTGCAGCCGCTCGGTCAGGACCGCCAGCCCCTGCGGCACCTCGGCCTGGCCGGCCAAGTGCGCCAGATACGCGCGGGTCGCCGAAACCGTTTGCAGCAACAGATCCACTGCCCCCGGTTGGACCGGCGCACCCTTGCGCAGCACGTCGGCGAGGTGCTCGGCGGCATGGACGAGCGCTACGAGCTCGCTGAGGTTCAAGTAGCCCGCGCTGCCCTTCGTCGAGTGCAGGTGCCGGAACACCTCGTTGAGCAGTCGCTCCTTCTCGGCTGCTGACTCGGCTCGTTCGAGCTCGATCAGCGCCGGCTCGATCGCCTCGAGCCGCTCGCGCGTCTCTTCGACGAACATCTCGATGAGTTCGCGGTCCTCACCCACGGCGCGTGTCCCTCCTCTGCCGCATCCCTGCGCCTGGACTCACCAGGTTCCGCGTCCATTACCCACCGGGTACCTACCGATGTGCGCGAGCCGTTCCACCTCGCCCTCGTGGTGGTGCCCATTGCCGAGCGACGACCCGTGCCCAGTCGCACGCGCACCGACGGCTCGCTCCTCCGTCGCCGCCGCCACCCGGAACCGCTCCACCAGCCGCGCCAACTGTCCGGCCAGGCCGACCAGGTGCTCGGCCGCAGCGGCGATCTCCTCCACCTGCGTTGCCATCTCCTCGGTCGCCGCCGAGACCTCCTCGGCTGCCGCCGCGTTCTGCTCCGCCACCGCCGTCACCTGCCGGATCGACCCGCGCACCTGGTCGGCTGTCGACGACAGCTCGCTCGCCGAGGCTGCGTTCTCTTCGGCGATGGCCGCCGTGTCCTCCATCGTCGCCCGCAGTTCGGTACTCCGCTGCGCGATCTCTTCCAACGAGACGAGCAGCTCGCGGTTCCGCTCGGCCACCTCCTCCGCCGCCTGGCGGATCGTCCGGAACACCTCCGCCACCTCGCGCGCCTCGGCGCTCACCTGGGTCACCGACCCAGCGCTCTCCGCCATGGCAGCGACGGCCTGGTCGACCGTGTGTTGGATACCGCGCACCATCTCCGCGATCTCCTGGGTGGAAGCGGCCGACCGCTCGGCCAGCTTGCGCACCTCTTCGGCGACCACTGCGAACCCTTTGCCGGCTTCCCCGGCCCGCGCTGCTTCGATCGCGGCGTTGAGCGCCAACAGGTTGGTCTGCTCGGTCAGATCGGTGATGACCTGCACGATCTGCCCGATCTGCTTGGACCGTTCGCCGAGTTCCTGAATGGCCCGTGCGGTCGCCTCCACCTGCCCCCGGACCCGCTCCATCGCTCCGAGCGTCCGCTCGACCACCGCACCGCCGTTGGCCGCCTGCTCCCGGTTGGCGCTCGCGCGCTCCGTGACCAGCCGCGCCAATTCGCCCGCTCGCCCGTTCCGCTCGGCCATCTGCTGCACGAGTTCGGTCGCGCGCTGCAGCGCCCGCCCCTGTTCCTGCGCTGCCTTCGCCACTGCTTGGATCGTCTGCCCCATCTCGTCCACTGCCGTGGAGGCCGCGCTCACCTGCTCGGCCTGCCGCGCCGACCCTTGGGCCACGTCCTGGACCGTGCGCGCGACGGCGTTGGTCGCCTCGGCGATCTGGGTCGAAAGCGCACGCGTCTGGCTCCCGGCCTCGTGAACCTGGCTCACCGCCACTCGTACCTGCCCCACGAGCTGCGCCAGCTCGTCCAGCGCTCGACCGAACCGCTCGCCGACCGACCGCAGGCGCTCCACCATCCGGTCGAACGCTTGCGCCATGCGGCCGAGTTCGTCGCGCCCCTGCACGCCGAGCGGTTCCGTCGTTACCGCGAACCGTGCCGTGAGGTCGCCAGCGGCCAGCTTCTCGAGCGCGGCCTCGAGCGCCGCCAGCTCCCGTTCGGCCAACTGCTCGCTCGCGCGTGCCACCGCACCGACCGTCCGCAGCGCCGGCCGCAGCACCGCGAAGCCGACGACGAAGGCCACCACGGCCAGCCCGGCCGCCCCGAGCATGGCGAAGCGCAGGGTGGTGAGCTGCGACTGGGCCGAGGTGCTGGTCGATCGAGCCTCGTTTCGCACCGCTTGTTCGATGCTGACGATCGTATCGACGAGCGTTTGGAACTTCGGCGTCGAATTGGCTGTGATATTCTGCTGAGCCGCCACCAGATCGTACTTCCGCGAGAGTTGCAGAGTTATCTCGGCAGCCGCTCGATAGTCATCCCAAGCCTTCAGGATCTGGTCATTCCATTGACGTTGCTCCGGAGTGCGCGCGATGGTATCGAGAGTTCGGAATCCCTCCTGAATATCGGCATCGAGTTTCGTGATCCGGTCCTCGAGCTGTCTTCGGTAGTCCGCATTCGTGGTCGCACCGACGTGCGCAACTGTCGCAGCACGCACCTCAAACATGTCTCGGCTCAACGCTGACAACTCGACGAGGTACGCTTCCACAGTCGCACTGCGATCGAGTGACTGTCGGCTGCTGCCGATCCAGAACCAGCCGACCGCGCCGAGGAGGACGAACACCGCGGCCATCGCTGCGATGATGCCGAGTACCTTCTCGCGGAAACCGAACGTCATCTCCCGAACCTCCTTCGAGCCGTCCGCTCGTCTCTCCAGGAGGTTTCGGAAGGAAGCGTCGCGCGCTTGAGACGTCCTCGCGCGACCAGGACTTCTCGGCTAGGAGCGTGGGCGGGAGTCCCGGCAACGGGCCAGGGAGGAGACCGCGCTGCCGGGCTGCAACTCGGGCCGCGGTCGGCGCCGCGCCCACCGCGCGCCTCCCGTGCTCGGGCCGGGCAGCGCACCGTCCGTCGCAAACGCGACGTCCCGTGCCTCAGCGCATCGCGGATGCGGCACCTGCCCGGGGAAGTCGTCGCGCCTCGCGCGTCGGCGGGCGAGGCACGCACCGGCGTGGGAGCTCGGCGGCCACGTCGCAACACGCCCGTTCACCCCCGTAGGGGCGACGCGTGCGTCGCCCGCCGCGCCGGTCGGCGCGGCACCGATCCGTGCCGCGATCGCCCGTGGCAACCGACGACATTCCGGCGCGTCGATTGCCGGCCCTGTCGGGCCGGCGGGTCACGCACGCGTGACCCCTACGGCATCTCCCGGGGATTCACCGCGTTTATCCTCATAGGGGCGGCACACGTCGCCCGCTGCGCTGGTAGGCGCGGCATGTCGATGACCGGGCACCGTTGCATCGGTACGTCCAGATTCTGACGGTCCGTTGTCGCACGATGCAGGAAATGCCAGCCCGCACGGGCTGGCGGGTCACGCAGGCGTGACCCCTACGATGGCGAGACGCGTCGTGCATGCCCGACCCCCATGGACGACATGCGGGCACGACCGCGTTTCCCCCGTAGGGGCGAGGCGTGCCTCACCCGCCGTGCCGGTCGGCGCGGCACCGATCCCCGCGGCGACGGCCCTCGGGGACCGACGCCGCGTTCCAGCGCGTGGGTCGCCGGTCCGGTGGGCCGGCGGGTCAGGCACGCCTGACCCATCGGGTCGGGCACGCCCGACGCCTACGGGGGTAACGTCGCCGCGTCATCGGTTCCCCGTGCGTGTTCTGCGCGTGCCTACGCGATTTCCCCTCGTCGAGCGATGGGCAGCGCGCCGGTTGCCCCGTGTCGCGGCGACCCGTACGTCCCGCGTTCGCCCGATCGGGGCGAGGCGCGCCTCCCCCACCGCGCCACCGCGCGGCGACGCGGCGCACCGATCCCGACGGTCGATCGGTACACGGATCGTCCGGCGTGGTTTGCGACCCCGGTGTGTCGGTGGGTAGACCAAGGCCGGCCGCGACATGGTTCACCGGGGTTCGCCGCGTTTGTCCCCGTAGGGGCGACGCGTGCGTCGCCCTTCGGGCGAGGCGTGCCTCGCCCACCGCGCTCGGGTGCCCGGCATCCGAACGTGCGGCGATCGACGGTTCGGATCGGTGCGGTGTTCGGCCGCGCGGCATCGTCCGGCGTGGATCGCCGGCCCTCCCGGGCCGGCGGGTCACGCTCGCGTGACCCCTACGGGAATCCGCGTCGCGCGTGCCCCGCCCACCGCGCCGACCGACGCGCTATGGCGATGGCCGGGCGCCGTTGCACCGGTGGGCCCTGGTTCCCACGGTCCGTTGTCACTCCGTGCGGGAATTGCCGGCCCGCGCGGGCCGGTGGGCCAGGCGTGCCTGACCCCGACGGGGATCGACCAGGGGCAGTGCGTGCCGGTCGGTGGAACGTGGGGGAACCATCTCGCCTCGCCCGCGCACCCCCTGTAGGGGCGAGGTGTGCCTCGCCCACCGGGCGACGCGTGCGTCGCCCGCCGCGTCGGCAGGCGCGGCAACGATCCACGCTGTGTCCGGCCGCGCGGTACGACGCGACGGGTCCTCCCGGCCCTGCCCCGCGCGGGGGTCGCGCACGCGTGACCCCGACGGGATTGCCGGTCGGGCACGCGTGCCCGTTTACGCCGATCGCGGGTCGGGCGTCGGGCGCCCCACTCCGTGCGCGCACCGCACGTCACCCGAGAGCGGGCGACCGCGGCCGGTCGGATGCGGGCGACCGTGCCGACCGTCGTCCCGGCCGGATGCGCCGGGCGGCGCGGCACGCGTCACCCCGCACCGCCGGCGATGCGGGGTGGGGGAACGCCGGTGAGCGGCCGGCGTGTCTCGGTATGCCGTTCACTTCCACTGGCCGGTGCTGGCCAGCCAGGCGGTCTTGTCTTTCTCTTTTCCGTCCGGTGCTCCCCAGAGCGCCTTGAGCGCCAGCGACTCGGGGACGACGAAGAGCCACACCGTCTGCTTGTCGTACTGCGGCGGTTGTCCCTTGACCGGCTTGACCGGCCGCTCGCTGTACCCGAAACTCGCCTGCAAGATGAACCACGTCCCCTGGTCGAGTTCGGTCGGAAACTGGGACGGCGTCACAGCGTCGACCCCGTCGAGCAGAATGTAGAGCGGTCGTTCGAGCTTGCTCCGCCAGGCCCGCGCCAGCACCCCGCAGGTCACGACGTTGCACACCTCGTGGTAGGCTGCCAAGTCCATCTCCTGCGCTTCGCTGAGCTGCACGCCGTCCTTCCCGACTGCCGGAGCCTCGCGGGTCGCCGGCGGCCGCCGCATCCCGATCGCCCCCCAGTCCAGCGCCTCGGCCAACGGTTGCAGCAGGTACGCCTGGACCTGTTCCTCCTGGAGGTTGACGCGGAAGCGCGCCAGCGCCCAACCCGACTGCGGCGGGAACTTCGCCCGCTCGAACTTGGCCCCGACGACCGACTCCGGCAAGAACCCCACCGCGATCCCGAGCAGGGTCGCCAGGTTCTCGGCGACCGTCGGCAGCAGGTGCTGCTCCCACAGGACAGCGCGGTACTTCTGTGGCACCTTCGGGTTGCGCGTGAGCGGCGCGGACGCTGGAAAGACCGGCGCGACTTTGACCGACATGCTTCGCTCCTCGCTGCTAGCCCTCCTTGGCCGCGAAGCCGACGTCGAGTACCGGCTGGTCGGGCAGCGCGATCTGGACACGCACCGCTGCTCCGCTGGCGAGACTCGCACCGACGTTGAGGCTCTTCGCCCCACTCACGTAGACCGGTAGCCCGAGCCCCATCTGCAGTCCCACTCCGGCCAAGTGCCGTTGAATCTGACCTGCCAGGATATTGGTGAGTTCCCGGACTGCGTCCTGCAGCATCTCGTCCTCGCCGTCCGGCCGTTCGCCGAGCAACACCTCGGCCACCGAGGCGAGGGCCTCCAGCTCCCCACCCAGCCAGACCACCGCCTGGAATCCACCGCCGCTCGTGTCTACCACCGTCACCAGCGCGATCCCGACCGGCGGATGCGCCCAGGGCAGCTCCGCCTCCCCGACCACCGTCACCGCGGTACCGCACAGCGGCTCGAGCGCTTCCTTCGCCGCCTGGCCGATGAACGCGACCAGCCGACCGCTCGTCGTCAGTTCCTGAACGATCGCGTGGCTCACGCTACCGCTCCTCCCCGTGCTGTCCCCGCCGCTCAGGCCCGAGCCAACAGCATCTCGAGCGCGGCACCGAGCGCTTCCGGTGTCACCGGCTTCGTCAGGAGGTTGTCCACTCCGGCTTCCTTCGCCTTCAGCAGCTGTTCTTCGGTACTCTGGCTGGTGATCATCAGGATCGGCGTCCGCTTCCCGCTCCCCTGCTCCTTCTCGCGCGCGGCCCGGACGAACTCGACCCCGTCCATCCCCGGCATGTTCCAGTCCACGATCACCAGGTCGAACGTGCCGGGTTCGAACAGCGCCAGCGCCTCTTCACCGTTGTTCGCCTCGGACGCTTCCACCTCGTATCCCACCTGGCGCAGCGAGCGTACGTGCATGACGCGCATCATCTTCGAGTCGTCGGCGATCAGGACCTTCAACATGGCATGCCTCCTTTCCGCTCTCCGCTCTGTCCTCGGCTCAGCCCCGGGCTGTCACGACCCCGCGCTGTGCCCAGCGCACGACCTCACTCGGGATATCGGCAGTAGGCAGCACCTTCTGTACCCCTCCTCGGGCGATGGCCGCCTCGATCATCCCCGCGACGACTGCCTCCTCCGGCCGCTGCACCACGGTGTACGCTCCCGCCGCCCGGAGCTCCGCCATGCCGACCGCTCCGTCGTCCCCCATCCCGGTCAAGATCACCGCCAGGACGCCTGGCCCCAGTCCGGCCCGCGCCACCGAGACGAAGGCCCGGTTGACGTTGGGCACGTAGATGTCCTCCGGTTCCGGCGGTACCACCTGGATCCGCCCCGCCCGCGTGAGCAGGACGTTCCGCCCCCCTGGTGCCACGAGCACCGTGTCCGCGACCAGCTGGTCGCCGTCCTCCGCTTCGCGGGCTGCGTACTCGCCCACCCGCGCCAGCCGCTCGGCGAAGCTGCGGGTGAAGTTCGGCGGCATGTGTTGGACCACCAGCACGCCGAGACCGAGCCCGACCGGAAGAGCTGCGACGAGGTCCGCCACCACCGCTGGCCCACCGGTCGAGGAACCGATGAGCAGCAACCGGTCGGCCGCTCGCCGCAGCGGTTCGCTGAGGGGACCGCTCTCGTTCCGCCCGTTGGCACGAGCCGCAGCAGCCGGCGCACTCGCGCGCCTTCCGGACGCGCCGCTCGCGAGTCGAGCTATCCCTTCCGCGCGCAGGCGCTCGCGCGACCGGGACCAGGTCGCAGCGATCGCGTCACCGAGTTCCGATGCGATCCGCCGCACCGCACCGGGCACCAGCTCCGACACGTGCACCGCTGCGATGCCGCGGGGCACTGCGACCCACGGCCCGGCGACTACCAGCAGCGGCCATCCTTGCAGCGCAGCCAGACGCTCGAGTACCGTCCCGTCTTCGAGCGCGTCCACCATGACGACCGCCGGACCGTGCTCCTCGAGCCGGGCCCGCGCCTCCTCGAGCGTTCGCACCTCGCCGACCAGTTCGACGGTCGGCAAGAGGCGGATCGCCTGGCGGATCGCCACGCGCGTCACGGGCGACGGGCTCACGAGCAGCACGCGGACCGGTTCGCCCGTTTCCCGCACCGTGACCGGCGCGGGTGCACTGCGTGCCCGCTTGCGGTAGAGGTATCCGCCAGCCACGCTCACCCGCTCCAGCTCGGCTGGCGGTCGGTCCAAGGTCTCGGCGGAACCGATGACGAGGATTCCACCAGGGAGGAGCGCCTCGGTGAAACGTTGGACGATCGACTGGCGGTGTTCGCCCGTGAAGTACATCAGGGTGTTGCGGCAGAAGATGACCGCGAACGGCCCAGGCGGCACCCGCTCGATCAAGTTGATCTGCTCGAACCGGACTCGCTGGCGGACCGCATCGCGGACGCACCACAGGTCACCACGCTGCTCCAGGTACGGGCGCGCTCGCTCCATCCCCTGGTCGCGGAACGACCATGCCCGGTAGCATCCCTGCCGGCCACGCTCCAGCGCCTCGGCGTCGAAGTCGACGCCGAGCACTTCGAAGGGGTGACCGAGCGGGTCGAGCACGTCCTGCGCGGTCATCGCCAGCGAGTACGGCTCCTCACCGCTCGAACAGCCAGCCGAGAGCATGCGCAGGGGCCGCTGGATCTGCGCCAGTTCTGGCAGGAGTTGGCGCAGCGCGTCGAAGTGCTTCGGTTCCCGGAAGAAGTACGTCTCGTTGATCGTCAGTCCCTGGCAGATCGCCTCGAGTACCGGACGCTCGCCGCGGACGGCGCGCTGGAGGAACTCCTCGACGCTGGCTGCCCCGGCTCGCCGCGCTTCCTGCTGCACGACGCGGGCCAGCCGCTGCCAGAGCAGTTCCGTCGGGCTGAACCCGAGACACGGGAAAATCTTGTCCCCGACCCGTCTCAGGAGTTCTTCGGTCATCGTCCTCTCCTTCGCCAGACCGCGCTCCTCATAGTGGAAAGAACGGCAGACCGCCCGCAGCGCTTGAACGGCGCCCCGCCGGCAGCGCCTGCAGGTACGAGACACGGTTCCGCGCGGCACAGCCCGTCGCGGCGCGCTCCATTGCATCCGCGAGCGACACGGGCGCCATCCACGGCGCCCCGACCTGCGTGGCACCGACGCGGAGTGCCCGAGGAACGCGTCACACGGGCGCCATGAACGACGCCCCGACGCAGGTCTGCCATCTCCATGCCCACTCACAGGGACACGCTGCATCGCGCTCCGGGCCACGACGGGCGCCGTCCACGGCGCCTCACCGCGACTGGTACAGCCCCGCCGTCCAGACGCGCCGCAGCGCGCCCGCACAGGACCTCGGTCGATCGCACCTGCGCCCCCTGCGCGGTCCGCCCGGAGCCTCGCCCGCCCTTCACGGCACGCGCCGACTGCCCGCCAACCAGCGCAGCACCAGCGCCTGCCAGTCCACCATCGCCCGCGTCGCGCGGATCTTCGCGAGGAGTTCGGCGTCGTCCACCCGCACCAGCAGTTCCTGCGTCTCCTCCCGTGGCGCCGTCACCCGCGTCGCCGCGACCTGCAGCGGACCGAGCGCCACGCGCTGCTGCCGTGCGCTCGCCTCGGCCGGTCGGGCGATGGGCGAGTCCGGCGCCGCCGCTGCCGCGACCAGCGCGTCGAGGGGCAGCGGGGCTCTCGCGACCTCTCCCGACCAGCGCCACCCGCGGGCGTCTTGGACCGTCGCCTGTCCGCTGGTCAGGTCGACCGCGAACCACGTCGTCACCCCGTGCAATGCCGAGGCGCCCCGCAGTCGCACCGGTCTCCCGTCCACCGCTCGTTCCACGGTCACCTCGACCAGTGCGACGACCGGCGCCGGTGCTGGGCCGGTACCCGCTGTCGACAGCCGCACGCGGCGTGCCGAGACACCCAGCTCCGTGCCCGGCCCCTGAGACCTCCCTGCAGTCCCGCTCCTGATCGCCTCGAGCATCCCGCACCTCCCAGCCGCTCGCCACGCCCTCTCCGCTCGTCCCCGCCCGCCGACACCCGACGCCTGTCCTCGGCAGGACACCGGGCGTGCCACCGCGGCCCGTGCTGCGGACCGGACAACGCCCTGCCGCCGCGAGTGGCTTCGGCCGTCCGCCAACGACGACGCCCCGGCCGGGACGGATCCCGACCGGGGCGCAGCGACTGCGAGACTAGCGCAGGAGCGAGAGGATCGACTGCGGCATCGCGTTCGCCTGAGCCAAGACGGCGACGCCCGCCTGCTGGAGGATCTGGTTGCGGGTGAAGGTGACCATCTCCTGGGCCATGTCGGCATCGCGGATCCGGCTCTCCGAGGCGGTGAGGTTCTCGTGCTGGACACCCAGGTTGGCGATCGTGTGCTCGAGCCGGTTCTGCGCCGCACCGAGGTTCGAGCGCACCTGGTTGACGTAGCTGATCGCGCCGTCGATCGCCGTGATCAGGTCTTGGGCCGCCTGAACTTGTTGTGCGTTGGTTCCTGGTGAGTTGTCGACCTGATCCTGGAAGTTGGTCAGTTGGGCGTACAGGTTCTGGAGCGCAGCTGGTGTTGCCGCGTTGCTGTCGACCAACACCCGGCTGAACGCCACGAGATAGCTATGACCGCTGTTCGGGCCGACCTGGAAGTGCGCTGAGCCATCGCCAGCAGTGGAGAGAAC
>JANZZC010000087.1 GCA_026419575.1 Thermomicrobium sp. | reverse complement strand
CGTCGGCAGCGTCAGATGTGTATAAGAGACAGGTGCTGCACCGTGCAGGCGAGCGAGAACGAGAACACGAGCAGCCACACCAGTCCGAAACGAGCAGGCAGCATAACACCGTGCCCAACCGATCACGAAGGCGGCCACGTTCCTCGCCAGTCGTTGAGGCGAGGTCCCCCGAACAGGACCTCCGGCTGCGATGACGGTAGACGCCAGCGTTCCGGATCGTCGTAGGAGAGCATGAATTGCTGGCCGGGTAGCCTGAGCCCCAGCGTCAGCCTCGGCCAGTCCGCGTCGATGAGCGTCACCGGATTGTACGCACGCCGCATCGTCGTGTCGCGGATCTCGAGGTGCAAGTGAGGAGCTCGGTCGCACCGTGGACCGGCCGGATCCCCGACTTCCCCCACCGGCTCCCCGCGCCGCACCTTCTGCCCCACCTGGAGGGGCGACCGCTCCAAGAGATGCCCGTAGAGCGACCGGTACCCGTTCCCGTGATCGATGACGACGTTGTGCGGTGCAGCCCCATACGGCCCGTCGACCGCGACCACGGTCCCATCGCCGATGGCGCGCACGATCGTTCCACAGCGCGCCGCGAAGTCGACTCCGAAATGGAGGCCTTGGCCTGCCGCATACAAGGACGCGCGATTGCGGAACGCACTGACCGTGTTCCCGTACCACTGGCTGACGAACCAGGTGGAGACCCCGGGTGGCTCGGCGAAAGGAAGGGCGAAGGGTCTCTCGGCTCGCACGGCAGCCGGCCCGCGTTGAGGCAAAAGCGAGAAACCAACCAGGAGAAGGATCCAGAGCGCGCGCCTCACCGCTTCCTCCGATCGGAACCGCACGGAAACGATACACTCTCGTGTGCGGGACGGTGGAAGCGGGGCCGAATCGATGGTCACGATCCTGCACGGAGCGAGCGATTTTCAGCGGCGAGAGCGCTTGGTCGGGCTGCTTTCGCAGGTGGATCCTTCGGGCTTATCGACCACGCGTTTCCCCGCCGGCACGTCGCCGGAAACGATATTCGCTGCAGCCCTGTCGCCTGGGCTGTTCGGAGAAGCGCGCGTGATCGTGGTCGAAGAACTCCTCGTCGCGCACCTCCGAGGTAGCCATCTCGACGAGTCGTTGGTGGCTCGCCTGCAGAGCGTTCCGGCCACGACCCATCTCATCTGCCTGGAACACGAACTGCCGGCACCGGCGCTCGACCAGCTGCGTCGCACGCTCGGCACCCGGCTGTCCTCGATCGTCTGTGCGCCGCCGCGTGGTTCCGAACTCGTCGCATGGGTCCAGCAGCGAGCCGCCCGCTACGGCGTCACCGTCGAACCCGACGCGGCCCGTGAACTCGTCGCCTTGCTCGACGCAGGCGGGGAGGCCACATCCGTTCCTCGTGGCCGAGAGAACGACGAGGCTTCCTCCACGATCGACCTCGCTCGCCTGGATGCGGAAATCGCGAAACTCGCCCTGGCTGCCTATCCGGACCAGGTGGTGTCGAGCTCGCTCGTCCACCGACTCGTGGCTCCCGAAGAAGCTCCCCTCGGTTGGGCCCTGGTCGACGCTATCCGTCGGGAACGGGACGATGCCATCGTCCGCGAGCTGACACGAGCGCTCGAAGCTGGGACACCAGCTGAGGCTTTGCTCGGCCAGATCGCCGCCCACTTCGAGACCGTGCTCGCAGCTCACCTGTCGCCCCACCAGCCAGCGGAGGTCGTGCAGGCTGCGACCGGCATCCCGACCAATCGGATCGGTCAGGCACGGCGCATCTCGTCTCGGGCCACGCTCGCGCACGCCCGGCAGGCGCTCGCGGCTCTGCGAACCATCGATGCGAGCCTCAAGCGGGGTACGCTGAGCGACGCGGAGGCTGCGTTGACGGCGGTCCTCGCGACGCTCTACCACCGAACGCAGCCTCCTCGGAACTGACGTCGTCGCCGGTCAGCTCGCTGGCTGCTGTCCCTGCTGCGCGAGGCGTGCTTTGACCAGCGCGTTGAACCGCTTCATCAACCGCGACTTCCGGCGCGCCGCGTTGTTCTTGTGGATGACCCCTTTGGCGGCAGCACGGTCGAGAGTCGAGATCGCATCCCCGATCGCTTTCGCGGCTGCCTCGAGATCTCCCGCCTCCATCAGCTTCCGGGCCTTCTTGATGAACGTGCGTGCGGCCGAGCGCCACATACGGTTCCGGAGACGCCGTCGTTCGGATCGCCGGAGTGCTTTCGCTGCGGACTTCGTATTGGGCAAGGCTCCAACCCCCTCGTCTACGGACCGTCACACCTTTTCACTGGTATCTCAGTCTAACACGCGAACATCCGCCTGCGAGTCGCTGACGGCGAAGCGTCACTTCCAGCTTCCCAGGCTCGGGTACCATTTGGGGCCGATGAATGCGGAGTATCGATGCAACGCGTAGCCGAGAACCGAGAAGGAACGAGCCTGGCCCGCGCGACCGTCGTCGTGGCCTCGCTCTTCGTGGCGAGCCGTCTCCTCGGGCTCGTCCGCGACATCCTCATCGCCGCGCGGTTCGGAACCTCTCCGGACTACGATGCCTATGTCGCTGCGTTCCGGCTGCCGGATCTCGTCTTTTTGGTCGTCATGAGCGGGGCTTTCGGCTCCGCTTTCATTCCAGTGTACATCGAGCTGCTGACCCAGGAGAGCCGGCAAACAGCGTGGCGGCTCGCCAATGCGCTCCTCACTTTGACCCTGACTGTCTTCCTGGTCGTGACGGCGAGCACGCTCGTCGTCGCTGACGCGCTGATCCGTCTCGTCGTCGCGCCCGGCCTCCCGTCGGACACGCAGGAACTCGCCGCGAACCTGACTCGGATCTTGATGCTCTCGCCCCTCTTCCTCGGCACCGGTTCGGCGGCGAAGGCGATGCTCGAGTCGGAATCGCGATTCGCGACGCCGGCTTTCGCTCCGCTGCTGTACAACCTCGGCATCATCTTCGGAGCCATCGTCCTGGCACCATTCGCCGGCATCTACGGACTTGCCTACGGCGTCGTGCTCGGAGCGGCAGCGTACGCGACGCTCCAGTTGAGCGCGCTCCATCGGGCAGGGTGGCGCTTCCGCGTGGTGCTGAGTCGACGCATCCGCGGATTACCGGAAGTGCTGTCGCTCCTCGGCCCGCGGCTGATCGCGCAGGCCGCGATGCAGGTCAATCTCCTGGTTACGACCAATCTCGCATCACGTCTCGGTCACCAGTCGATCGCTTCTCTCCAGTACGCGTACCAGATCTTTCTCCTGCCGCACGGCGTCGTCGCGCTGAGCTTGGCCACCGTGCTCTTCCCGACGCTGGCCCAGTACCGCAGCGCCGGTGCGCTCGAGGACCTGCATCGGACCTTCGCTCCCCTCTTGCGGATCGCGGTGCTCGTCACCCTCCCGGCGGTCGTGTTCTTCGGTTTCTTTCCTCGCGCCATCGTGCAAACGGTCTTCCAGGTCGGCGCCTTCACGGCCACCTCCACGTCGCTCGTGGCCGAGGCGCTCCGCTGGTTCGCACCGGGGCTCCTCGCTTACGCCGTGGTCGAGCTCCTGACACGCCTTTCGTACGCTTTCAAGGACAGCCGGTCCCCGGTCCTCGCCGCGCTCGTCGCGGTCGGAGCGAACACAGTCTTCGGTCTCGCCCTGATGCACCCGTTCGGGCACCGTGGTCTCGCCCTGAGCCTCGCGCTCGCGACGACGCTGGAGATGTTCGTCCTAGCCTACTTGCTGCGCCGCTCGCTCGGCATCCCGTACGGACCGCTGTTCCGGGGCCTCGGACGTGCGGTGCCGGCGGTCGTCGCGTTGACGGTCGCCGCCCATTGGTTCGCGCGCCCGCTGGAACAGGCGACCGACCCCGCTCGAGGTCGTTCGATCGGCCAACTGCTGGTCTTCGGGTACACACTCGCGAGTCTCGGCATCGCCTACGCGGTCGTCCTCCTCCTCGCCCGCCAATCGGATGCCCGGTCCGTCTTCCTCGCCGCGTCGGCACGCTTACCTCGGCCGGTTCGGCGCCTGTGCGAGGCTATACTTGAATGGTGATGTCGGAGCTCGGCGGAGCACTCGATCGACGATGGTAGACCAGACGCGCATCCGGAACTTCAGCATCATCGCGCACGTTGACCATGGCAAATCGACCCTCGCTGATCGTCTGCTGGAAGCGACGCAGACAATCAGCGATCGGGAGATGGTCGAGCAAGTTCTCGACTCCATGGATCTCGAGCGCGAGAAGGGGATCACGATTAAGGCGCGGGCGGTCCGTATGCAGTATCGCGCCCGCGACGGAGAAACGTACATTCTGAATCTGATCGATACTCCGGGACATGTCGACTTTTCGGCCGAGGTATCGCGCAGTCTCGCTGCCTGCGAGGGTGCGCTCCTGGTGGTGGATGCGACGCAGGGCATCGAGGCGCAGACCCTCGCCCATGGGATGCTCGCGATCGAACTGGGGTTGACCCTGATCGGAGTCGTCAACAAGATCGATCTCCCGAACGCGATGCCGGAGCAGGTCGCCCAGGATCTCATGGACCAATTCGGCCTCCTCCCGGAGGAGATCGTATTCGCGTCGGCGAAGGAAGGAACGGGCGTCGAGGAGATCCTGGAAGCGATCGTGCGTCGGATCCCACCACCCAGTGGCTCGGCTGACGCACCCCTTCGGGCGCTCATCTTCGACTCGCACTACGATCCCTACAAGGGTGTCGTTGCCTACGTGCGGATCGTCGACGGTACGCTCCGCGTCGGCGACCCGATCCGCATGATGGCGAGCCAGGCCATCGGCGAAGCCCTCGAGTTGGGACAGTTCCGTCCGCTGATGACACCGGTCGACCAGCTCTCGGCCGGAGAGGTGGGGTACATCGCGACCGGCCTGAAGGTCGTGCGCGACTGCCAAGTCGGGGACACCGTGACGCATGCCGACCGGCCCGCGGCCGAACCGCTCCCCGGGTATCGTCCGGTCAAGCCGATGGTCTTCGCCAGCTTCTATCCGGTCGACAGTGACGATTACGAAGAACTCCGGGACGCGCTGGAAAAGCTGCGACTGAACGACGCTGCGCTCGTCTTCGAACCCGAATCGTCGGAAGCGCTCGGCTTCGGTTTCCGGTGCGGCTTCCTCGGGCTGCTCCACATGGAAATCATTCAGGAGCGGCTCGAGCGGGAGTACAAGCTCGAGCTCCTCGCGACCGCCCCGAGCGTGCAGTACGAGGTCGTCAAGCGCGACGGCACGCGCGTGCTCATCGACTCGCCCGCCGACATGCCGCCAGCCGGCGAGATCGAGGAGATCCGCGAGCCATGGGCACGGGCGACGATCCTGACGCCGACCCGTTACATTGGGAATCTCATGGATCTCGTGACGAGCCGTCGCGGACAGCTGGTCGAGATGGAGTACTTCGGGGAAGAACGGGTACGCCTCACGGTTGACGTCCCGTTGGCGGAACTGATCGTCGACTTCTACGACCAGCTCAAGTCGCGTTCCCAGGGCTACGCCTCGATGGACTACCAATTGATCGGTTACCGGGCGGGGGAACTCGTCAAGCTGGATATCCTCGTCCACGGCCGGCGCGTCGATGCCTTGTCGCTGATCTGTCACCGGGATCAAGCCTATGCCCGCGGGCGCGAACTCGTCGAGAAACTGCGCACCCTGATCCCGCGCCAGTTGTTCGACGTGCCGATCCAGGCGGCGATCGGCAGCCGCGTGATCGCCCGCGAGACGATCCGCGCGATCCGGAAGAACGTGCTGGCCAAGTGCTACGGCGGCGACGTCACGCGGAAGCGCAAGCTCTTGGAGAAGCAGAAGGAAGGCAAGGCTCGGATGAAGCGAATCGGGAACGTCGAGATTCCTCAGGAGGCCTTCCTCGCCGTCCTGAGCCTGGGTGGAGAGAGCTCGAACCCGGGTCAGCGGTGAGCATATGGAGCCGCTGCACCGCCTGACCATCGTCGGGCTCGGTCCAGGAGACCCGGCGCATCTCTCCACCGGGGTCGCCGAACTGCTTCGGTCGCACCGGGTCTTGCTGAGGACCCGTCACCACCCGGTCGCGCGACAATTCGCTGGGAGCGAACGCTGGGAATCCTGCGACGATCTCTACGAAACCGCCTCGACGTTCGAAGAGGTCTACGACCGGATCGTCGCGCGCGTGATCGACCGAGCGCGGGAAGGATCGCTCGTCTACGCCGTCCCCGGGCATCCGCTCGTCGGCGAAGCGACCGTGCGACGGCTCCTCACCGACGCACCGGCCCACGGGATATCCTGCGCGATCGTGCCCGGCCTCAGCTTCATCGACGCAGCGCTCGCCCTCCTCGGTATCGACGCGCTCGCTGCGAATCTCCAGATCGTCGACGCTCTGGAGCTCGCGAGCTGCGCGGAGGCTGCACCCTTCGGTGGCGGCTCTTTGCCGCTCTCTCCGCTCCGCCCCGCTCTGGTCGGCCAGCTGTACGATCGGATCTTGGCTTCCGCGGTCAAACTCGCGCTCGAACGCCTTTACCCGGCTGACACGACGGTGGTCGTCATCGCTGCAGCCGGAACGAGCACGGCCCACGTGGCCCGGTTCCCCCTCTACGAACTCGACCATCGTGACTACGATGCGACGACGGCGCTCTATCTCCCGCCGCTCGATCCGCTCGACGCGCCGGTCACGGAAGCCTTGCAACGGGTCGTGGCGCGATTGAGAGCGCCGGACGGCTGTCCATGGGATCGCGAACAAACGCACCGCTCTCTGCGGCGGCATCTCCTCGAGGAAACCTACGAGGCGCTCGAGGCGATCGATCACGGCGACGACGACGCTCTGCGAGAGGAACTCGGCGATGTCTTGCTCCAAGTCCTCATGCATGCGCAGATCGCCGAAGAACGAGGCGCATTCGTCTACGAAGAGGTCGTCGGTTCGGTGATCGAGAAGTTGGTTCGCCGGCACCCCCACGTGTTCGGCCAGAGTCGAGCCGAGTCGGCGAGCCAGGTGCTCGCGCGATGGGAACAGATCAAGGCCGCTGAGCGTGCCGGGAAACCGCGTCGTCACAGCATGGTCCCGCGAACGCTCCCGGCCCTCGCTCGCGCTCAGGAGCTCCTCGAGCGCTTGCAGCGTGTCCGTCCGGAACGGCTCGACGAACTCGGTGCATCGGCCCCACGATCGGCCGTCGATACCGAGCGCTCTCTCCTGGCCCGCCTCGTTCCCGTGCTGGTCGAGGCCGTGCGGCTCGGTATCAATCTCGAGTTCGTTGTCCGCACCTGGAGCGACGAACTCGAACGCGAACTAGTCGACTGGTCGAAAGAAGCTGCGCACGCAGAGGAAGGAGTCCGGGATGAGTGACGCCACGCTCTCGACCCGGCGCGCCGGATCCCGTGGCTACACCACGTGCGGCGAACTCCGCAGCGGTGACGTCGGGCGCATCGTGACGCTCAAGGGGTGGGTGCATCGTCGTCGCGATCACGGGGGTTTGATTTTCCTCGATCTCCGCGACCGTTACGGCATCACCCAAGTCGTCGCCAACCCTGCGCACTCGCCGGAGGCTCATGCGACCGCGGAACGCATCCGTGCCGAGTACGTACTCGCGGTGACCGGGCGAGTGGTCGCACGCCCGGAAGGCACCGTCAATCCAGCGTTGCCGACCGGCGAGATCGAGGTCGTGGCCGAGCGAATCGAGATCCTGAATCCGGCGAAAACGCCGCCGTTCCCGATCGCCGAGGAAACCGACGTCGACGAGTCGCTGCGACTGGAGTACCGATATCTCGATCTCCGGCGAGCTCGTCTCCAGCGGAACCTCCTGCTGCGGCACCAGGTGGTGCGCTTCGTCCGCCAGTACCTGGAAGAGCGAGACTTCGTCGAGATCGAAACGCCGATGTTGATCAAGAGCACCCCGGAGGGTGCGCGCGACTACGTGGTCCCCAGCCGGATCTTCCCCGGTCACTTCTACGCGTTGCCGCAGTCGCCCCAACAGTTGAAGCAGCTGCTCATGGTCGCCGGTTTCGACCGCTACTACCAGATCGCCCGCTGTATGCGCGACGAGGATCTCCGGGCTGATCGACAGCCGGAGTTCACGCAGATCGACCTCGAAATGTCATTCGTCGACGTCGAGGACATCCTGGAACTCGTGGAGGGGCTCTACACCGAACTGTTCGAGCGGTTCGCCACGAAACCGCTTCAGCGGAAGCCGTTCCCGCGCCTGAGCTACGCCGAGGCGATGCTGCGCTATGGGAGCGACAAGCCAGATCTGCGCTTCGGTCTCGAGATCCAGGACGTTTCCGACGTCTTCGCCTCGACCGGCTTCGGCGTCTTCAAGAGCGCGCTCGCTGCCGGCGGAGTGGTGCGAGGCTTCGCGGTGCCCGGCTACGCCGAGGCGACACGGTCGCAGCTCGACCAATTGACCGAACTCGCTCGTACCTTCGGGGCGAAGGGACTGGTGTGGCTCGCCCTGCAACGAGAAGACGGCGGACTGACCGCACGTTCGCCGGTCGCGAAGTTCCTCTCCGATACGGAGATCGCGACGCTCGCCGAACGCTTCGGCGCCGGGCCCGGTGACCTGCTCCTCCTGGTCGCCGATGTCGAGAGCGTCGCCGCCAACGTGCTCGGCCGACTCCGGCTGCAGGTGGCTCGCGATCGCAAGTTGGTCGACGAGTCGGTTCACGCCTTCTGCTGGGTTCTGGACCCGCCGCTCTTCGAGTGGAACGACGAGGAGCGGCGTTGGGAAGCGATGCATCACCCCTTCACCAGTCCACGCGACGAGGACGTCCCGCTCCTCGACAGCGATCCAGTACGGGTTCGCGCCAAAGCCTATGACCTGGTGGCCGATGGGTACGAACTCGGCACGGGCAGCATCCGCATCCATCGACGCGAGATTCAGAACAAGATCTTCGCCATCATGGGATACGACGACGCCGAGATCGAACGGCGCTTCGGCCACCTTCTCCGCGCCTTCGAGTACGGTGCCCCACCGCACGGCGGTATGGCACCCGGACTCGACCGCACGGTCATGATCCTGGCCGGTGAGTCGTCGCTCCGGGAGGTGATCGCCTTCCCGAAGAACCAACGTGCCCAGGACTTGATGCTGGGGGCTCCCTCACCGCTCGACGAGCGACAGCTACGCGAGCTGCATCTGCGGATCGTGTACCCGGAGGAAGAAGAGCTAGCGAAGAGTTGATGCCGGATCCCAGGATCGGAGGATCGCAACGAAGTCGGGGGCCGGAAGCTTCCGGCCCCCGAACCGTGGTGAGCAGCGAGAAGTGTTCGAGTTCAGCTCGCCGCGAGCTTCTTGGCGAGCTCGGCGATCTCCTCCGGCGCGAGGCCAGGCGCGAATTCCTCCGGGACCTCCGGAAGATCCGGCACCGGTCCACCGGCCGGCGGACCGTCGACGACCTCCAGGTCCCCATCGCCGGCCGGCGACGGACCGCGCCAGATCTTCGCGATCTCGCGGTAATCGTCGGGACTGAAGCGATAGAGGCGTCGATGGACCCCCATTGCCTCGTACTTCCGAGCCTCGGGGAACTTGCTGTTCTCGATGTTGGGAATCGGCAGGAGCTTGGTGACCTGGACGCCCGTCAACGTCTCCAGAGCCTTCGCGTAAGCGGTCGCATGGACACCGCCGCGGACCAGGAGATAGCCGATCATCTCCCGGGCCACCGGATTCGTAGTCATCTCGTAGACCCGGATCTTGTGGAGCCGCGCGCCGCATTCCAGGAAGAAGTTGTGCAGCAGGTCGAGGATCAGGTTCCCGCTGGAGAAGACGTAGTCACCGTGCCAGAAGGCCCCCATGGAGTTCCCGACCAGCGCCGTTTGCGCCGTGGCGATGAAGTGATGCGTGTTCCGGAGGTTGACCGCCGGCGCGAGCGGCGCCGTCTCGGGCGCGCCTGGCTTGGTCGTGCCGGTGAGCATGAGGTTGACCGTCGCCGCGACCAGCTCGATGTGGCCCAGCTCCTCGGTCGCGATGTTCGCGATCAGGTCGTAGTACGGCCGGAGCTTGTCGCGACCGCGGAAGTTGAAGGACTGATAGGTGTAGTTCATCAGCGTGGACATCTCGCCGAACCGGCCACCCAGGAGCTCCTGGACGGCCGCCGCCGCATTGGGATCCGGTTCCTTCGGTTGCGGCAACTCGATCTGCAACCGATCGATGCGCAGATACATCGTACTCCCTCCCTCGAACTGTACGAAGCGGCACCGACGCCTCCGTGCTCCCGCTAAATCGATCCACCGGTGGGGCGCGACAGCGTCTCCTGGTCTCTCGCATCGAGGCCCCCTTCCGCCCGTGCGGCGACACAGCGGGGACAGACACCGCGCCAGATGATCTGCGCTTCCTCCACCTCCGCCCCTGGCAAGTCAGGCTCCAGGCAAGGCTTCGCACCGACCGCACAGGGGACGTCAATGACTGACCCGCACTCGCGACAGACGAAGTGGTGATGCCACCGTTCCGCCGATTCCACCAGCATCCGCCCCGGCCCGACGTCGGCCACCATCACCAGGCCGGATGACACGAGCGAGCGGATGACGTTGTACACGGTCGCGCGCGGCAGCCGAATACCCTCTCGTTGCAAGTGCCGGAGCACGTCCTCGACGGAGCGGTGTCCGCCGACCCGCAGGAGCGCATCCAGGATGATGAGCCGGGGAGTCGTCACCCGTAACCTGGCGCTCCGCAGACGGGCCGCCAGTTCCTGTCGTCGTTCCGGTGGGAGTCGGGCTGACATCGATCCCTGCGCCTTCCCTTGACACTGTCCAATCTAGCAGCTCTTCTTGGACAGTGTCAAGAGAACGGAGGCTCGAGTTGCGGACTTGCACGATCGCTGGATGGACGATGTTCGGCTCGAGCGCGCTCGCACCCAAGCGAAGTCCGCCGAGCGGTGCAGGTCCACCGACCATCGATCGACCGTCGCTATCGAGCCGCAGCGAGCCCACCGCCGTGCTCCTCCTCGAAGGGTGCCCGCAGTCGTCTCGTCGCCGCGTGAGACGGACCGTGCACGCCCAGCTTCGAGCACGGCGGACTCCGCACCGAGCGCAGCGACCTCCCTGACGGGGTCGGACGACGCTCGCCCCGACGCTCGGTCTCCCCAGCACGGAGCTCGGTCCGAAGGCGGCCTCGCGCGAAGCGCCCGCCATCGCCGGCTGCTGACGCCGGTATCGGCCAGCACGCGACGCGTCAGCCGACTCCGGCGCCACGACCGCGCATCGTGACGGGCGATCGTTCAGGAGCACGATCGGCGTACCTTGAGGAGCGGGACGCTTCGCTCGCCGATACCGGCCCCCGTCAGGCGCTCGGGTGAGCGAGGAGAATCGTCGCGGGCCACCGGCAACCGTAGCGGACTCGCCGAGGATCGAGCTCGCACGGTTGCGATCGCACGCCGGCGACCGTACCGCCGTCGAGCGCGCCGGCTCGACGCGGCCCGACAGCGCAGGAACTCGGGAACGGTGGTGGCATTCCTCTCCCCATCGTCTTCGCAGTAGAGCGGCGTCAGTCGAGGTACGCCGAGCTCTCACCTCGACCGGGCCGGCGATCGGGAGCGCTGTCGCCGTGCTCCCTTGACAGCCGGCAACCGGGCTGCCTATACTCTATGGTGCTGCCGAGGCGGCAGGGGCGTGCCGAGGTGGCGGAACAGGCAGACGCGCTACCTTGAGGGGGTAGTGCCCGAAAGGGCGTGGGGGTTCAAATCCCTTCCTCGGCACCACTTCGCGGGCGATTAGCTCAGTTGGTAGAGCGCCACGTTTACACCGTGGAAGTCAGAGGTTCGAGTCCTCTATCGCCCACGAGTGCCGCACGGTAGTAAGCCGAGGTAGCTCAGTTGGTAGAGCACGTGACTGAAAATCACGGTGTCGGCGGTTCGATCCCGCCCCTCGGCACCTGAACGTCACGCAACGGCCCGGCTCCCGCGAGCCGGTTTCTTTTTGTGCGGCTGAGACGACTGCGGCCTGCGCGGGTTGCGCATCCCGCGCAGGCCGCCGACACGCGACGTGTCGGGGCTGTCACCGTTACACCATCGCTGCTCGCGAGGCCTCCACGAAGAGGTCGATCGCGCGCAGGTAATTCCCGGCGATCTTCTCGGCCGCCTCGTCCCGGCTGAGCGAGCCGTTCAGGTATCCCTGCACGCCGTCCCACCACAGGGTGCGACCGATCGCGAAGCCGATATACCCCGGCACGCCGGCGCCCATCCGGAGCCAATGATCGACGCGAGCCGGGTCGGCCCCTCGCCCGAGGACGACGCAGCTAACGCGATCCCGACCGCCGCTCCGCACCTTCGCGGCCATCCGCTCGCAGTCCTCACGCCGATCCAGCCCCTCGATCTTCCACACGTCCGGCACCACGCCAGCAGCATAGAACTCGTCGATCGCTTGCAGGGTCAGATCCGGACGCACCTCGCGATCGTAGCGCTCGTTGTCCCCGCCCACGCGCTCCAACTGCGCCTTCGTCGCGGGAACGAGCAACTCGAGCAAGAACTTGCGCTCGCGCTCGCGCAGCCAGTCGTGCAGACGCTTCAGCCGCTCCAGCTGGATCCGCTTGGTGTCCCCCGGATCCTCCGGATTGTAGCGCACGAGCGCTTTGCTGAACGTCGGGTCGAATGCCAGGATGTGCTCACCGAAGCGTTCGCCGTACTCGAAGTCGAACACTTTCTGCCCGCTCTTCTCGACCGGCATGGCCAGAATGTAGCCGAGCTGTCGCGCCTCGCGCGCGACTTCCGCTCCGTACTGCTCGTCGACGAGGATCCCGGCTGCATCGCGCGGCGCGCCACGCTCGATGGCGAGCTGGAATCCAGCGAAGATCACCCGCTTCGCCTTCCGGATTCTCTCTTCCCGCTCGCCCTCCGGGACGCCCGCCTTGTCCGCCATCTCTTCGAACGAACTCCGGTGATCGAACGCCAGGATATAGAGCGGTCGATCGTAACCGACACCCATGGCGACACCTCCCATCCGCGACCATACCCTGGCCCCAACGCTAACGCAGATCCGCGTTCCGTGCAACCCTTGACAGCTGCGGACGATCGCGGTTAGACTTTACCGTGGTCGTTGGGGAGTCGTCTAACGGTAGGACGGCTGACTCTGGATCAGCTAGTTGGGGTTCGAATCCCTACTCCCCAGCCCGAAGCCACCGTCGATCGACGGTGGCGTTTTCGTTTCGCGTAGAATGGTTCCAGGAGCGTGGAGGACACGATCCTGTATCGTCGCGTTGGGCGATCGTGAGCCGGAGGAGAACGACGAACCTTTCCTTTCGACCCGACGAAACCGAACGGGCGCTCTTGGTCTGCGTCGACTGGCGACGCGACGGCTGGCATCCACGAGACTCGCTGGCCGAACTCGCCCAGCTCGCCGCCACCGTGGGCATCGAGGTCGTGGGCATGGTCGTCCAACGTCTGCCCCATCCCGATCCGCGCCACTATGTCGGACCTGGGAAGTTGAGCGAACTCGTCCAACTGCGCGACCAGCTGAAATTCTCGCTGTTGCTGGCCGACGACGAGTTAACGCCGTCTCAGCTCCGTCACCTCGAAGAAGCGCTGCGCGTCAAGGTGCTCGATCGGACGGCGCTCATTCTGGACATCTTCGCCCAACGCGCTCAGACCCGGGAGGGACGGCTGCAAGTCGAACTCGCACAGCTCGAGTATCGTTTGCCGCGCCTGACCCGCATGTGGACGCATCTCTCGCGCCAAGCTGTCGGAGGTGTCGGCTTGCGCGGACCTGGCGAAACGCAGCTCGAAATCGATCGCCGTCGCGCCCGCGAGCGGATCGCCTGGATCCGCCGCCAACTCGAAGACGTCCGACGGCATCGCGAACGCTATCGACGACGACGCCGTGAGGAACGACTCCCGGTCGTATCGCTCGTCGGATACACCAACGCGGGTAAGTCCACGTTGTTGAACGCCTTGACGGGATCGTCGGTTCTCGCAGAAGACAAGTTGTTCGCGACGCTGGACCCGACGACCCGGCGCCTCGCCCTGCCGGATGGACAGGTCGCGCTCCTCACGGATACCGTCGGCTTCATCCACAAGTTGCCGACGACGCTCGTCGCAGCGTTCCGTGCGACGCTCGAAGAGATTCTCGACGCCCATCTCATCCTGCACGTCGTCGACGTCACCCACCCCAAGGCTGCCGAGCAAGCGGCGACGGTGCGCCGCGTGCTCCGTGAACTCGGGGCGGACCGCTACCCGACGCTCACCGTCCTCAACAAGATCGATCGGCTCGCGCCCGAGGTCGATCCCGAAATCGTCGCGCGCGAACTCGATCTTCCCTCGAACGCCGTTCTCGTCTCGGCCCTGACGGGCCAGGGACTGCCGCAACTCCGGCAGCGGATCGCCGACACGTTGCGGCAGGTGGCCCGTCCAGTGCCGGTGCGACTTCTGATTCCCTACCGCGAGCGCGCAATCTTGTCGATGATCGAGGAACGTGGAACGATCGAGGAACGACGGTACCAGGCAGAGGGACTCTACGTCGCCGCGCGCGTCCCGACATCGCTCCTGCCGCGCCTCGATCCGTTCGTCGTGACAGCCGTGGACGAAATCTAGCGGCGACGACGCAGGACGAAATTCCTGTCGCGGATTCCCGTCCTGCAACCGATAATTGAAGCGAGGGAGAACGGTGCGAAGGCGAGGAGTTCCATCGTGACGCTCGGTGAGCTCGTCCAGCAGTTGCAGCGGGACTACGGCCTCGAGGCAGCTCTCGTCGTGACGTCGGATGGTCTATTGGTCGAAGCGGCCACGGCACCTGGTACGGAACTCGATCCGGAGGCGATCGCCGCGAACGCGGTCAGCGGACTCCTGATGCTCGAAGCGCTGGGGCAGGAGTTGCGCAGCGTCCCGCGCCAGGCGATCGTCGAGTTCGATCGGCACCTGCTGCTCGTCGCACCTCTGGATCGCGACACCCTGCTCGTCCTGGTCACCGTCGGGAGCGCGAATCTCGGGCGGCTGCGATTGGCCATGCGCCGGTTGGGGCCACGAATCGAATCGGCCGCGCCTTCGGAAACGTACTAGCGAGGATGGTTGTCCGTGGAACCGCTCTCCTACGTCCGTGCCGGCGTGGATCTCTCCCGCGCTGGCTCTGTCAAGGCACGCATCGCTCGCGAAATCCAGACGACGTTCACCTCCGAAGTGCTCCGTCCATCGGGTCTCTTCGGCGGAATTTACGCCGCTCCCGGAACCGACAACCGGCTCGCTCTCGTCGCGACTATTGACAGTGTTGGTACCAAGGTTTTGGTCGCTCGCGCCTGGGGCGTCCACGAGGGCATCGGTATCGATCTCGTCCATCACAGTGCCAACGATCTGCTCGCCTGCGGCGCGTTACCGCTCTTCTTTCTGGACTACTTCGCCTGCTCCCAGCTCGATGAGACGATTCTCCTGGAGCTCGTCCGCGGGATGGCCGACGCATGTCGCGAACTCGGTTGCGCCCTGATCGGCGGTGAGACAGCGCAACTGCCCGGTATCTACGAACCGGGAACCTACGACCTAGCCGGCTGCATGGTGGGAGTCGTCGCCCGTGAGCGCATCATCGACGGGACGAAGATCGCACCCGGGGACCTCGTGCTGGGCCTGCCGAGTAGCGGTCTCCATACGAACGGTTACAGCCTCGCCCGGGCCAGCCTGGGTCTCTCGGGAGATCCTCGGTCCGATCGTGCCCTCCTCGAAGAGGTGCCTGCCTGGTCGGATCGCCCGCTCGGCGAACTCCTCCTCGCACCGCACCGGTGTTACGTACCGCTGCTCCGCGACTCGCTCGACGAGGACGGTCTTCACGGCCTGGCGCACATCACGGGTGGCGGACTCACCGAGAACGTCGTCCGCATCGTTCCTGCCGGCTGCAGCGTTGAGGTCGATGCACGCCGATGGCCCATACCCGAGCTGTTCCGCGAGATCCAACGGCGTGGTCGGATCGCTTGGGACGAGATGTACCGGGTCTTCAACATGGGCATCGGTTTCGTCGTGATCGGCGAGCCTTCCTTCATCGTGGATCTGCACCGCCGCCTCGGCGAAGGGTGGATCATTGGGCACGTCACCGAGGCCGAAGTGGCCAAGGTCACCCTTCGCTATGGGACGCGCGACGACGAAGTCTTGGTGACCGTCCGATGAACCATACTGCCACACTCCTGATTACGACCGACGGAGCGCGGTGATCGGACGCCATGGCACTCATCGATGTCGCTGCTCGGGAGATTCATGCCAAGATCGTCTATTATGGCCCTGGGCTGTCCGGGAAGACGACCAATCTACAGGTGATCCATCGTTCCTTGCCGCCGCAGCACCGAAGCGATCTCCTCTCGATCGATACCGAATCGGAGAGAACGCTCTTTTTCGACTTCCTGCCGGTCGAACTCGGTACGGTCCACGGTTTCCGTTTGCGGATGCATCTCTACACGGTGCCGGGTCAGGCGCTGTATCGACAGACACGCGTCGCTGTCCTGAGCGGTGCCGATGGTGTCGTCTTCGTCGCCGATGCGCAGAAGGATCGGCTCGCCGACAATCTCCAGAGCCTCCGGGAGTTGATCCAGAATCTCTCGAGGCAGGGTAAGCGATTCACCGATTTCCCCTTCGTATTGCAATACAACAAGATGGACCTTCCGAACGCTTTGCCGGTTCCTGTCCTCGACCGCTATATCAACCCGATGCGTGCCCCGAGATTCCCCGCTATCGCCGTTCGATCCGTCGGCGTCATCGAAACACTGCGCGCGATTCTCCGTCTCGTCGTCGACCGCCTGTAGTATCTTCCTCCTCGGAGCATACTTGGTCCGGGAGGCGGGGGAGGAGAATGCCAGCATCCGACCCATCGCTCGAGCGAGCACGCGCCGCAGCGACCATCGAAACGCCCGATCCGGAACACAGCGAGCACGTCGCCGATCTCGCGCTCCGCTTGTTCGACCAGCTGCGCGACCGCTTTGCGCTACCGATCGAGGGGCGCGATCTCCTCGCCGCGGCCGCCTTGTGGCACGATTGCGGCCAGTTTCGATCGCTGCCCCAACACCACCGGTACAGCTTCGACCGGATCATGGCTATACCCTTGAAGGGCTTCGACCGTACCGAGCAGCTCGCCATCGCCAATATCGCCCGTTACCATCGCGCGGCCGAACCATCGCCGAGACATCCGCAGTTCCAACGACTTCCTCAACCGCTCCGTCGTCTGGTCGAGCAGCTGGCCGCGATCCTGCGCATCGCGGAAGGGCTGGACGCGAGTCACCAGCAGCTCGTGCGCGACGTGCGCGTCGAGTTCAATGACGGCTACATCACCATCCATGCGTGCGCCTCGACGTATCCGACGCTCGAAGTGGAAAAGGCACAGGCCCGTGCTGGCCTCTTCCGCAAGGTGTTCGGTACGGACGTTCTCGTCGTCTACGAACCGCTCCGGCAATGACACGGAGGAAACGGTATGCGGGCACTCCTGTCCGTTTCCGACAAGACGGGCATCGTGGAGTTCGCTCGAGAACTCCAGAACCTCGGTTGGGAACTCCTCTCGACGGGGGGAACGGCCCGGACTCTCCGAGAACACGGCATCGCGGTCCGCGAAGTGACGGAGGAGACCGGCTTTCCGGAGATCCTGGGAGGTCGGGTCAAGACGTTGCATCCAGCCGTCCACGCTGCGATCCTCGCACGGCGCGATCGTGCCGAGGATCTCGCCGAACTCGCTCGACACGGTTTTCAGCCCATCGAGCTCGTCGCCGTCAACTTGTATCCCTTCGACCGGTACGTCGACTCGACGACTCCCGAGGCCGAAGCGATCGAACTCATCGACATCGGAGGGCCAGCACTGCTCCGGGCCGCTGCGAAGAATCTCCGTTGGGTGCTTCCGCTCGTCGATCCCGATGATTATCCGCGTGTCCTGTCTCACCTGGCGACCGGCGGTCCGGCCGCGGTTCCGCACGAACGACGACGCGAGCTCGCCGCGAAGGCTTTCGCTCATGTCGCTCTCTACGACGCGCAGATCGCCGCGTATTTCCGTCGGGAACAGTTCCCCGAGCTGTTGCCGCTCCCGCTCGAGCGGATCGGCTCCCTCCGGTACGGTGAGAACCCGCATCAGGCCGCAGCGCTCTACCGGGTCGTCGGCTTCCCACCCCAGGCGAGCCGCTGGCGCGTCATCGGCGAGACCGAACTCTCCTACAACAACCTCCAGGATGCCGCCGCTGCATGGCAACTCGTGTCTCGGTTCGCTGAGCCAGCCGCCGTCATCGTCAAGCACGCAGCACCGTGCGGGGTCGCCATTGGTGCCACGATCGAGGAGGCATTCTCGCGCGCTTTCGATGCCGACCCTATTTCGGCTTTCGGCGGTATCGTCGCGCTGAACCGCCACATCGACCCGACGGTCGGTCGAGCGCTCTCTCAGCACATTTTCGACCTGATCATCGCGCCGTCGATCGACAGCGAAGCGGAGGAGCTGCTGCGCCGTCGCAGGACGCTGCGCCTGCTCATCGCCGCACCCTGGCGTGAGCCCCCGTTCGTCGTCCGGACGATCGGCGATGCTGCTCTCGTACAGACGCCGGACCTCCCGCAGAGACCACCGGAAAGCTGGCGCGTCGTCACGTCGCGCCTACCGACCGAGCAGGAATGGAACGACCTCGCCTTCGCCTGGTCGATCGTCCCGTTCGTCCTGTCGAATGGCGTGGTCCTCGCTCGCGAACGACAAACCGTGGGTATCGGCGGGGGGCAGCCCAACCGCGTCGATGCTGTTCGTCTGGCACTCTGGCGTGCCGGCGAGCGTGCGCGGGGTGCGGTCCTCGCCAGCGACGCGTTCTTCCCGTTCCCGGACAGCGTGGAGGTTGCAGCCGCCGCCGGGGTGTCGGCGATCGTGCAACCTGGCGGATCGCGTCGCGACAGCGAAGTGATCGCCGCGGCTGAACGCTTCGGTCTCGCGATGGTCTTCACGGGAGAACGGCACTTCCGTCACTGAACGCGGAGCTCGTTACCCAACGCTCCCTCCAACGCGTTGAGAACGGCCGAGAACCGATCGTAGTCGCGTTTTAGCAGCCGAGCCACCTCTCGGGCAGCGTTCTCCAGCCACTCGCGATCGCGGCCGCGTGCTTCGTACACGTACCGGAGATGCGCGGCGATGAGTTGTTCCGGTGGGACAGGTCCCTCGTACTGCACGAGGAGCGGCAGATAGGCAGCTCGAGCAGTCAAGCGGGCCACGACCGAGTGGCCCACTGCCTCGACGCTGTAATGGAGCGGGGGTGGATATGGGGGGACGAGGAACACGATGTCATCGGTCCGCTCGAAGGCCACTGCGACGGCAACGAAGATCGAACGGAGGACGAAGCGCAGTTCCGGGTTCGCTTCGTAGAGCGCGCGGTCTTGCAGCGTCGGTGAGCCCCGCCGGACGACTCGCCGTCCAGGATCGATGGCACCGGTCTCCGCATAGGCGACGACACCGTACACGGCATCGACACCGACTCCTGCGACGCGGACGAACGAGCCGAGTTCCGGCAACCCGTCGATCTCGTCGCACTCGACGACGAACCGTACGGTCGACGTTTCGACGACTTCCCCGATCCGCACCGGTTCATGCGAAGCGGACACGCTTGCTTCGCTCCTTCGCTGAGCGTTCGGCGACGATGCCGTGCCGCGCGTACAGCTGGTCAATCAGTACCTCGAGTTGTGCGCGCTCCTGGTGGTGCACCACCGCTTGCTCGTGCGCCTCCTGCAAGGCGAGCGGGTACCCTCGGGAGCGCTGGCACTGATCCCACAGCACTGCATGGATCAGCTCGAGGAGCGGCCGATCCCACGCGATCCACAGCGGAATCTCCACCCGAGCGATCTCGGTACCGGTATGGAAATAGAAGAAGACGATTCGATCGTCTTCGGGAAACTGCCGGAGGATCGTCGACTGGCTCCGAAAACATCCTGTTCGATCCCCTGGCTGGAGCCGGACCGCTTCCGACCGCTGGAAAAGCCAGCGGTCGGTCACCGGTGGAACGATGCTGCAGGCTTGCTGACGCTCCCCGCGCTGGACGCGAAGCAGGCAGTCATCGCAGTCCACCGGCTTGCCGAGGGTGGGATAGTCACACGCAGCCACGCGCAGCGCATTGACGATATCCCGTGACCCCGGCGAGCTGATCACCCCCGCCACCGGGAGCCGACGTTCCCGATAGGCTGCGAGAACACCGGTGAAGCGTGGCAAGGCCCAGCTGACGACTGCGGTCGTCTGTCCCTCCAATCCCCACGGAATGAGCGTTCCGTCCTGGAGGACGACCACCGGAGCATCCTGGGCCGCCGCCAACCTGAGCCCGGTTTCGAGCTCCATGACCGCGCGCCGTATGCCTAGGATCGTTCCGCTCACCGGTATGCGTCGCGACTCCTCGGTGATCCACAGATCTTCGTCTCGCCAGAGGACCGTCGGCTCGGCACCGAGCTCGGCATCGGCGACGTCGCCGTAGCGCAGGACGCAGTACCCGATGTTGATGACCGCGTAGGAGAGCGGCCCGTGACGGTCGCTCGCGACGAGCGACCCATCCGTCGCGATGCAGGTGTATCGACCGAGCGATCGCTCCACTACGGAATATGTCGTGAAGTAGCGATCCAGCGCGACGCCGAGCAGCCACGAGGTCCGGGCCCGTTCGATGCGCTGCAGCACTTCGCGATCGTCGAAATTCCGGACGAGCCGCACGAGCGCGCTCTGCGCATCACCCGTCTGCCGCACTGACGACCGGACTGCCTCGCGCAGATTCTCGACGACCTTTAAGACGTCGAGCGTCATCCTGTCCCCACGCTCCCAGCCACGCGCCGGTACCAGGCATCCGGATCACCGAGCTCCTCGTACCGCGGAAACGCGCTCGGAGAACTCCAGAGCGATCGCAGTCCTTCGGCACCGTAGCGCTCGACCACCGCCCGGCAGAACGCTTCCCCGCGCCGATACTGCTCCAGCTTGATGTCGAGCCCGGTCAGGCGCAGCACGAGTTGCTCGACCGGCGTCCGCATCCGCTCGCGCTCCTCCAGGCGTCGCTCGATGACGTCGTAGGAGGGCAGCTGCGTGCGACCGACCGCGCGCATCACGTAGTTGCTGTACCCCTCGATCACTGCCATGACTGCCTGCAGCGATCGGAAGATCTCTCGTTGCTCGCCTGTCATCAGGAGCTCGATCCAGCTGAGCTCGTCACGGAGCTGCCCACGGGCCGCTGCCCGGACCGCTTCGACGATCCGCCGCCCCACGCTCACGTCACGGCGGAGCGACTCGACCCATTGCCGGATGAGGCCGTTCACGTAGTCGCGCAGCCAGTCGTTCGTTTCGAACTCGAACGCATGCGTGACCTCGTGCAGCACCAACCACCGCCGAAAATCCAGTTCCGGGAGCTGCCAGGCGCGCACCACCCAGCGGACGTTCGGTTCCACGAAGTAGAGCTTTCCGGTCGATACCGGTTCCCGCCCGAGCACAGCGATGTCGTATTGACCGAGCACGCGCCGGGAAAGGAAGCCGAGTGCCATGCCGATTTCCACCGTGGCGGCCGAGCGGCCGAGATACGTCCACAGGAGCGCGCCCATTCGGGCCAGCGGATGGTCCGGCAAGTGGATCAGCGCCTCCAGTGGCCGGAGAATCTCAGCGAAGCTCTCCAGATTCGCGTCGATCCAGTCGATGCGGTCGAAGACGTACAGCCGCGAAACGCCCTCAGGAGCCGGTACTCCGATGAACTCGGCGACAGCCGGAACCAGTTCCTCGACGAAGTGTCGATACTGCTCCCGAGCTCGCTCGCGCTCCTCGGCAACGAGTCGAACTCCTCCGGAAAAGTTGATGGCGATCTCCCGCGCTCGTCCCCAGTCGATCAGACCCGGCGGAGCCGCGTTCGCCACGCGCTCACGCACCGCCCGCCCGATCCACTGCCCAACGGAGAAACCGACGACGAGCCCGGTGAAGCGTGCGTACCGCGCATTCATGCGCCCCTCACTTCCGCCTCGTTCACGGCGCCGGCGTCGGGGCCATCGTCGGCTCCGGGGGAACCGGCGTCGGCTCGCCCGCAATCGGCGTCCCTTCCTCGCCGACCGGCGTCGGAGAGACGGTCGGAGTCGGCGACGGCTGGGGCCCGACGAGGGTGACGTTCTGCGAGGGCTGATACGTGCTGCGCAACGTCCAGTCGTCGATCAGACGATCACCCTCGTAGACTCGGCGACGGATGGTCACCGTGAAACCGTCGCGCGCGCGTTCGATGACGAGCTGATCGCCCGGCGCAAGATCCGGCGACTCCCGAAAGACCGGCGTCGGATCGGCCTTGACGACGTTCGTGACCACAGGATCGTCGACCTCGACGCGCCAGTTCGGCTTGGTACCCCAGATCTCGAAATGTACCCATGCACCGTCCGCCCACGCGACGATCGCGATCCAGTCGCTGGTCGTATTCCGGAACTTGAAGTCCAGACCGTAGTCGGTATCGACCGTCGCATCGAGGCCGATGAGTCCGCTCGGCGGCTGACCGTAGAGCGGAATCCAGTACAAGTGCCAATTCCGCTCGACAATCGGGAAGCCACCCCAGAATGCCGCGTGGAACAACGTCGTCGAAACCTGACAGACGCCTCCGCCGACAGAGGGAACCGTTTGCACGCGTCCGTTGGTCGCCACGATACCGTATCCGACCTTGTAGCCGTTCTCCAAGTTGATCGGTCCGACGGTCTGATTGAAGGAGAATACCGCACCAGGCGGTACCAACGCACCATTGACGCGCTGGACTGCCAGCTCGACGTTGTGCCGACGATTCGGTGCCGAGTCACCGTAGTACGTCGCGCCCGACGAGATCCGCTCCCGGATGACGATTTGGGACGCCATCGCAGCGGTCACTTTCGGCTCGATCTCGCGCACGGCCAGCGGCACGGTCCGCGAACCGGTCCGGATCGCGCGCTCCAAGGCATCGAGCGACGCTTCGATGTCGAGTTCGCGACCCATCTGCTCCGATTCGACCACCCGCACCTTGCCATCGTAGTACCGCAGGACCGCGTCCTCGGGCGCTCGCTGGATCCGGCCCGCGAGCTGTTCCAGGAGCCCCCGTCCGCGGTCCCGATCGAGCGTCACCGCGAGGCCAGTGACCTCGACGCCCCGCCGTTGCGGCTCGAACGCCAGCAATGGTGCGAGGTTTCCGCCTCTCAACTCCTCTTTCCCGTCCGGCCACTCGAGAACGACACCCCGCTCCACCAAGTCCCGAGCCACCTGGCTCGCTGCTTCCCCCATCGCCGTACTCACCGCCGGTTGGCCGGGGCGAGCCTGCACCGGAATCCTTCGCTCGCCCCGATCGAGACGCGCCAGGAGCTCCTCCACCGTTGCGCCGACATCCAGAACCGCGCCGGGCTCCGCGGGAATCACGACGAATCGCGCGCCGTTCCACTGGACCTGCGCATCGCGAACCGGCCGGACGACGACATCCGCGACTTGTTCGAGATACCGCTCGAGCCTCACTCGATCCAAACGAACCGCCAGGCCGCGCTCTGTCCGCTCGATCGCCAACATCGCGATGAGGTCCTCCGGACGGATGAGCCAACGCTCTTCACCTTCGAGCGCGAGGACGATCGGTGATCCCACCAAGTCCCGGACCTGCGGCACCAAAGGCTGGAGATCCTTCGCGCGCAGCTGCGGCTCGACCGTGATCGGGGCGAGTTCGATCGTACCAGCCTGCCCGGTCATGAGGCGTCGCGTGATCTGCGCGACGGCAGCTCCGAGATCGATACCGACTCCGGAGCGCTCCGGTGTCACCTGTACTCGGCCCTGCTCGTCGAGCGAGAACGTCGCATCGATGGCTGGGGTCGCGGCGACCGTCGCAAGCTCGGCCAGAGTCCGCTCGATCGGCGCACGGTCGAAGGTGACCGGAATCAGCACCTGCTCCCCCGCGAGTCGGGCACGGAGCCATGTCCCGGAGTCGCGCCAAAGGTTGCCGCTCCGTCCCACCGCGTGCGCGTCCGCGACGGCGGCATCGACGTCCCACTGCGGGTTCAAGTCGGCTATCGGTAGCCGAACCTCGTGTCCCTCGAAACGGAGGACGAACGCCTCCGTCGAGAGCGTATCGACCGATTCGATCACCTGCGCCCGCGCCTGCTCCGTCGTGAGCCCACCCACGTCGACCGTGCCGACCCGAACCCCCGGATAGATCCGCTCCCCCTGCGAGAAGCCGTACGCCAGAACCAAGAGACCGAGAGCCAGGAACGTTCCAGCGAGCGCGGCAGCGAGGATGGTCGCTCCCCGACGGAGGGAACTCTCCGGAAATCGGCTCCAAACGACTTCTCGGACAACCTCGGCGATGCTCACGGGTCCCCCAACCGTGCAGTGTCCGGACATCGAACCGCCGTCGAGTGTACCACCGCGATCGCCCGAGACAGGATGATGTCCCGAACCCCTGCCCACGGGACGACGAACACGCTTCTCGTCGAGGCCTGCCTCGTCTCGGCCGTATCCTCGAAGGGCAGAACGCCGCGACGAGCGGTCGCTTGCCACCTTGCAGAGCCCGGCGTTCGGTGGTAGCGTCGCCTGCGGGATGCCGGGTAGCGTGTGTCGCGTTCGCACAGGAGAGGCGGGAGCGGCGAACGATGCGCGAAGTGATCCGCACCGAGAAGGCACCGCAACCGATCGGCCCGTACGTCCAAGCGGTTCGCGTCGGAAATCTGGTCTTCACCGCCGGTCAGATCCCGTTGGATCCGGAGACCGGTCAGCTCGTGGCTGGAGGCATCGAGGAGCAGACGACACGAGTTCTCGAGAACCTCAAAGCGATACTGGAGGCAGCCGGGAGCTCGCTCGCCCAGGTCGTCAGGACTACCTGCTTCCTCGCCGACCTGGACGACTTCGCGGCGTTCAATCGCGTCTACAGTCGGTACTTCGGGGAGCATCCACCGGCGCGGACGACCGTTCAAGCGGCGCGTTTGCCGGGTGGAGCGCTCGTCGAGATCGATTGCATCGCGGTGGTCGAGTGAAGCGGTTGCCGGAGCGCGGCGGACTTTGCTATACTGACGCCGGTGAGGGTGAGTAGCTCAGCCGGTTAGAGCGCGCGGTTCACATCCGCGAGGTCAGGGGTTCGAGTCCCTTCTCACCCACCGGTGGAACTCAGGAATCCGAGCGAAGTGGCGCGGTGATCCACCGCGGCCACTGTTGTGTTACGAGAGACGCCTGATCGTTTCGACAGCCGAGCACTGGCCGGTCCCACTGTACGGCGGCGCGTCGGCGCCGCGAGCGACCACGGGGAATCCGGCGGGAACGACGAGGTGACGCGTATGGTGCGAGAACGTCCGATCGTGCTGACCGCCGAAGGGAAGGCAGCCCTCGAGCAGGAACTCGAGCAACTCCGTACGGTGAAGCTGCCGGCGCTCCGGGAACGACTCCAGCAGTTGAGCAACGAGGGCGACATTTCCGACAACAGCGAGTACGAGGACGCGAAGGAGGAGCTGGTCCTCACCGAAGCGCGCATCCGCGAGATCGAGCACATCTTGCGTCGAGCCCAGACCGTTTCGCAAACGGGAACGCGCGATGAGGTTCGGCTCGGTTCCCGGGTCACGGTCGTCGACGACGAAGGCGTCACCGAGACATGGGTGATCGTGAGTCCGGAAGAGGCCAACGCCGCCCAGGGACGGATCTCGATCGAGTCGCCGGTAGGAGCAGCGCTCCTCGGGAAGCGCCTCGGTACCACCGTGACGGTGCGGGCGCCCGGTGGCGAGATGCATCTGACGATCCAGCGGATCGAGTAGGCGGTGTCGTGCAACAATCGAGGGCGCCGCACGCGTGTGCGGCGCCCTCGATCTGTCTCGAGTGCGTTCTCGAGGTTCGGGAGGACGCATGCCACTAAACGACCAACAGCGTGCTCGTCTCGAAAAGATCCGAGAGCTCCGGGCCCGAGGGATCGATCCTTACCCACCCCGTGCGACCCGCACGGTCACGACCAGCGAGGCGATCGAGCGCTTCCTGCGCCTCGAACCGACGCTTGGCGGTGAGCCGGATCCCGAACCGGTCACGGTCGCCGGTCGAGTCGTCTCGATCCGCGACATGGGCCGCACCGTCTTCAGCCACGTCCGTGACGGCACCGGAGCGCTCCAACTCTATCTCCGCCGAGAATCGGTCGGGGACGAACCGCTGGCGTGGTTCAAGCGCTACATCGACTTGAACGACTTCGTCGAAGCCGACGGTCACCTCTTCCGAACCCGGACCGGCGAGGTGTCGATCCAGGTCACCGCGGTGCGTCTCCTGAGTAAGGCGGTCAATCCCCCACCCGACAAGTGGCACGGTCTCACCGACGTGGAGACACGCTACCGCCAACGTTACGTCGATCTGATGACCAATCCGGAAACCCGCGAAATCTTCCGGATTCGTGCGCAGGTGATCCGCGCTATCCGCCGCTATCTCGACGAACGAGGATTCCTCGAAGTCGAGACACCCACCCTCCAACCGATCTACGGCGGCGCCGCTGCCCGCCCGTTCACGACCTACTACCACGCGTTGGATCAAACCTTCTACCTACGGATCTCCGACGAGCTGTACCTCAAGCGCCTGATCGTGGGCGGCTACGAGCGCGTCTACGAGATCTGCAAGGACTTCCGGAACGAGGGGATCGATGCCCGGCACAATCCCGAGTTCACCATGCTCGAGTTCTACGTCGCCTACGCCGATTACCGCGACATCATGGACATGTGCGAAGAACTGATCGTGTTCGCTGCCCGCCAGGCGCTCGGCACGCTGCAGGTACCCTGGGGCTCGCAACGGATCGATCTCACCCCGCCGTGGCCGCGCCTCACGCTCCGCGAAGCGATCCTCCGGTACACCGGTATCGACTTTCTCGAAGTCACCGATCAACCGACCCTGTACGCACGTGCCCGTGAACTCGGCGCCGACGTCCGACCGGACACGGTTTGGCCGCGCATTCTCGACGAGCTCCTCAAGACGTTCGTGCGTCCCAACTTGATTCAACCGACCTTTCTCTACGATTATCCGGTGGCGCTGTCTCCGCTCGCCAAGCGCAAGCCCGAAGACCCTCGCCTGGTGGAGCGTTTCCAGCTTTTCGTCGGCGGGCTCGAGCTGGCCAACGCGTATTCCGAACTCAACGACCCGCTCGACCAGCTCTACCGGTTCCTGGAGCAAGCACGCGACCGCGCACGAGGGGACGAGGAGGCGATGCCCATCGACGAGGATTACATCAACGCACTGATGTACGGCATGCCACCGACCGGCGGGTTCGGCCTCGGTATCGATCGGTTGGTCATGTTGCTCACGAATCGACAGACCATTCGTGAGGTCATCCTGTTTCCGCAACTCCGCTCCAAGCCCGAGCCGCTCGGCCTCGCCGAGGATCTCCGCCCCTATCTCGACCTCGTCCCCGGCGTTCAGGAATCGCTGCCGACGGGTGATTCTTCGCCAACCAACGCCGAGTGAGCACCGGCCGGAACAGGGGGCTCGCTCCACCGGCGGTAGAGGTAGCGGAAGACGTCGCGGGCGACGGCCGCGAGCGGTACGGCGACAACCATCCCTGGCACTCCCCACAGTGCCCCACCCGTCACGACCAGCACCATGACGACCGCCGGATTCATGTCTACGACGTAACCGTGCACCCGCGGGACGAGCAGGTTGTTCTCCAGCTGCTGGATGACGATGAAGGCCAAACCCACCCACAGGAGCTTGCCGGGATCGGTCGCGAGCGCCACCAGCGCGATGACGATGAAGGTCAGGATCGGACCGAGGATCGGCACCAGCTCCAGAAGCCCAGCGATGAGACCGAGGACGATCGGCTGAGTGAGCCCGATCGCCCACACCGCCACTCCGACGGCGATCCCGATGATCAGCCCGAGGAAGAGCTGTCCACGGATATACGCCGCAAGTGTCCGATCGACGATGCCCACGATCGCACGCACGTCAGGGCGCCACGCCTCCGGCCAGAGCCCGTAGAACCACTCGATCGCCCGCTGACGGTCCTTCAGGACATAGTACATCCAGAACGGAACGAGAACGATCGCCGAGAAGAAGCCGATCGCCGCTCCGACCGCACCGAAGGTCAAGCGCATCGCCCGCTGGAACCCTTGCAACGCCATCGACCACAGGTTTCCGAGCGCCCCCTCGATCTGCACGCGGATGTGGGCCGGCACGTTCGTTTCGTACTGCGCCAGCCAGTCGTTCACCTGCCGATTGATCGCGGACCAGTACTGCGGTGCCGACTGGATGAACTCGTTCGTCTGGCGAACCAGCGGCGGTACGAAGAGGAACCCGATCCCAGCCAGCAGCCCGAGCGCGATCACGTAGGTGAGCAGGATCGCGACCGTCCGAGAGGCGCTGGGGAACCGCCCCCGGAACGGCAGCAGCCGCTCGACGAAAGCGACGAGCGGCGCGAGCAGATAGACGAACACCGCCCCCACGATGAAGGGGAGCAATGCTCCCCGTACCGACCAGAACACCCAGACCACGAGCGCGAGCGCGAGCAGCACCAGCGCCCGCCGGAACCAGCGCCGACCGCTTCCCGCGCCACCTGTGCCCCAGCTAACGCTGATCTGCGGCATCCCTGCTCACCCCGCGCTTTCGCCCCGCCCCCGCCGTCGCACGAGCTCGGCCGACGCGAGCACGAGGATCGAGAAGACGATCAGCATCGAGGAGACAGCTGCGATCGTCGGATCGATTTCCATGCGCAGGCCTTCGAACATCCGCATCGGCAAGGTCCGACCGCGCGCCCCCGCGATGAACAGCGCGACGATCAACTCGTCGAACGAGGCGATGAACGCGAAGACCGCACCAGCGAAGATTCCCGGGCTGATCAACGGAAGCGTGACGTACCGGAACGTCTGCCAACCGTTCGCACCGAGACTCTGCGCCGCATGCTCCAGACGCACGTCGAAGCCCCGCAACGTGGCCGTCACGTTCACGATGACGTAGGGAATCGCCAGCACGGTGTGCGCCAGAACGAGTCCCCAGAACGTCTGCACCAGGTGCAGGCGAACGTACAGACCGTAGATCGCGATCGCCACGATGATGCTGGGGACGACCAGCGGCGAGACGATGATCAGATTGATGACTTCCTTACCCGGGAAGGATCCACGGACCAGCGCGAGCGACGCCGCCACGCCGATGACCGTAGCCAGCACCATCACGGTCACCGCGACACGGATGCTCTGGATCGTCGCCTGGGTCCAGTCGGCTCGGGAGAAGAAGTTCTCGTACCACTGCAGCGAAAAGCCGGGCGGCGGAAAGGAGAGGTACTTGGCCGCGCTGAATGACATCGGAATGACGATCAGGACTGGAGCGACGAGGTAGAGCAGCACGAGCCCGCTGAACACGCCGAGCACGATCCGTGCCCAGGGCACGCTCCGCCTCCGCGACCGAACCGTCGTGGAGACCTCCAGCGTTTCCACCCGCTCAGCCATCAGTAGCCGCCTCCGAACATCTTTTCGATGCCGAGCAAGCGGTTATAGACCGCGAAGACGATCAGCGTGATGACGAGCAGCACGGTCGCCAGCGCCGCAGCGAAGGCGAAGTTCAACTCGGTGCGGATCTGCGTCTCGATCAGTTGCGCGATCATCATGTCCGTGCGCCCGCCCATCAACGCTGGCGTGATGAAGAAGCCGAGCGCGAGAATGAAGACGAGCAGACTTCCGGCTGCCACCCCAGGCAGGCTCAATGGCAGGAAGACCCGGAGGAAGGCTTGCACCGGAGACGCGCCGAGATTGGCCGCCGCCCGCAAGAGCGACCGGTCGATCCCTCGCATCACGGCGTAGGTCGGCAAAACCATGAACGGCAACAGCACGTGCGACATGCCGACGAGTACGCCGATCCGGTTGTACATCATGCGTAGGGGCTCGTCGATCAGCCCCAACTCGAGCAGCCAACGGTTGACCACCCCTTGCCGTTGCAACAGCACCATCCAAGCGTAGGTTCGGACGAGGATGCTCGTCCAGAACGGGATCAACACGAGGATCATGAGCAGGCGGGCCGACCGGGGGCGCAACGTCGCGAGGAAGTAGGCGAGCGGATACCCCAGTACGAGACAGATCGCAGTCACCTGCACAGCGATCACGAAGGTCGTCCGCAGGACGCGTAGGTAGAGGTCGACCTCGACGATCCTGCGATAGTGCTCCAAGGTGAATTGACCGTCGTCGACGACGGACGTGAACAGGAGCCGGAGGATCGGATAGACGAAGAGCACGAGCAATGCCACCAATGCCGGCGCGAGGAGGACAAGGTAGCCCAGCTGTCGACGGAACCCGAGCCGGCGGCTCACGGGACTCGATCGGGTCGCTGCAGGCGCCAACACCTTCTCGGTCGTCATCGAGCTGGCCCTTCGTTCTTTCCGAGCGTGTTACCGACAACCGTACCGGAAACGACGACGGACCGCAAGCGTACGGGGGAGCGGTGCGATCCGCTCCCCCGCAGCGATCGATGCCACTCTACCGGGTGAGCCAGTCGTTGAACTGCTCGGTCAACCGGTCGAGGTTCTCCAGCCAGAAGGACGCATCGGCCAACAGCTGCTTCTCCTTCTGCGCCGGAGCGCTCGGCAAGCGTGCCTGCAGATCCGCCGGCAAGAGATCGAACGCCTTCGCGTTGGTCGGACTGTACGGGATGTGCTTCGACAGCTCGGCCTGGACCTCCGGGCGGGTGGCGAAGTTGATGAAGTCCATCGCCAGCTCCCTCTCCTTCACTCCTTTCGGGACGATGAAGGAGTCGGTCCGCAGCAGTCCCTCGTTCCATTGGATCGCGATCGGCGCCCCCTGCCGTTGTGCCGCGTCGATGCGCCCGTTCCAGGCCTGCGCCATGTCGACCTCACCGTCGGTCAGGAGCTGCGCTGGCTGCGCACCGGCCTCCCACCACACCGTGACGTGCGGCTTGATCTCGTCGAGCTTGCGGAAGGCTCGGTCGATCCCCTCGGGCGTGCGCAGTACCTGATACACCTGGTCCTTCGGCACCCCGTCAGCCATGAGCGCGAATTCCAGATTGCCGACCGGCCCGTCCACCTTGTCCATCGCCCGCGGACCGGGGAACTTCTCGACGTTCCAGAAGTCGGCCCACCCTTGGGGCGGATTGTTCCCGAACTTGTCCGTTCGGTAGGCCAGGATTAAGGACCAGTAGATCACCGCGACGTCGAACTCGCCAGCGACATCCGCGAAGAAGTTCGTCTTGTCGACCATCGAGTAGTCGATCGGTTCGAGATAGCCTTGCCGGCCGAGGACTCGGCTTTCGAATGTCCCCTGTTGCGCCACGGTCCACTCAACTGCCCCGGCATCGACCATCGCCTTCAGCTTGCCGATGTCGGTGGTATCTTCAACGATCGTCGCCCCGGTCAGCCGCGAGAACGGCTCGAGGATGGCCTTTCGCTGGGCATCCTGCATGGCCCCACCGAAACCGGCGAAGACGAGCGTCTTTCCTTTCCACTTGTTCGGGTTGTCGTACCCGGCAACCTGCAGCACCCCCTCGGCTGCACCTGCGGTCGGGCTCGCTGCCGGAGCGCCGCCGGGCGCCGCGGTCGGTGTCGCTTCTTGGCCACCGCGGCAGGCGGCCAACGCCCCGACGCTGGCTACGGACAGACCGGACGCCAGTACGAGCCGCAGGAAGCGCCGCCGCTGTAGGCGACCCATCCGTTCCAACTCCCGTACGACTCGTTCCCATTCGGTCGCCATCGCTACTCCCTCCTTCGTGCTTCTCCACCCTCACGCACGACTTCGCTACGAATGATGCCACGATCGGCACTACAGCGACGCATATGCCGCGAGATTCGGTGTCGGTATCCACCATTCTTCGCCGCGGACTGTCGTGACGTACTCGGGCCAACGCAGGTCGATCGGCGGTGGGAAATCGGGCGGAAGGAGCGGCGGGAC
>JANZZC010000052.1 GCA_026419575.1 Thermomicrobium sp. | reverse complement strand
GGTGCGTAGATCCAACCGTCGTCCTGGCGAGGTGGGGTGTGCGGATCCTGTTCCAAGGGAATCCACTCGCTCCATGTCCCGTCGCTCTGCGCGATGCGGAGCGAGACGGAGAAGATCGCCCCGTTGGGGAGCGAGACTCGCCAGCTCACCTCGACGCTCGTGAACGGAGAGGGGAGCGGGTAAACCGGCGTCGACAGTTGTCCTGCAGTGGGGAAAGGGCCTTCGACGAGCCAGGTGGTGCGGGTGAGTTCGCTCGCGTCGGCCTGGAGGCTCCGGAACTGCGTCACCGTCGCGACGACAGCACTGCCTGCGATCCGGAGGAGCGTGCGTCGCGTCAGGTGCAACCCTCGCATCGTGTCCCCCTCGGAATACCGACCTCGACGGGCCGGCACCGCGGCAATGGTACGCCCCAAGGGGTGTACGGTCAACGCGACCGTACAGACCTGATCGTCCCCATAAGGAACATTCGGCGAGAACGGTGCTATCCTGGAGTGGCGGAGGGGCTGTCCTGATGGAAGTGCGACGAGTGGCTCGATCCGGTCAGATCCGCGCGGTCGGGCGCGAACTCCTTCCGCCGATCGCCTGCTTGCTGGCGATCGGCGCGCTGTGGCTCGCCGGACCGGACACGGTCGAGCTGGCGACCAGGGCAGCGCTGCACGGACTCTGTGCCCAGCGGCCGAGCCACTCGTTCTGGCTCGGCCCGTATCGCTTGCCGTTCGATGCCCGCATGACCGGGATCTACGCGGGCTCGCTCTTCACCGTCGCTTGGCTGGCGTGGCGTGCGCGGTATGCCGCGCAGTCGCCGTCCCGCTGGACGATCGGTGCGCTCTCGGTGGGCGTGCTGTGGCTTGCGCTCGATGGAACGAACGCGCTCGCCCAGGATCTCGGTCTGCCCACGCTCTACGCCCCGCACAACGGCCTGCGCTACGTGACGGGCGCCTGGACCGGTGTCTCGCTCGGTACCCTGCTGTGGTGGATCTTCGTTTCGACGACGTGGTACCCGGCCTGTCGAACGCACCGTCCGGTCGTCCGCCCGTTGCCGGATCTTCCCGTGCTCGCCGGATCCGTTGCTGCCTTCGGCTGGCTGGTGCGGAGCGGTCCGGTTCTCGCCTATCCCCTCGTGGCCGTCGGCCTGCTCGTCGCCGCCGTCGTCACGCTCGGCTTACTCGCTTGGCCGTTCGTGCTCGTCGCCACCGGCCGGCTCGAGCGCTCTTCGACGGGGGCGGAGCTCCGTCGTCCGGCACTGCTGGCTGGGCTCGCTGCCGTCGCGGTCATGGCGGCGACGAGCACCCTGCGGTACGCGGCCGAGTCCGTGCTCGGCCTACCACCGTTGTCGTAACGACCGAGCGTTGGGAACGAAGCATGCCGCGCGATCTACCGATCGGCAATGGCCGCTTGTTGCTCGCGTTCGACCGCACCTATACGTTGCGCGACGTCTACTATCCGCGGGTCGGTCAAGAGAACCACACCCAGGGACGCGCCAACCGGTTCGGTGTCTGGTGCGATGGCGAGTTCGCCTGGTTGTCGGACGAGGGATGGGAGCGTGACCTCCGCTACGAAGATGGGACGTTGGTGACCGACGTGCGGTTGCGCCATCCGCGTCTCGGCCTCTTGCTCGTCTGCAGCGACGCGGTCGCGCTCGAGGAGGATCTCTGGATCCGGCAGGTTCGCGTCCGGGACGAGCGGGGAACGTCCCGGCGTGTCCGGCTCTTCGCGCACTTCGACGGCTACCTCTGGGGCTACGCGGACGGCGAGACGGCCTATTACGAGCCGACGGCCCGGGCGCTCGTGCACTACAAGGGCAAGCGCTACTTCTGGTTTTCCGGCTGGGCTGGCGAGGATCCTGGGTACCATCTTTTCGCCTGCGGCAACAAGGCTTTCCGCGGACACGAGGGGACATGGCGAGACGCCGAAGACGGCACCTTGAGCGGCAACCCGATCGCGCAAGGGTCGGTCGACTCGATCGGCGGACTGGAGCTCCTGGTGCCAGCGCACGGCACCGCGACGGCGACCTTCTGGATGGCGGCGGGCCTGCGCTTCGCCGATGTCTCCCGGATTCACCAGGTGGTGCTCCGGCAGGGGCCGGAGTCCTTGCTCACCCGCGTCCGCCGCTACTGGCAGAGCTGGGTGCAACCGGACCCGCCTCGGCTGGAGACGCTACCGCCGTCGCTGCAGCGGCTGTATCGCCAGAGTCTCTTGATCCTGCGTACCCAGATCGACGACGGGGGTGCGATCCTCGCGGCCAACGACTCGGATATCCTGCAGTTCGGCCGCGACACCTACAGCTACGTCTGGCCGCGCGACGGTGCGCTGATCGCCGACGCGCTCTTGGACGCCGGGTACCCGGAGCTCGTGCGTCGCTTCCTGCTCTTCATGGGAGACCTCGTGACGCACTACGGGTTCTTCCTGCACAAGTACAACCCGGACGGTTCGGCCGGGTCGAGCTGGCACCCCTGGGCAGGGCCGAACGGCGAGCTGCAGTTTCCTATCCAAGAGGACAGTACCGCGCTTGTCCTCGTCACGCTCTGGCAGTACTACCGGAAGACGCGTGATCTCGAACTCTTGCGCGCGCTCTACGGCTCGGTCGTCATCCCCTGCGCGCGGTTCCTCGCGTCGTACCGGGATCCGGTGACGGGGCTTCCCGCACCGTCCTACGACCTCTGGGAAGAACGCCGCGGCATCCATGCCTTCACCGTGGCCTCGGTCGTCGCTGGACTGCGTGCCGCCGCCCGGCTGGCGCGGATCTTCGGCGACGACCAGTTCGCCGAGACGTGGAGTCGGGCTGCCGACGCGATCCGGGAGGCGGCGGAGCGGTACCTGTACCGCACGGAACTCGGTCGCTTCGTGCGCATGCTCACGGTGGAACCGTACGGGGAGGTTCGTCCCGATCCGACCCTCGACGCGAGCCTCTCCGGGCTCTTTCTCTTCGACGTCTTCCCAGCACGGGATCCGCGCATCGCCGCGACGATGCGCGCGATCGAGGAGCGCTTGTGGGTAAAGACCGCGGTGGGCGGCGTGGCACGGTACGAGGACGACTATTACTATCAGATGAGTCGCGACATCGAGCGGATTCCCGGGAACCCGTGGTTCATCTGCACCCTCTGGCTCGCCCAGTGGTACGTCGCACGTGCCGCATCACCGCCCGAGCTCGGGCGGGCTCTGGAACTCCTGGAGTGGACCGCGCAGCACGCGCTCCCGAGCGGCGTCCTCGCCGAGCAAGTCCATCCGGAGACCGGTGAGCCGCTCTCGGTCAGCCCGCTCAGCTGGAGTCACGGGACGTTCGTCGCGACCGTCCTCCGCTATCTGGAGAAGGAAGGCCAGCTCGCTGCGGCCGGCTGGCCTTCCTTCCTGGCACCGTAGCTTGCGTTCAGCGGCCGGGCGGCCAGTTCCCGTACCAGTCGAAGCGCTGCTCGCTGAGCCCGACGACCACGTTCTTGACCTGCGTATAGAGGTCGAGCGCGTGGCGCGAGAGTTCGCGACCGATCCCGCTCTGTTTGAAACCGCCGAAAGGCGCCTCCGGCGGGTTCACGACCGGATAGTTGATGCTGATGTTGCCTGCCTTGATGCGGGCCGCGAGCCGGTGCGCCCGTTTGATGTCGCTCGTCCAGATCGTCGCCGCCAGTCCGTAGATCGTCGCATTGGCGATCTCGACCGCTTCGTCTTCGGTGCGGAAGGGGATGACCGAGAGGACCGGGCCGAAGACTTCCTCGCGCGCGATCGTCATGTGCGGTCGGACGTCGTCGAAGATCGTCGGCTCGACGAAGTTGCCGCGTTGGAGCGCCGGGTCGTCGGGCCGCTTGCCGCCCAGTCGCAGCGCGGCACCTTCCGCTTTGGCCCGCTCGACGTAGCTCAGGACGCGCTCGCACTGCCGGCGCGAGACGAGGGGGCCCAGTTGCGTGTTCTCGTCGAGCGGATCGCCGATGCGGAGCTGGCTCGCCTTGCGCAGGAACTCGTCCATGAAGCGGTCGTGGATCGATTCGTGCAGCAACAGGCGCGTCCGTGCGGTGCAGCGCTGACCGGCGTTGGAGAAGATGGCGAAGAGCGAGCCGTTGACGGCTTCCTCGAGATCGGCATCGGGGAAGACGATGTTCGGCGATTTGCCGCCGAGTTCGAGGGAGACCTTCTTGATGGTCCCCGCGCTCAAGCGCAGGATCTCGCGCCCGGTCTCCGTCTCACCGGTGAAGGCGATCTTGTCGACGAGCGGATGCTCGCAGATCGCCGCCCCGACCTCGCTCCCGGGCCCGGTGAGCACGTTGACCACTCCCTCGGGAATCCCGGCCTCCAGGCAGAGCTCGCCGAGCACCAGCGCCGTGATCGGCGTGTAGCTGGCCGGTTTGAGCACGACGGTGTTCCCGGCTGCCAGGGCCGGCGCCAGTTTCCAGGCAGCCATGAGGATGGGGAAGTTCCACGGGATGATCTGCCCGCAGACACCGTACGGCTCGCGCACCGTGTAGTCGAGGAGCGGCCCGTTCATCGGGATCGTTTCGCCCCAGATCTGCCCGGCGAGGTTGGCGTAGTACTCGAAGCAGTTGGCGGCTGCGGCGATGTCCATCCGCGACTCGACGATGATCTTGCCGCAGTTGAGCGTCTCCAGCCGGGCGAGCTCGTCCTGACGCTCGCGCAGGAGTTCCGCCACTTTGCGGAGCCGTCTCGCCCGCTCGTTCGGCGTCATCCGTCCCCACGGGCCCTCGTCGAAGGCGCGCCGGGCGGCCCGGACCGCTCGGTCGACGTCTTCTCGACCGGCCTTGGCGACGTAGCCGAACACCTCGTTGGTGGCCGGATTGTAGGTGGGAAAGGTCTCGCCGGTGGCAGCCGGGACGAACTGGCCGTCGATCAGGAGCTGGTACGTTCGGATGCCGGTTCCGGTCGTCATCTCGTTCCTCCTGGCACGATCGCCGACGACCGCCCGCTCGACGAGGGCGGTGCCGTCATGGTATCCGAGACACCGACTGCTGTCACGATGCCGGCGGCGTGAAGACGATGCGCCAGGGCTTGAGCTGCACGATTTCCTGGAAGACGCCGGCCGCGTAGAACGGGTCGTTTTCCAGCAGCGACCGTGCTTCCGCTTCGGACTCCGCCTGGTAGATGATGAGCGCTCCGCTGTCGTCCTCGAACGGCCCGGATGCCCAGAGCTTGCCGCGCTCGCGCAAGGAGGCGAGGTATTGCCGGTGGACCGGGCGCACCTCTTGGATCTTCTGCGGGTTCCCGTAGCGGATCACCGCTGCCCACAGCATCGCGGCCTCTCCTTCGTCACTCGACGTCGTACTCCGCCTCTCGCTCACCAGGATAGTCCGGCTCGGCCGGGCTGACGAGCGCCCGCGGGTCTCCGGTGATGACGAAGGCGACGCGTTCGCAGATATTGGTGACCCGGTCGGCGATCCGCTCGAGGTTGTGGGCAGCCCACAGGAGGAGCGTCGCGCGCTCGATCGTCCGCGGGTCGCTCATCATGTAGGTGAGGAGCTCGCGGTAAACCTGGTCGTACAGCCCGTCGACCTCGTCGTCCCGGCGCCAGATGGTCCGACAGCGCTCGAGATCCATCTCGATGAAAGCATCGAGCGCTTGCCGGAGCATGTCGATCGAGATCTCCGCCATGCGCGGGATATCGATGAGCGGCTTGAGCGGGGGCCAGGCACTCAGACGGATCGCGATCTTCGCCAGTCCTTCCGCGTAGTCGCCGATTCGTTCCAGCTCGCCGATGATAAACAGCGTCGCGGCGATGATCCGGAGATCGGTCGCCATCGGTTGCTGCGTGGCGATGAGCAAGAGCGCCCGCTCCTCCAGGGCGTAACTCCGCTCGTCGATCTCGCGGTCGTGGTCGATGACGCTCTGGGCGAGCGTCACGTCGTACCGCTTGAGCGCGTCGACGGCCCGCTCGACAGCCTTCTCCACCATGCTGCCGAGGTTGAGGAGGTCCTGGCGCAGCATCTGGAGGTCACGCTCGAATTCCGCCCGTGCTCTGATCGCCATTGTCTCGCCTCACTTCCTTACGAGGCACCCGAAACGGGAAGAGCGGACATCGCTGAAGGGACATCGAGTGCACGAAGTGTACTGCACTCCTGCCGGGATTTCTAACCGATCTTTCCGGTGATGTAGTCTTCCGTCTCCTTGCGCTTCGGATTGGTGAAGATCCGTTGCGCCGTGTCGAACTCGATCAGCCGCCCGGTGCGTTCTTCTCCGGCCAAGAGGAAAGCGACGTAGTCGGCAATGCGCGCGGCCTGCTGCATGTTGTGGGTGACGATGACGATCGTGTAGCGTTGCTTCAGTTCCCAGATCAGTTCCTCGATCCGGTAGGTGGCGATCGGATCGAGCGCGCTCGTCGGCTCGTCCATGAGGAGGACCAAAGGTTCGACGGCCAGGGCGCGGGCGATGCACAAGCGCTGTTGCTGACCGCCGGAGAGCGAGGTGCCTGGCGCCTTGAGCTTGTCCTTCACCTCGTCCCAGAGCGCCGCCGCGCGGAGACTGCGCTCGACGATCTCGTCGGCTTCCGCCCGCGACAGGCGGGGACGATGCAACCGTACCCCGGAGAGCACGTTGTCATAGATCGAGAGCGTCGGGAAGGGATTCGGCTTCTGGAAAACCATGCCGATGAGCTGTCGCACGCGGGCGGGATCGATCCCCGGTTGGTAGATTTCGATCCCTTCCAAACGCACGCTGCCGGTCACTCGGGCGCCGGGCGTGAGTTCGTGGAGGCGATTGAGGCACCGGATGAACGTCGACTTGCCGCAACCGGACGGACCGATGACCGCGGTGACAGCGCCCGGATGGATCGGGAAAGTGATGTCGTCGAGCGCCTGGAAGCGGCCATAGAAAGCCGAGAGGTGCTCGACGTCCATACCGGCCGCGATCGGGGCCGGGCCGGTTCCTCTGGCCGCTTCCGCCCGGGCTGCTTGCGCCGTCGTCAGCGTCGTCATCGGGTCGGACATCAGTGCCTCCGTCGCTGGTCGCTCAGCCGATGCGGCCGGTGATGTAGTCCTCGGTACGCCGGTCGCGCGGTCTGAGGAAGAGCTCCCGCGTGGGGGCGTACTCGATCAGTTCGCCGGTTCTATCCTCTCCGGCGAGCATGAACGCCGTGTAGTGCGAGACGCGCGAAGCTTGCTGCATGTTATGGGTGACGATCACGATCGTGTAGAAACCGGCGAGTTCGCGCATCAGATCTTCGATCCGCATCGTCGCGACCGGATCGAGCGCCGAGCACGGCTCGTCCATGATTAGAATCTCCGGTTACAGTGCGATCGCGCGGGCGATGCAGAGTCGCTGCTGCTGACCGCCGGAGAGCGCCAACGCGCTCTGGTGGAGCTTGTCCTTCACCTCGTCCCAGAGCGCGGCCTTGCGGAGCGCTTCCTCGACCCGCCCTGCGATGTCGCCGCGATAGCCGTTCACGCGCAGGCCGAAGGCGACGTTCTCGAAGACGCTCTTTGGGAACGGGTTCGGCTTCTGGAAGATCATCCCGATGTGCCGGCGCACCCAGACCGGATCGGTCGATGGGGCGTAGAGATCGACCTCGCCCCACCACACCGACCCTTCGACGCGCGCTTCCGGGGTGAGATCGTGCATGCGGTTGAGCGCCCGCAGGAGCGTGCTCTTCCCGCACCCGGACGGGCCGATGATCGCCGTGATACGCCGGGCGGGAATGGTGAAGGACACATCGCGGATCGCTTGGTGTCGACCGTACCAGACGCTCAGGTGCTCAAGCCGCAGGGCCGCTGGCTCCGGTGGTCGGACGATGTAACGGGGTGATTCGCGGACCGTGGTCGTCATGGACGGTCGCCTCCCTAAAAGCGGATCCGGCGCTGTAGGCGCGCGCGGAGGGCGATCGCCAAGCCGTTGAAGAGCAGCAGGACGGCCAGGAGCACGATGATCGCGCCGGCTGCTCGTTCGTGGAAGGCCGGCTGCGGACGCGAGATCCAGTTGAAGATCTGGATCGGGAGAACCGTGAACGGGTCGAAGAGACTCTTGGGCGTGAAGGCGACGTACGTCAAGGCGCCGATCGTGATGAGCGGCGCGGTCTCTCCGATGGCGCGCGCCAGCGCCAGGATGGTCCCGGTGAGGATGCCGGGCAATGCAGCCGGAAGCACGAAGTGGCGCACGGTCTGCCAACGTGAGGCACCGAGCGCGAGCCCGGCTTCGCGGATCGACGGTGGGACCGCGCGCAGCGCTTCGCGCGCCGCCACGATGATGATCGGCAAGACCAACAGGCTCAGCGTCAGCGCACCGGCGATCAGGCTTCGTCCGAGCATGAAGGTGCGGACGAAGACGCCGAGTCCCAACAATCCATAGACGATCGACGGGACTGCCGCCAGGTTCGAGATGTTGATCTCGATGATCGCCGTGAGTCGGCTCTTCGGTGCGAACTCTTCGAGATAGATCGCGGCGGCGACGCCGAGCGGAAAGGCGATTAGCGCGACGAGCACGAGGATGTAGAACGTGCCGACGAGGGCCGAGCGGATGCCCGCCTGTTCGGGGCGTCGGGACGGAAAGCTGGTGAGGAAGTCCCAGGAGAGGACGTGCCATCCGTCGCGAACGACGTCGGCGATCAGCGTGCCGAGCGTGAGGAGGCCGATCACGATCGCGAGCGTACTCAACACGCCGAACAGGAATCCCAGCCGCTTGCGGAGCGCAAGCCGCGGTGCGAAGTCGCGATCGCTCGGGAGTCCCTGGCTGGTCGTCGTCATTCGTAGACCTCCCGGAAGCGCTTGAGGAAGCGATAGCTCAGAAGATTCAAGACCATCGTGATGACGAAGAGGGTCGTCCCGACCGCGAAGATGGTCTGGTACTCGATCGTTCCGTGAGGCGTATCGCCCAAGCTCACCTGCACGATGTAGGCCGTCATCGTCTCCATGGCGACGAGCGGGTTCAAGGTGAAGCGCGGGACCTGTCCCATCGCGATGGCGACGATCATCGTCTCGCCGACCGCGCGCGACACGGCGAGGATGAAGGCGGCCACGATGCCGGAGAGCGAGGAAGGGACGACGACGCGCCAGACCACCTCGAGTTTCGTCGCGCCGAGGGCGTAGGCTCCTTCCCGCAGACTCTGCGGCACGGCGCGCATCGCGTCTTCCGAGAGCGAGGCGACGAGCGGGAGGATCATGATGCCCATGACGAGTCCAGCCGACAGCGCGTTGAACACCTCGAGCTGGGGGATGAAGCGCTGGAGGAGCGGCGTGACGAACAGGAGAGCGAAGTACCCGTAGACGACGGTCGGCACGCCGGCCAGGATCTCCAGAATCGGTTTCACGGTTGCCGCCAGGCGTGGCGAAGCGTACTCGGAGAGCCCGATCGCGGCGAGCAGTCCCAGCGGCAAGGCGACCAGCATCGCGATCGTCGAGACGACGATGGTGGCGGTGAGGAGCGGCCAGATGCCGTAGTGCTTCTCGGTGAAGAGCGGCGTCCACTGCGTGTCGGTCAGGAAGTCGACGATCGAGACGTGCTGGAAGAAGTGGAAGGTCTCCAGTGCCAGCGTGTAGACGATGCCGATCGTCGTCGCGACGGACACGAGGGCGGCGAGGAAGAGGAGACCCAGGATCGCCGACTCGCGGACTTGACGGACGCGATCGACGCGCTGCCTCCCGGTGAGGATCCGCTCCACCCAGGCGCGACGGTCGATCGAGGGAGCTTCCACGGCTGGCATCGGCTCGGTCGTCACCGTTCCACCTCGCTGGGCAACGATCGGCCGCCAGGAGGAGACATCTCCCCCTGGCGGATTGTACCCGCTCGTCGCGCCGCCCGAAAGCTATTCCTCACGCTTGAGGACGTCCTCGATGGACACGCCGACCTCGACGCCCTTGAATACCGAGCCGGTCTTGCGCTGCTGGAAGCGCCGCAGGGCGAGCTCGTAGGCCTCGTCGGGGAGCGGGATGTAACCGACCTCCTCGGCCAAAGTCGCCGCGTTCTGCAGGTAGAACTCGACGAACGTTTTGACTTCGGGGCGATCGGCCTGGTCGCGCGCGACGTAGATGAAGAGCGGTCGGGAGAGCGGCTGGTACTGTCCGGTCTTGACCGTCTCGAGGTTCGGGTCGACCGGCTGGCCGGTCTTCGGGTTGACGATCGGGACGATCTTGACGCGCCCAGCGTTCTCGATCGCGTAGGCCAGGCCGAAGTAACCGAGCGCGTACTTGTCACCCGCGACGCCCTGTACCAGCACGTTGTCGTCCTCGGAAGCAGTGTAGTCGCCGCGGCTCGCCCCGGCCTTGCCGTTGATTGCCTCGGTGAAGTAGTCGAACGTTCCGGAATCGGTGCCGGGACCGTAGAGATTGAGCGGCGCGTCCGGCCAGTTCGGGCGCACCTGGTTCCAGCGGGTGATCACCCCTTGCGACTCCGGCTTCCAGATGAGCTTCAGCTCCTCGACGGTCAGATGATTGACCCAGTCGTTCTGCGGATTGACCACCACGACCAGACCGTCGAACGCGACCGGGAGCTCGATGAACTCGCGCCCGTTCTGTTGGCAGGCCTGGAGTTCCGAGTCCTTGATGGGGCGCGAGGCGTCCGAGATGTCGATCTCCTTGTTGCAGAACTTCTGGAAGCCACCGCCGGTGCCGGAGATGCCGACGGTCACTTTGACCTGTGGGTATTGCTTCTGGAACTCCTCGGCGACCGCTTCGGAGATCGGGAAGACCGTGCTCGATCCGTCGATCGTGACGGTGCCGCTGAGCTGGGCCGGACGCGTCGCGGTCGCTCCGGCTGCCGGTGTTGCGCCACCGCTTGCTGGCGTCGGCGTGGCACCCGCGGTGGGAGACGCTCCTCCCGCCGCTGGCGTCGGCGTCGCCTGGCCGCCGCAGGCAGCGATGAGGACACTGGTCGCCGGCACCGTGAGACCGAGTGCCGCGAACCGCGCGAGCAGTCGTCGTCGACTCATGGTCGTCATCGTGCGATCCCTCCTCTACAAATCCTCGACGATCGTTTCCGGCACGAACCGGTAGCCGATCCCGTGCACCGTTTGGATCAGCCGCGAGCCATACGCCTCCCCTCCGAGCGCTTCCCGGATCCGGTGGATGTGGACATCAACATTGCGGAGATCGACGATGTCCTGTCCCCAGACCAGGTCCAGCAGCTCCTGACGAGTACAGACACGCCCGGCCCGCTCCACCAGGGCGGTGAGCAACGCGAACTCCCGCGGTGCCAACCGGACTTCGCGTCCCCGGAAGACCACGCGGTGCTCGTCGCGGAAGATGACGAGCGTGCCAGCCGTGAGGACACTGCCGGGGGGCGACTCGGTGGAGCGCCGGAGCAGCGCTTCGATGCGTGCGAACAGTTCGCGCGTACGGAACGGTTTGGTGACGTAGTCGTCGGCTCCGGCCTGGAAGAGCGCCACGATGTCGTCCTCGCTGTCGCGTGCCGTGAGTACGAGGATCGGCGCGCTCGACCATTTGCGGATCAAGCGACAGACGTCGCGGCCGTCGATGCCCGGCAGCATGAGGTCGAGGACGATGAGGTCCGGCCGCACCGTCCGTGCGAGCAGGATGGCCTGCCGCCCTTCGTTGGCGGTCCAGACACTGTAGCCCCGCTGCTGCAGGCTGTAGGTGAGCACCTGCGCGAGCGCTGGATCGTCCTCGACGATCAGGATGCGCCGTGCGCTCGCCTCTCGCTCGCTCATCGGTGTCGCCTCGACCGGACGTTGCACGACTGCGTCTCCGTTCGTTCCTGTCCCCAGTCTAGGCGGCGAACGTTAAAGGCGGGTTCGCGCAACCTTAACGCACGATGAACGGCGGCGGGACGAGTTCGCGGATGGCCTGGACGAGTTCGTGCACGGAGGCCGGCCGCCGGAGGAGGCGAGTCACCCGACGCTGGACGTGTTGCGGGAGGGCGCGCAGCGGGCTCGCGATGACGAGGAGCGGTGTGTCGGGAAATCGCGCGAGGAGCTGCGCGACAACGGTCGCTTCGCTCCCGCTCCGGCTGAGGTCGAGCACGAGCAGACTGGGCTGGAATCCCCAGTGCTCGAGCGAACGCTCCGCCTCTTCGGCCGTTTCGAACGCGAGGACTTCGTACCCGAGTTCTCGGAGTTCGGCTCGCAGATACGAGCGTGTCGGCCATTCCGGTTCGACGATGACGACGAGCGGCAGCTGGTACATCCCGACCTAGCCTCCTCCCCGGGGCGACGTCGCTGCTCGAACGAACGAGAGCGGTCGCCGGTGCTCCGGACGACCGCTCTCCTGTTCGCCGAACTCCCGATTCCGAGTTCAGACCGTCACTGCGTCTCCCGGATGAGCATCGCGTGCCGGTACTCCTGGCACTGCCAGCACTGGTGCGGTCCCGGAGTCTGCCGACATCGCTCGATCGCTTCCGGCGAGTTGAGCGCGTACCCGAGCGCGCAGCGCATGACGGTCACCCGCTTGCGACCCCGTTTCGGTTGATAGGTCAGCTTCTTGAGCATCGGGCAGCCGAGCCAGAGCTGTTCCTCGGAATCGGTGTCCGGCGCCGCCTGGAACAAGTCCGCTACTCGCATCGCGCCGGTCACCTCGCGTTCGTCCCGGTCTTCCCGGGTACGTCACCAGGGAGGTCAGCTACCGCGTGCTGCGCGCCGGCTCCCTGGATCTGGTCGGAGTATACCCTACTCCCTGCCGGGCGGTTCTCGGGTTCAACTCCCGGTCGTCGGGAGATGGAGCTTGGCCGCGAGAACCGGGCTCCGGAACTCGCTGGCCAGGATGTCCATGATCACGATATCGTCCCGATGCGGCCCGATCTTGGTCGCCTGGCGGAGCCTTCCTGCCTCGCGGAACCCGACGCGTTCGTAAACGGCGCGAGCCCGCATGTTGGACGCATAGTACCGGAGCCAGATGTGGTGGAGTCCCAGGACGGTAAAACCGAAGTCGAGCAGGAGCTCGAGCGCCTCGGTCGCGTAGCTACGGCCCCAGACGCTCCGTTCCCCGATGACGATCCCGACTTCAGCGCTCCCGACCGCGAAATCGATGTCGAAGAGTTCGGCGTTCCCGACCGGACGGTCGTCCGGCCGCTCGTAGATGGTGAAGACCCGCCGTGTCGGATCCCGCCGTGCCTGCTCGAACCACTCGATTTCGTCCTCCACGGTGAAGGGAACGCGCCAGTGCGCCGTGAGGGTTCGGGACACCTCGAGATCGTTCATCCATCGCTGGTAGATCGGTGCGAGTTCGCGCCGGATCGGACCGAGGTACACCTGCTTGCCGGGGACGATCACCTGCAAGTGAACGAGTTCCTCCATCCCGCCACTGCTCCCCTCGCCTCGCGTGCTACGCTTCCGCTGTCGAGTCGATCCGGGAGGCTCTGCCGCATGCTCCGCGTCGGTACGTCCGGTTGGTCCTATCGCCATTGGCGTGGACGGTTCTATCCGGACGAGTTGCCGCCCTGGGAGTGGTTCGACTTCTATCTCCGGGAGTTTGCCACAGTCGAGGTGAACGTGACCTTCTACCGTCTGCCGCCGCGCAAGCGGTTCGAGGACTGGGCGCGCCGCGCAGCCGCCCGATCCGACTTCGTGTTCGCCGTGAAGGCACCGCGCTCGATCACCCATCTCGCGCGCTTGGCCGACGCGACGGAGGAGCTCCGTCGGTTCCTCGATGCCGTCGAGGGGCTCGGGGCAGCGCTCGGCCCGCTCCTCTTCCAGCTGCCGCCGGGCTTCGCCTGCGATCTGGACCGTCTGCGTGGGTTCCTCCGTCAGCTCCCGACCGGGCACCCTTTCGCCTTCGAGTTCCGCCACGCGAGCTGGTTCGTCCCGGCGGTCGCCGAGACGATCGCGGAAGCCGGCGGAACGGTCGTCGTCGCGTACGGCGGCGGGCATCCTTCGCCGGAGGGGTACGTCCCGACCAGGCCGCTCGTCTACGTGCGCGTGCACAGCGGGCTGTACGACATCGGACTGACCGACGAGGAGATCGAGCAGTTCGCCGCTCGGCTGTCCGGCTGGGCGGATCGACCGGGGTACGTGTACTTCAACAACGACACCTTCGCGCACGCGGTCGCCGATGCGCGGCGCCTGCGCGCGGCGCTCAAGGAACGTGGCGTCGAGGTGGTGTAGCGATCCGGAGCGAGCGATGGGACGGGTGATCGCGTTCGAGGAACTCGGGGCGCTCGGTGAGCGGCTCCGCCAGGCGGGACGACGGATCGTCCTGACGAACGGGCACTTCGATCTCCTGCACGTCGGCCATGTCCGTTACCTAGAGGCCGCACGGGCCCTCGGCGATGTCCTCGTCGTCGCGGTGAACGACGATGCCTCTACGCGCCGGCGTAAGGGACCGTCCCGGCCGATCGTACCGGCCGAAGAGCGGGCCGAGCTCCTCGCGGCCTTGGCGTGCGTCGACTACGTGACCGTTTTCGCCGGCGACACGGCCGAGCAGGTCGTCCGCACTATCCGGCCGCACGTCTACGTGAAGGGTGGCGACTACGGTCTGACCGCCGAGGAACTCGCCCGCGGCAAGCAGCCCTTGCCCGAGGCGTCGGTCGTGCGCGAGCTCGGTGGCGAGGTCGTCCTCCTCCCGCTCGTTCCCGATCGCTCGACCACGGTGCTCGTCCGTCGCATCGTGGAAGCCTACGGTTGCCTCGGCGAGGAAGGTGCCGGATCCGGAGCCTGACAGGAATCGCCGGTTCCCGGCCTGCCCGGCGGCAACGTTCGCCCGCACGTCGTGCGCATCCGGCGAAGTGTTCGGCTGTCAGCCTGCCGGTGACGCTCGTGTCCCGGTCACGGGAGTCCGGGGGTGTAGCCAGGTGCGCGGCGTCGGCCCCCCGCTCGGTACACTCCTGCTGGCCCGCGGTGCGGGCAGGAGCGGAGCAGCGTGACGACCAGCGATCCGAGCCCAGTGCAGGTCGAACCGGGCGTCCCCGGAGCTGCGGGCGTCAGGAGCGAGCGCGCCCAGATCGCCCGGGCGGCCGGTGTTCTCATGGTCGGTGTGGTCTTGAGCCGCGTGCTCGGGCTCGCGCGCGAGCAGGTCATGTCCTACCTCTGGGGAACGACCGACACCGTCGCGGCCTTCACCATCGCCGACAACGTGCACACGATGCTCTTCGATCTGGTGATCAGCGGCATGCTCCAAGCCGCGCTCGTCCCGGTGCTGAGCGCGTATGCCGCTCCGGAACTGCGGGACGAGTTCCGACGCATCGTCGGGGCCTTGCTCGTCTGGGTCTTCCTCGTCGTCGGTGCCGCCGTCGCCGTGGTGGCGATCGCCGCTCCCTGGGTGGTGCTGGCGTTGACGGCGCTCGGCGGAGGCGAGGCGGCCCGTGGGCCCGAGACCTTCCAGCTGACGATCCGTCTGGTTCGCCTGATCGTCCCCGCGGTCTTGCTGCTCGCGGTCTCGACGGTTCTGATGGGTGCGCTCTATGCCCTGCAGCGGTTCACGCAGCCCTCGCTCGCGCTCAGTGTCCGCAACGCCGCGATCGTCGCCTGCGCGCTCGCGCTCGGGCAGGCGATCGGGGTAGCTAGCCTGGTCATCGGGGTACTCCTCGGCGCGTTCGGCCTCGTGGTCTTGCAGCTGTGGGGATTGCGCGACTGTCTCCCGCGGCCCAATCTTAAGCTCTGGCATCCGGCCATCCGGCGCATCTTCGTGCTCTACTCGCCGATCTTCCTCGGTCTCTTCGCGAATACCATCGCGCTCACGATTGATCGCAATCTCGCCTGGGGGGTCGACCCGAACGCGCTCGGCGCGATGCGCTACGCGACCGCGCTAAACCAGATGATCCTCGGCCTGGTGGCGGCAGCGACCTCGCTGGCCGCTCTGCCGACGCTGTCGCGACACGCGGCGCTCGGTGACGAGGTCGCCTACCAGCGGACGCTCGCGCTCGGTCTCAAGTTCGTCGCCGTGCTCATCTTTCCGGCCACGTTCGGGATGGCCGCGCTCGGCTGGCCGATCGTCACCCTGCTCTTCTACCACGGGGCGACCGACCTCGAGGGGGCGCGCGCCATCTGGGTCGCGCTGCTCGGTTACCTGCCCGGGACGCTCTTCGCGGCGTTCGATCAAGTGCTCATCTTCGCGGCCTACGCGCGGCAGAACACCCGGACGCCCGTTCTGGTCGGTGTCCTCTCGGTGGGCGTCTACTTCGTCGTCGCGCTCGCGCTCGTTCGCCCCCTCGGGATGCTCGGCCTCGTGCTCGGCAATACGGCGCAGTTCGTGGCGCACGCGCTCGTGATGTGGTGGATCCTGCGGCGCTGGTTGGGGCGAGTCGGCGATGGCACCGTGGGGCGCACACTGCGCGCCAGCGCGCTCGCCGCGCTCGGGATGGCCGTCCTGGTCGGCGGTTTCGCCCTGCTGGTCGAGCAGTGGCGAGCTCCGGAAACGGCTGGTCTGCTCTGGCGCGGGCTGGTCGTCGGTGGGGGCATCGGCCTCGGCGCTCTGTGGTACGTCCTGTCGATGCAGGTTCTCCGCGTCGACGAGTTCCTGGCTTTGACCCGTCGCCTCCGGACCCGGCTCACCGGTTGACAGCCTTCCCGAGAATCGCTTCTCTTTCCGGCGTGATCAGCGTACGGTGGCGGGTGGGCGCTTCCATCCAGCCATTCGTCTTTTCGGAAGGAGCGTGAACGATGGCGTACGACCTTCTCGTCCGCAACGCTCGTCTCCGTGACGGCAGGCTGGTCGACCTCGCGGTCTCCGCGGGACGGATCGTCGCGATCGAACCGCGGATCGCGGCGGAAGCAGCGGAGACGATCGATGCCGGCGGACGGCTGCTCTCGCCGCCGCTCGTCGAACCGCACTGCCATCTCGACGCCGCGTTGACCGAGGGGCTGGCGGGACACAACCGGACCGGGACGCTGCTCGAAGGGATCCAACGGTGGGCGCAGACGAAGCCGCTGCTGACGGTCGAGACCGTCAAGGAGCGTGCCAAACGGACGATCGAGTGGTACGCGAGCCAGGGGGCGCTCGTCATCCGCAGTCACGTCGACGTCTGCGATCCGAACTTCGTCGGGTTGCGCGCCTTGCTCGAGGTGCGCGAGGAGATGCGCGACCTCGTCGATCTCCAGCTCGTCGCGTTTCCGCAGGAAGGGATCCTCTCCTATCCGGGAGGAGGCGAACTCCTCGAGGAGGCCCTGCGCATGGGCTGCGACGTCGTCGGCGCGATCCCGCACTACGAGATGACGCGCGAGATGGGTGTCGAGTCGCTGCGAATCGCCTTCGAGCTCGCCGAGCGGTACGACCGACCGCTCGACGCGCACTGCGACGAGACGGACGACGATCAGTCGCGTTTCGTCGAGGTGATGGCCGCCGAGACGATCCGGCGGGGGCTCCAAGGGCGCGTCGTCGCCAGTCACACCACGGCGATGGGCTCCTACAACAACGCCTACGCCTTCAAGCTCTTCGGCTGGCTCAAGCGTGCCGAGCTCAGCATCGTCGCCAATCCCCCGGACAACTCGATCCTGCAGGGACGGTTCGATACCTACCCCAAGCGCCGCGGCCTCACGCGGGTCAAGGAACTTCTCGAGTACGGGATCAACGTCGCGTTCGGCCACGACTCGGTCATGGATCCCTGGTATCCGCTCGGCACGGGGAACATGCTGCACGCGGCCTGGCTCGGGCTGCATCTCGTCCAGCTCTCGGGCTACGAGGAAATTCCGCTCGTCTGGGACCTCGTGACGACGAACGCCGCACGGGCGCTCGGCATCCTCGATCGGTACGGGATCGACGTCGGCAAACCGGCCGATTTTGTCGTCTTCGACGCGGCGAACGAGCGGGACGCGTTGCGCATGCTGGCGCCGGCGCTGTGGTGCGTCAAGCGTGGTCGCATCGTCGCCCGAGCGAGTGCACCGCGCGTCGAGATCCGGCGCGCTGACGAGTTCGTCCCGATCCGCTACGAGCGTCCGGGCGAGGGACTCGTCGATCGGTGACGCGCTGGCGGGCGTGCTGGTGTTCTCGAGCCGGCCGCTCCGGGGCGCTCGCACAGCGACCGGGGGCACGAGGGCAGGCTCCTGCGCGGCGCTTCTGCCTGCCTCACAGGCGAGTTCGCGCAGGGTCGTCCAGCGAGCGGAGCGCGAGATGGCCCGAGAAATCCTCGTGCGACGCTGCTTCACCGTCGATGACGCTCACCGGGTGGCCGAGGCGGGAAAGCTCGGCGAGGATGACCGGGTCGAGCCGATCGAGGGGAAATCGTCGGACTGAGCCCGATCGGTCGGTGGCACTGAGCATGCCTCGACGAGATGGCGGCGCTGTTTTCGGCGCGTTCAGCAGGGCGTACCGATGTCCGAATTCAGGGGGGCGCCGTGGTCGAGTCGCCGTTCCGAGCCGCAGCCGGACCTCGTGCTCTTGCGTCTCCCGGCGGACTACTCTGCCTCCGTCGACGCTGGACCGGACGATGTCTCGCTGCTGGTCGCGGGAGCGGACGAGTCTCCGACCTCCGACCGTGAGGTCGGAGACGCCGTCGTGCGCGCAGGCGGGGAACACCGAGCACCGGATCCTCGATCTCCAGCACGAGCGCCTGCTCGTCTTCCGCGATCCGGATCCCTGAGCAGGGTACCACCGGCGTGTCGATGGGGTAGCGGGTGACGAGCGCATCGCTCCGCTGGCCTTCCCCGACCCCGAAATCCGCGTCGCTGACCTCCTCGCCTGGGCGACCGTCGGGGCCGGGAGCGGTCACAGCGTGGGCAGAACGATACCGGCAGCGCCCGGAGCTGGGTGCTGCCGGTCCGACGTTCGGCGTTCCCGGTCAGGACTACTTCGCCTGCTGGATCGCGCGCCAGATCTTCTCCGGCGTCAGGGGGATATCCAAGTGCTCGATCCCGAAGGGAGCCAGCGCGTCCATCACGGCGTTGGCGATCGTCGGCGTCGAGCCGATCGTCGCCGCCTCGCCGATCCCTTTGGCCCCCAGCGGGTTCAGGGGCGTCGGCGTTACCGTCTCGTCCGTGACGAAGTCGATGAGCATCGACGCCTTGGGGATGGCGTAGTCCATGAGCGTACCGGTGAGGATCTGGCCGTTCTCGTCGTAGCGGACTTCCTCCCAGAGGGCCTGAGCGATCCCCTGGGCCAGACCGCCGTGGACTTGCCCTTCGACGAGGAGCGGGTTGATGCGCGGGCCGCAGTCGTCGACCGAGTAGTACTCGAGGATCTTGACCTCACCGGTGTCGGGGAAGACCTCGACGACCGCCACGTGCGTCCCGAAGGGGAAGACCTCGTCGGGCGGCGCGAAGAAGTCGGTCGCGACGAGTCCCGGCTCCATTCCTTCGGGTAGGTTCGGGCCGTAGGCGGCCTGGGCGATCTCCGCCAGCGTCACGGCGCGGTCCGGTGCGCCCTTGACACGCCACTTGCCGTCGGCGAACTCGATGTCCTCGACCGCAGCCTCGAGCAGATGGGCGGCGATCTGCCGCGCCTTCTCCTTGATCCGGTCGATCGCCATGAGTACGGCACCGCCGCCGACGACGAGGCTGCGGCTTCCCATCGTGCCGTGCCCCTCTGGGACGCTCTGGGTATCGCCGTGCAGGACGGTGATCTTGTCGAAATCAGCTCCGAGGTGCTCGGCGACGAGCTGGGCGAGCGCCGTCTCCAGTCCCTGGCCGTGCGGCGAGGTGCCGGTGTAGACAGTGACGGCGCCGCTCGGCTCGACCCGCACGACTGCGCTCTCGTAGGGGCCGAAGCCGCAGATCTCCACGTAGCTGGCGAGGCCGATGCCGATGTAGCGACCCTGCTGGCGGAGTTCCTGCTGCTTCCGGCGCCACTCGTGGTAGTGGGAGATCTCCAGCGCCTTCGCGAGCGCCTTCTCGTACTCGCCGGTGTCGTACTTCTCGCCAGCTGCCGTCGTGTACGGGAACTTGTCGGGTGGAATGTAGTTGATGCGCCGCACCTCGGCCGGGTCCTTGCCCAGCTTGCGAGCGAGGAGGTCCATCATCCGCTCGATGTAGTAGGCGGCCTCCGGTCGACCCGCACCGCGGTAGGCGCCGACCGCCATCGTGTTCGTATACACCCCGTAGGCCTCGATGTGGACGGCGGGGATGTCGTAGCAGCCGCAGGCCATCAGACCGGTCGTCGAGGGCAGATACAGACCGCGCGGGTAGGCGCCGAGGTTCTGCACGATGCGGGCGCGCAGCCCGAGGACGCGGCCGTCGGCATCGGCAGCCAGCTCGTAGTCGACGACCTGGTCGCGGCCGTGGTTGGTGGCCAGGAGATGCTCGGAGCGCGTCTCGACCCACTTGACCGGCCGGTGGAGCGTCAGAGCGAGCGCGGCGAGGACGAAGTCCTCCTGGTACGCACCGATCTTGACACCGAACCCTCCGCCGACTTCCGGCGCGATGATCCGCACCTGACCGTGGGCGAGGCCGAGCGCAGCAGCCAGCGCATTGCGGTTCCAGTGCGGTGCCTGGGTCGAGCTCCACACGACGACGCCTTGCGTGAGGGGATCCGGTGCGGCGACGATCGCGCGCGGCTCCATCGGGATACCTGCCAGGCGTTGCTGGCGGAAGCGCTGCTTGACCACGACAGCTGCGCGGGCAAAGGCGCCGTCGATGTCGCCCTCGACGCGTTCCCAGCGTTCGCCGATGTTGTTCGGAATGTCGGGATAGAGCTGCGGCGCACCGTCGGTCATGGCCGCTTCCGGATCGGTCACGGCCGGAAGCGGCTCGTAGTCGACGGCGACCGCTTCGGCAGCGTCACGCGCGGTCGCTGCCGAGGTAGCCACGACGGCAGCGATCGGTTGCCCGACGTAGAGCGCTCGGTCGACGGCGATCGGTTCCTCCGGCGGGACCGGGATGCCCTCGGGCTTCTGCTCCTCGGGGTGCGGCGCTTCGCCGGGCACGAGCTCCGGCTTACCCTGGAGGCGCGCGGCCAGGTCCCGACCGGTGAAGACGGCGACGACGCCCGGGATCGCGCGGGCGGCCGTCGTATCCACGCTGCGGATACGGGCATGCGGGTAGCTGCTGCGCACGAAGGCGACGTGCAGCATGCCCGGGAGCTTGATGTCGTCGACGTACTGCGACGAGCCGGTGACGAGCCGTGGGTCCTCCTTGCGGCGCACGCGTGCGCCGACGTAACGACTGATGACCATCGCTCGACTCCTTTCCGCGACGTAACTCGGTACCATCTCCCATGCCGCGTACCAGCTTCTAGACTGACGCCTGAGCGAGCGGAAGTCAAGAGTCGTCCGGTGACGCGCTCTCCGATCGCCGCGCGATCCAACGGTGCGCGAGACGGGGGTGCCGGAATCTCAGCGCCCACACCGGGATAGCGGAACGAGCGCCCGTGCTCCGTCGGAGGCGGGCCGGTGTCGCGACCCTTCGGTGGAGAGGCGTGGCACCGCTCGACCCGCGGCGGCGATGGCCGGTGGTCCATCCCGAACCGGGCGCACGGCCGGAGCAGAGGGGCGGGAGCAGCGAGCGCACGTGCTGGGCCGCCGATGTCCGGGCCGTCCTGGGGCAGGGAGGGGTCGTGTCCGACCGGTAGCGGGCGCTGGCAGGGGAGCACCGAACGGAACCGGTCGACGCGCACGACCGCCGTTCGACCGGCGGCGAGCGAACGAGCGCGGCCCGGAGGGACTCTCCGGGCCGCGTGATCTCGCGAGGAAGTTCTCCGCTTCAGGCGCTCTTCTTCGCCTGCTGGATCGCCCGCCAGACCTTCTCCGGGGTGAGCGGCATGTCGATGTGCTCGATCCCGAAGGGGGCCAGCGCATCCATCACGGCGTTGACGATCGTCGGCGTCGAGCCGATCGTCGCCGCCTCACCGATCCCCTTGGCGCCGAGCGGATTGAGCGGGCTGGGCGTCACGGTCTCGTCCGTGACGAAGCTCGGCAGCATGTGCGCCTTGGGGATGGCGTAGTCCATGAGCGTACCGGTGAGGATCTGGCCGTTCTCGTCGTAGCGGACTTCCTCCCAGAGGGCCTGAGCGATCCCCTGGGCCCTGTCTCTTATACACATCT
>JANZZC010000014.1 GCA_026419575.1 Thermomicrobium sp. | reverse complement strand
AGATGTGTATAAGAGACAGCGTACTGGACGTTCCTGATCGGCGCGGCAGCCAACGCTGGGATCGTGCCGCTGGCTGGCTTCTGGAGCAAGGACGAGATCCTGGTCGGTGCGTGGGTCGGTGGAGCTCCACTGCTGACGCTCCTCGGTCTCGTCGCCGCCTTCTTCACCTCGCTCTACATGTTCCGTGCCGTCTTCCTCACCTTCCACGGGGAACCGCGGTTCGATACCCGCGCACTGCACCCGCACGACCCGCCGGCCACGATGGCGATCCCGCTCGTCCTGCTCGCGCTCGGTGCGCTCCTGGCTGGGTTCGTCGGTGTCCCGCCGGAAGCCGGATGGATCCATCACGCCCTCGAGCCGGTCTTCGAGGGCGTTCCGCACCACGAGATTCCGCTCGCCCTCACGGTCGGACTGGCGGTCGCCTCGACGATCGTGGCGCTGGCGGGACTCTGGCTCGCCCATGCTGCCTACGTGCGCGGCACGGTCTCGCCGGCAGCGATCGCCGAGCGGCTCGGGGTGTTCGCTCGGCTTGCGGCGAACGGCTGGTACTTCGATCCGCTGTACCAGCGCCTCGTCGTCCGGCCGCTCGATACGTTCGCCGGATGGTTGTGGCGGACGGTCGACGTGGGGATGATCGACGGGGCCGTGAACGGCCTGGCGCGGGCGATCGCGGCGACGGCGCAGCTCTGGCGCCGCGTGCAGACCGGACTCGTCGCCAACTACGCGCTCGCCATCGCGCTCGCCACGGTGCTTTTGGTCGGGATCTCTCTCGCCGTCGGGAGCACGCTGTTCCGATGAGCGCACGGTGGAGGTTGGAACGGTGGAGCGAGTGCCGATCCTCAGCCTGATCACCTACAGTCCGCTCGTCGGAGCGGTCGTCCTCTTCCTGTGGGCCAACGCGTCCCCCCGGGCAGCGCGGTGGGTCGCGCTCGTCGCCAGCGGCGTTTCCTTCCTGTTGTCGGTCGCCATGCTGCTCGCCTTCGATCCCGGACGCTCGGGCATGCAGTTCACCGAGACCTTCGAGTGGCTTCCCGAGCTCGGTATCGCCTACCGCTTGGGAGTGGACGGGATCAGCGCCCCGCTGGTCGGCCTCACCACGCTCCTCACGGTGATCGCCGTGATCGCCTCCTGGCAGCCGATCCGTTCGCGCGTCCGCGAGTACTATCTCACGCTCCTCCTGCTCGCGACCGGGATGCTCGGTGTCTTCGTCAGCCTGGATCTCTTTCTCTTCTACGTCTTCTGGGAGATCGTGCTCATCCCCATGGCCCTCATCATCGGCGTCTGGGGCAGTGCCAATCGGGTGTACGCCGCCGTCAAGTTCTTCCTCTACACGCTGGCCGGTAGTCTGCTCATGCTCGTCGGGATCGTCGCCCTCTACCAGGAGTACTTCCAGCAGACCGGCATCCGTACGCTGGACGTCCTCGAGCTGGCGCGCGGGCAGTACAGCGAAACCTTCCAGTTCTGGACGTTCCTCGCCTTCTTCCTCGCCTTCGCGATCAAGGTGCCGATGTGGCCGTTCCACACCTGGCTGCCCGATGCGCACGTCGAAGCGCCGACGGCCGGCTCGGTGATCCTGGCTGGCGTTCTCCTCAAGATGGGTGGCTACGGCTTCTTGCGCTTCAACCTCCCGCTGTTTCCGGACGCGACCCGCCAGTGGGCACCGGCCATCGTGGTCCTCTCGGTTATCGCCATCCTGTACGGCGCACTGATGGCGCTGGTGCAGCGCGACTTCAAGAAGCTGGTCGCCTATTCGTCGGTGAGCCACATGGGCTTCGTGACGCTCGGGATCTTCGCGCTCAACCAGCAGGGACTGAGCGGCGCGATGATCGTGATGCTCAGCCACGGCTTCGTCACTAGCGCGCTCTTCCTCATTGTCGGTATCCTCTACGAGCGAGCGCACACGCGCGACCTCGCTGCCTTCGGCGGCCTGGCGCGCAACATGCCGATCTTCGCTGCGTTCTTCGGCCTCTTCGCCTTCGCCTCGCTCGGCCTACCCGGCCTGAGCGGTTTCGTCGGCGAGTTCCTCGCCCTGCTCGGTGGATTCCGTGCCTACCGTTGGGCCGGTATCCTGGGAACTGCCGTCGTGGTCCTCGCTGCCTGGTACATGCTGCGCGTCTACCAGCGCGTCGCGCTCGTCCGTGCTCCCGGCGAACCGCCCGACCCGGACGACCCCGAGCTCCGCCCCGCGCTCGCGCACGGTCTCCCACCGGTCGCCGGCGGCAGCGAGCGCGACCACCCGATCGATCCGCGTACCTTCCCGGACGTCGACTGGCGCGAGGCGCTGACGCTGACCCCGCTTGCCCTCCTCACGCTTTGGGTCGGCGTCTACCCACTCCCGGTCCTGCGCATGATCGATCCGGCACTGCAGGCGCTCCTCGCCGCAGTGACCGGCGGCACGCTGTGAGAGGAGGCAACCGATGCCGCTCCGTCTCGTCGCACCGGAGTGGTCGCTCCTCGTTCCGCCGCTGGTCGTCGCCGCCACGATCCTCGTGCTCCTCGCGTTGGACGCCGTGCAGGAGCGGCTCGTCCAACGTTTCGGGCTGGCGATCGCGCTCGTCGGACAGCTCCTGGCGCTCGCTTCGCTGGCGACCATCGACTGGAGCCGCGGTGCGACGACCTTCGGTGCCAGTTATCGCGCCGACTGGTTCGCGCTGACCGTCTCGCTCGTCGCGCTCGTCGCCGGGATCCTCTCCGTTCTCGTCTCGGCTGGCTACACCGAGTCAGGGCTCGAGCCGGGTGTCGGCCTGGCCGAGTACCTCGCGCTCCTGCTCTTCTCGGTGCTCGGCACCATGCTCGTGGGAGCTGCCGGCGACCTCCTCGTCCTCCTGCTCGGGCTGGAGACGAGCGCGGTCGCGGTCTACGCCCTCACCGCCTTCGCCCGCCGCCGCTTGACGAGCGTCGAGGGGGCACTCAAGTACTTCCTGCTCGGCGCTTTCGCCAGCGCGATCCTCATCTACGGCATGGCGTGGGTCTACGGCCTCACCGGCAGCATCGTCTTGAGCGACATCGCGCACACCCTGCGGACCGTCGTCACGCCCGGTCAGCCGCTCGATCCCGCGCTTCTCCTGGCCCTGCTCTTGCTCGCGGTCGGCCTCGGCTTCAAGATCGCAGCGGTTCCCTTCCACATGTGGACACCGGACGCCTACCAGGGCGCCCCGACTCCGGTGTCGGCGTACATGTCGGTCGTCCCCAAGGTCGCTGGATTCGCCGCCATGGCGCGCGTCTTGGTGCAAGGGTTGCAACCGCTCAGCGAGCAGTGGGTCACGCTCTTGGGAATTCTCGCACTCGTGACGATGGTCTACGGGAACGTCGTCGCCATCGCGCAGCGCGATCTCAAGCGGATGCTCGGTTATTCGGCGATCGGTCACACCGGTTACATGCTGGCTGGCCTGGCTGCCTTCACCACCGGCCAGGCCGGCGATCGTAGCGTCGGCAGCGTCCTCTTCTATCTCTTCGCGTACGCGTTCATGAACATCGGTGCCTTCGGTGTCGTCGCCTGGCTCCAAGAACGCGGACTCGGGACGACGCTGGACGACATCGCCGGTCTCGCTGGTCGGGCACCGCTCGCTGCTCTCGTGATGGCGATCTTCATGCTCTCCCTCATGGGCATGCCGCCGCTGCTCGGCTTCTACGCGAAGTACTACGTCATCCTCGCGCTCGTCGAAGCTGGGCAGCTTTGGCTAGCCGTAGCGATCGTCGTGATGAGCGCCGTATCCGCCTACTTCTATCTCCGGGTCGTGACGCGGATGTACTTCGAGGAGCCGGTCGGTACCTGGCGACCGGTCCGGACCCCGCTCTTGGGCATCGGCCTGGCGCTCATGGCGGCCGCCACGCTCGCGCTCGGCCTCGTCTCCGGCCCGGTCCTGCAGCTCGCCCAGCGCTGGCCTGCGGCGCTCGTCTGAGCGGCCGACTCACGGGAAGGACGAATGACGGTCACGATCGCACCGTATGAGGATCACGCGGCACCTGCCGTGGCCACGCTCTGGAACGAGGAGTTCGGCTCGCGGTACCCGCTCGCGGCCGAGCTCCTGCTCGCGCGCTGCGGCCCGATGCCGGGGACGACCACTCTCGGCTGGATCGCGCGACGGAACGGCGAGGTCTCCGGCGCGCTCCTGCTGCGCCTTCCCGCGCTCCCCTGGTTCCCGCTGGGAGTCGGTTTCGTCACCCTCTTCGTCGTCGCGCGGCGCGCGCGACGACGAGGACTCGGCCGCGCCCTGCTCGAACGGGCTGTCGAGGAAGCGCGAGCGCGCGGCTACCGGGCGCTCGTCTTCGGCGGTGGGCCAGGGCATCTGGTTCCCGGCGTCCCGGCCGAGGCGCCGCTCGCTACCTGGCGCTTCCTCCGGCAGGCCGGTGCGGTGCCACGCGAGGTCTTCCACGACCTTTTGGTCGACCTCACCATCCCGCTGGAACCACCGCAGTACCCAGCGGGGGTCGAGCTCGCGCCGGCACCGCGGGAACCGATGCTCGCCTTCCTCGCGAAGGAGTTCCCCGGCGAATGGGAAGTCGACGTCGCGACGGCGTACGACGCCGGAGCGACCGTCTACGGTCTGTGGCGACACGGCAGCCTGATCGGTTTCGCCGCGACCCACCGTCCCGGCGAGTGGCCACCCGCTCCCAGCCTCTTCTGGAGCACCGCGCTCGACGGGTCGGTCGCCGGACTCGGTCCGCTCGGCATCGCGGCCGACGAACGCGGACGAGGTCTGGGACTCGCCATGGTCCGCGGTGCCTTGCACGAACTCGCGCGGACCGGGGCTCGCTGGACCATCATCGACTGGACCGAACTCGCTCCCTTCTACGGTCGCGCCGGCGCGCACGTCTGGCGGACGTACCAGATGGCTGCGCTCCCGCTCGACCGCTCCTGACCGCGCTCGTCCGAGGTACGGCGTTCATGGTGCTCGCCCGTGTGATCCTCAAGCCAGGGCACGACCGGCCGGTTCGCCGTCATCATCCATGGATCTTTTCCGGAGCGATTGCCCGCATCGAAGGCTCGGTCGAAGACGGCGACATCGTCGACGTGTGGAGCGCGGAGCGCGAGTGGCTGGCGCGCGGCTACCTCAATCGCCGCTCGCAGATCGTGGTCCGACTCCTCACCTGGGACGCGGAGGAACGGATCGACGACGCTTTCTGGGCGCGGCGGCTCGAGCGAGCCCTGGCAGCGCGTGCGCGCCTCGGGCTCGCCTCCGTGACCGACGCGTACCGGCTCGTCTTCGCCGAGAGCGACTGGATACCGGGACTCGTCATCGATCGGTACGGGGATTTCCTCGTCGTCCAATCGCTCACGCTCGGCATCGAGCGACGCAAGGAACTCCTGGTACGCTTGCTGGCCGAACGCTGCCGTCCTGCCGGCATCTACGAACGCTCCGACATCGACGTGCGCGAGAAAGAGGGACTGCCGCCGAGCGAGGGTCTCCTCTGGGGAACCGAGCCGCCCGACCGCATCGTCATCCACGAGTACGGTCATCGTTTCCGCGTCGACGTGCGCCACGGCCAGAAGACCGGCTTCTACCTCGACCAGCGGGAGAATCGCCGTCGTGCCGCCGCCTACCTGGCGGGAGCGCGCGTCCTCAACGCCTTCTCGTATACCGGAGCGTTCGCGGTGTACGCCCTCGCGGCCAGCGCGAGGCACGTGGTCAACCTCGATACCTCCGCTGACGCGCTCGCGGAAGCCGAAGCGAATCTGGCGCTCAACGGCTTCTCGGCAGCGGAACAGCTCGAAGGCGATGCCTTTCGTGTTCTCCGCCACCTCCGCGCCGCTGGCCGACGGTTCGACGCGGTGATCCTCGACCCGCCGAAGTTCGCGTTCGCCCAAGCGCATCTCGAACGCGCGAGTCGTGGTTACAAGGACATCAACCTACAAGCCCTACACCTGATCGAGTCCGGCGGGGTGCTCGTCACCTTCTCGTGCTCAGGCCTCGTGTCGCCCGACCTCTTCCAGAAGATCGTCTTCGCCGCGGCCGAGGACGCTCGGCGCGAGGTGCAGATCCTCGAACGGCTCGGCCACCCCGCCGACCACCCGATCCGGTTGAGCTTCCCCGAGGGCGAGTACCTCAAAGGGCTGATCTGCCGGGTCTGGTGAGCACGGATCTCAGCCAGTGGTCGTCCCAGCGAGCACGGCCCGCAGAGCCCGTCCGAGCCGCTCGGCCCCCGACAGGAGTTCCTGGCGCGACAGGGTCGTGAAGCCGAGCCGCAAGCTCGGACTCGCACGATGGTCGGGATAGAACTCCGCGCCCGGGACGTAGGTGACGCCGTGCTCGGCACAGCGCGGAAGCAAGGATGCCGTGTCGACACCGTCGACCAGCGTGATCCAGAGGAAAAACCCACCACCGGGCAACGACCAGCTGGCGAGTCCACCCAGTTCGTGCGCCAGCGCATCGGCCAAGAGCCGGCAGCGCTCGGCGTACTCGGCGCGTGCCGCCTCCAGATGCCGCTCGTACCAGGAACTCGACACGACTGCAGCGAGCGCCCGCTGGAGCATGCGGTCGGACTGGATATCGGCGGCTTCCTTGGCGTCGATGAGCGGCTTCATCAGTCGCGGGGGCGCGACGAGCCAGCCGACCCGCAAGCCCGGCGCCAGCGTCTTCGAGAACGTCCCGAGGAAGAGCACCTCGTCCCAGTAGGCCCGGAGCGGTGGGGGCGGTGGCACCTCGTACCAGAGCTCGCCGTACGGGTCGTCCTCGACGATCGCCACGCCGTACCGGGCAGCGAGCTCCACCACGGCCTGCCGGCGCTCCGCCGACATCGTCACTCCAGCCGGATTCTGGAACGTCGGCACCGTGTAGAACGCTTTGGGGCGCGGCTCGCGACGGAACGCTTCCTCCAGGCGATCGAGCAGGACTCCTCCCTCGTCGAGCGGGACCGCCTCGATCTCCACCGCGTACGGCTCGAACACCTGGAGCGCACCGAAGTAGGTCGGCCCCTCCACGACGACGCGATCTCCCGGCTCGAGCAGGAGACGCGCGACGAGGTCGATCGCCTGCTGTGCCCCCTGCGTGATCAGCACCTGATCGGGATCGACCGCCGCACCGCGTCGCTGCATGCGCGCCGCGATCGCCGCCCGCAACCCCTCGTAACCTTCGGTCTCGCCGTACCAGAGCGCGGTCGGCTCACGCCGCCAGGTCTGCGCCAATGCCTCGCTGAGCGGTTCCACCGGCAGACACTCCACCGGCGGAGCTCCCCCGGTGAAGTGGATCGTCCCCGGCGGACTCGGGAGCTGCGAAAAGTCGGTGCGCGTGCAGGCCCGGAACGCAGCGACGCGCCGTGCCAGCACCCGTTCCCACAGCGACCTCACGGTTCCTCCGATCGCTCGTCCACGACGTCGACCAGAACGATCTCCAACCGCTTGTTGCTCCGTCCCTTGGAGCGGGTACCGACGATCCGGATGCCACCGATCTCCCGCGTGTTCCGGACATGCGTGCCGCCGTCCGCTTGCAGGTCCAAGCCCACGATCTCGACGACGCGTACCTCGCGGATTCCCGGCGGGAGCAGGTTGACTTTCGTCCGGATGAGGTCGGGGAGACGCTCCGCTTCTTCGCGCGGAACCGTCCACCAGCGCACCGGCAGCGCCTGGGCGATCGCCTCGTTGGCGAGCGCCTCGATACGCGCCACCCGTTCCGGGGCGAGATCCTCGAGCTCGAAGTCCATCCGCGCTCCGTCGACATCGAGATGCGCTCCGGTCACCCGCGCGCCGTACTCACGGTAGACGACTGCCGAAAGTACGTGCAGGGCGGTATGGTAGCGCATGAGCCGGTGTCGCCGCTCCCAGTCGATCGCCCCGTGCACTGGCGTGCCCGGTGCCGGTGGTTCCCGATCGAGCAGGTGCACCGGCTCCTCCGCGTGCGTGCCTCGACGCACCGAGACGACCCGCCAACGACGACCATCCAGCACGACCAGCTCACCGGTATCGTGCGGCTGTCCGCCGCCTCCCGGATAGAAGGCCGTCCGATCGAGGACGACGCCGTTGTCCGCAGTCACGCTCGCGACGACGGCGTCGAACTCGCGGAGATAGCTGTCCTCCAGGTACAACGGCACGGTCGGCGCCATCGCCGTCACCCCTCCCCCGCGATGATAGGCCGCGCACCAGGACGCGTCAAACGGCCGCTCACGGGGAAGGGAGATCGCCGCCGGGAGCACCGGTCTCCTCCGTCTCGTCCTGACCGACGAACTCGCGCACCTGGCGCAGCAGCTCCAGCACCTCCTCGTCGGTCGCCTGGTGGAAGTCGTGATACCACGCTCCGACCCCGTCCAACGGTTCCGGCGTCAACAGTACCTCGACGCGGTCCACCTCGCGCCGCAGCCGTTCCACCGTCGCTGGCGGCGCGACCGGCAAGGCGACGACGATACGCTCCGGATGCTGCTCGCGCACCGCGGCGATCGCGCCGAGCATCGTGAAGCCGGTCGCGACACCGTCGTCGACCAGAATCGCGATCTTGCCGGTGAGATCGGGTAACGGACGCCCTTCGCGGTACACTTGTCGCCGCCGCTCGAGCTCCGCCATGAGCTTCGGTACCACGCGCCGGATGTACTCACGATCCGCGACGCCGAGCGCGAGTTCCTCTTCGTTCACCGAGACGAAGCCGTTCTCGGCGACGACGCCGATCGCGTACTCGGGATTGAAGGGGGCACCGATCTTCCGCGTCAGGATGACGTCCAAGGGAAGGCGAAGGGCACGCGCGATCTCGTAGCCGACGAGCACGCCTCCGCGCGGAAGCGCGAGGACGATCGCCGGTTGCCCCGCCAAGTCTCGGAGCCGTTCGGCGAGCTGTCTACCGGCATCGAACCGATCCCGGAACATACCCCACCCCCCCACGCTGCAGAGCTCGCTCGATGATCCCTCGCACTACGCTATGATTGACGCAACCGTGCGGCGACAGTGTCGAGCGCCGCGAAGATCACCGGAGGAACGGTACATGGCCAAACCACGTTTGCGGATCATCCCGCTCGGCGGCGTCGGCGAGATCGGGAAGAGCATGACTGTCTACGAATACCGGAACGAGTTGCTCGTCGTCGATGCCGGCGCCAAATTTCCCGAAGAAGACCTCCGTGGAGTCGACCTGATTATCCCCGATGTCGGTTATATCAAGCAACGGCTCAGCAAGCTGCGTGGGATCCTGCTCACCCACGGGCACGAGGACCACATCGGTGGCATTCCGTTCATCCTCAACGAGTTCAAGGGCATCGCTCCGGTGCCCATCTACGGCTCGGAACTGGCGATCGCGTACGCTCGGGCGAAAGTCGAGGACTACAGCGAGCCCAAGCTGGCCGACTTCCGCGTCGTCGAGCCGCGGAAGCGCTATCGTCTCGGCCAGCACTTCGAAGTCGAGTTCATCCCGGTCACGCACAGCATCCCCGGAAGCTATGCCATCGCCATCAAGACGTCCTTGGGTTGGGTCGTCCACACCGGCGACTACAAGTTCGATCCCACCCCTCCCTTGGGGCCCAAGACCGACGAGGAGCGCCTCAAGCAGATCGGGCGCGAGGGGGTTCTCGTTCTGCTCTCCGATGCCGTCCGCGTCGAACGTCCCGGGCGTACCCCCTCGGAAGCGGTGGTGAGCGAGACGCTCGACCGCATCATCGGTGCCGCCGAGGGACGGGTGATCCTGACCACCTTCGCCTCCAACATCCCCCGCATCGACCAGGCGATCCGGGCGGCGCACCGCCACGGCCGCAAGGTGGCGATCTCCGGTCGCAGCATGGAACAGAGCACTCGGATCGCTCAGGAGCTCGGCTATCTCAAGCCACCGGAAGGAGCGATCGTCCCGGTCGAGATCGCGATGACGCTCCCGCGCAAGCAAGCGATGCTCTTGACCACCGGGAGTCAGGGCGAAGCCACCGCTGCGCTGGCACGCATCGCCAGCAACGATCATCCGCACATCCGCTTGACGCCGGGTGACCTGGTGATCTTCTCGGCGACACCGATTCCCGGCAACGAGCAGACGGTGAGCGAGACGATCGACCAGCTGTTCCGGATGGGCATCAAAGTGATCTACCCGGACATCGAGCCGACGGTGCACGTCTCCGGCCACGCCAGCCGCGACGAGCTCAAGCACATGCTCCGCCTGCTCCGGCCGCGCTTCTGCGTCCCCGTCCACGGCGAGTACCGCCATCTCGCCCTCTACCGGGAGCTGGCGCTGGAACTCGGCTATCTCCCGGAACGGATCGTCATCCCCGAACTCGGAGCGGTGCTCAGTTTCAGCCGGGAGGACGTCCGACGCGAAGGGACGGTCGATTGCGGACCCGTCCTGGTCGATTTCGTGACGCCGACGCACCCGATCCTCCGGCGACGCGACGAGGTCGCGTCGAGCGGCGTCATCATCGCCGCCTTCGTCATCGACCGCGAGACCGGGAAGCTGATCGCCGGCCCCGAAGTCACCGCCGAGGGCCTCAACGGCAAGGTCAACCCCGAGACGTTGGCCAAGGTCACCGAGGAGTTCAAACGGTTCCTCGCCAAGCAAAAGGGCGGTTTCAGCCACGGGTATCTGGTGAGCCGCACCAAGAGCGTGCTCGGCCGGCAGCTCTACCGGAGAGCGAAGTTCCGGCCGCTCATCCTGCCGCTCATCAGCGAACTCTGAAAGCCGATCGCCCGCCGAGCTGTCTTCAGCGGAGGCGGGCGATCAGGACATTGACGATGACCAGGACCATGACGATGAGCGCTGTCACGGCGGCGCTGTTGGCTCGGCCGAGTCGGTTCCGGAAGACCACCGTGAGGCCGAGCGCCGCCAACGCGAGGTACCCGGTGACGGGGTGCCAGACGCTGATCACCTGCGGCGCGCGGATGTAGAGGATCGTCCCGAGAACCACCTGGACAGCGATCAGGAGATGCGCGATCCCAACCATCCACATCGGCAGCCCGCCCTGCTTGCGACGCAGGAAGCTGCCGATCGCGATCAGGAGGTAGATCACCGCGAGAGACTCGCCGAGCGCGCCGTGAACCGTGCTGATCGTGCCCATTCGTCCCCCTTCCCGGCACTATCCTAACACGGCGTCGCGGGACGATGCTTCGTTCGGCAATCTGCGCACCAGCCAGCTGCCGCCGATGCTCAGTCCGACGGCCACCGGCACGGCCCACAGCGCCGGCAGTCGCACGATGCGGCGCCTGTCTCTTATACACATCT
>JANZZC010000174.1 GCA_026419575.1 Thermomicrobium sp. | reverse complement strand
CTTCGGCGAACGACTGCCGACGAGCGCGGCTGGCACGGACGGCACGTACGGCGTACTCCGCCTGGAGCTCGGGACGGATCGCTACAGCTGGGAGTTCGTCGCGCTCGCGGGAGAGCCGTTCCAGGATCGCGGAAGCGCGCTGTGCCACTGAGCGCCAGCGTCTCCGGTGCGCAGGAAGCGAGCAGCGCGTGAGCACCGTCTGCCCTGCAAAGGGGGAACCGCAGCGGTCTACGCTCGGGGAGTCGCGCTCTCTGCGACGCAGTCACCGGAGGTGTCCGATGTATGCCAGGTATGTCCTCCGCTCCATGCGGGCGGAGACGCGTGCGGCGACGCTCGCAGCGGCGGCCGAGGAATTCTGGCCGAAGCTGCGCGAGGCGCCGGGGTTCCGGAAGTTCCTTCTCGTCCAGACGGACGACGGGCAGACGCTCGGTATCGCCGTCTGGGAGTCCGAGGAACAGGCGAGAGCGTTCGAGCCGATCGCCGCTGCGTGGCAGCATCGGTTGGATGGCTTCGGGCACACCCTCCAGGCACGCGGCGAGGGTACGGTCACGGAGATCTGAAGCGACGGCGTGAGCCGCTGCGACGGCACGTGCCGTCGCTCGCAAACGGGGAGATCGACGATGTACGGGAGCATCTTCCACCTGCACGTCCGGCCCGGTCAGGAAGCGGCAGTCCGCCAGCTCTTCGAGCGCTGGGACCGCGAGCGTGCTCCCCGGGTACAGGGGTTCCGGGCTGGTTACCTCTTCAAGCCCGATCAGCAGCGCGACGAACTGATCGGTGTGGCGGTCTTCGATGACCGCGAGAGTTACCGGAAGAACGCGAGCGACCCGGCCCAGGACGAATGGTACCGCGAGCTCCGTGCGCTCCTGACCGACGATCCGGTCTGGGAGGACGGCGAAGTCATCGAAGCGGAAATGCGTGCCTAGCTCGTGATCGGTATCGACCGGTGGGGGAGTCGGGGAAGGCCCCGGCTCCCTCCACACTGGATCGCGTTCCCGAGGGCGGGCGAGCCGTCACCGGGGTGCGCCCGCTGGGCTCGGTCGAGCCGGTTAGCACCTACGGCTGCGGCGGGGACCGGACTGCGGGACGCACGGAGGACGCGGGAATTCCTGGACTCCGTCTGCGCGCTGCGCGCTCGTCGGCTCCAGGGGAGCGAGCCCGCTGTCTCCGAGAGGCGCGTGCTGGGTCGTTCGTGTTCCGAGAGCGGTGCCCGGTGACGGAGGAGCAGGCGCTCCGACCTCGACGGGATCGTGCCGCTTTCCCCGAGTGCGGTCCCGGACGAGACAACGGGCGTGCGACGCGTTACAATCCGCCGCGGGAACGGAAGGGGCACGGTATGGGCTTCATCGGAATGCAGCCGGAACCGCTGACGCCGCGCGGGAAGGCGATCGTCCTCACGGCGGTCGTGCTCGCCCTGGTGTTCATCGTCGTGTGGGGCGCGGGGATCGTGCTCATGCTCCACAACCCGGGGCAGGGGTCGATCTGCTTGAGCGGTCGTTGCTGGTGACGCCGTTCACTCCCGCCAGGAGGCACGCTCGCCGCGGCGCTTCTGCATGAGGACGCCGTGGCGGTTGCGGCCGTAGTAGTGGCGGACCTCGGCGACGGGCACGTAGCCGAAGCGCCGGTAGAGCGCGAACGCCGGCGCGTTCTTGTCCTCGACCATCAAGGTATAGAGGTCGGCGTCCAGCTCCTGCTCGAGCGCGGCGAGCAGCACGGTAGCGATGCCGCGTCTCCGCCAGGCCGGGCGCACGCACAGGTTCAGGATGCGTGCGTGTCGGCCGCGGCGATCCCCGACGATGCTCCCGACCAGTTCGTCGCCAACCCGGGCGACGAGGAGGCGGACTCCCGGCCAGAACCAGAGCACCAAGAAGGTGAACAGGCTGTACGCCTGGCGCGGGTCGAAGCAGCAGCGCTGGAGACGCGCGAGCGCCGTGAGGTCGCGGAAGGTCGCTGGGAGAATCCAGAGGTCCTGGCCAGCGACTCGTTGCACGCTGATGAGGCGTATCGTCTGTCCAGCCACCGTCCCTCCCCTCGCGGCGTCCATGATACCGTGCCCCGCGGGCACGGTCAGCATCGTTCCGCCGGCATCCCGGCTGCCGGCGCAGGCTCGGCCGACGCGAGTCCGTGCACCATCGCAGGGCCGAAGCGCTCGACGATGCGCTCCAAGGCCGCGACGCACTGCGGGTCCAACCGGCTCCCGGCCTCTTGCCGGAGGAACTCGAGCGCCTCGGTCACGCTCAGCGCTGCGCGATAGGGGCGGACCGACGTCAGCGCATCGAACACGTCGGCGACAACCAGAATGCGGGCGTCGAGCGGGATCTCCTCGCCGCGCAAACCGTCTGGATAGCCGCTGCCGTCCAGCCGCTCGTGGTGCCAGCGGATGGCTGGGAGCATCGGGGCGAAGGAGCGGACGTGCCGGGCGATCTCCCAGCTCCGTACCGGGTGCTCGCGGACGAGCGCGAACTCCTCGGCGGTGAGCCGGCCCGGCTTCTGCAGGACGGCATCGGGGATCGCGATCTTCCCGATATCGTGGAGAATCCCCGCCTGGTACAGGATCCGCTCGCGCTCCGGTGGCAAGCCGAGTTCCCGCGCGATCAATGCGGCGAGGTGCGCCACGCGCACGCTGTGTCCCTTGGTGTAGATGTCCTTCGCTTCGACCGCTGCGGCGAGCGCCGCGACCACCTCGGTATAGCCGCGCTCCAGATGCTCGAGCGCGTCGCGCAGGAGCAGCCCTTCCAGCACGCCGCGCCACGATCCGGAAAGCGCGTACTCCCGTGCCAGGCCGGCGAGTGCAGCCAGGTATCCGAGCAGGAGCAGTACGTGGTATTCCCACCAGCTGAGGTACCAGACCGGCGCGACGAGCAGCGCGAGCTGGGCCTGAGCCAGGAAGAGGCAAGCGACGAGGAGCCCCCGCACGAGCGGGCTCGACCAGCGGCGCTCGACCCGCCAGTAGTGGACGAGCGCCAGCGAAAGGAGCGCGAGGCTGGCGCCGCCGAGCGCGAAGGCCGGCGTTCCGGAACCGAGCGCCGCGACGGCGCGCTCGATTGCCTGCAGCCAGCCCGGCCGGGCCGGTTCGCCGGTCGCCGTCGCCCGTTGGAGCACGAGATCGCTCAGTGCGAGTGTCCCGTAGACGGTGAGCGTGCTCAAGGTCGCGAGGACCGTCGCGCCGCGGTAACGGAGGAGTGCCCGGTGCGCACCGATGCGCGATTCGAGTGCGCTGGCGGCGATGAACCAGGCTCCGGCGAAGAGCGCGAGACGGGCCGAGGTTCCGACCCAACCGTTCGTCCCCGGCGCGATGATCCCGGGCGTCGCCAGACCGTGGATGGAGAAGAAGCCGGTGAGCGCGACGAAGGCGAGCGCCAAGGCCAGGACCCGGAGGTCGGCGATCTGCTGGGCGGCCGCGAGGACGAGCATGGCCAGGACGAAGGAGAGGGCCGAGACGACCGAGACGATGACGAAGTGTCCTCGCGGGGCGACGAGCGCGCGGTCGGGCAGGAGCCCGGCCGAAAAGGCGCCGAGCACGAGGAGCGGTAGCGTCGCCCCGAGCCACCAGCCTCGTCGTCGCCCGCTCCCCGGCATGGCTGGAGGCTCCCGCTACGGAGCGTCCGCGGGCTCGGTCGAGCGAGCCGTTCGGCCGAGCACGACGAGTTCGGCGCAGCACTTCCCTCGCCGCTTGGCGGCGTACAGCGCTTGGTCGGCAGCGAGGAGGAGCGTCCCGCTGTCGGGCAACGGCGATCCGACGCCGAACGCCGCTCCGACCGAGAGGCTGACGCGGGCCGCGGCGACCTCGAAATCGATCGGTTCCGCGAGCGCGGCGATGAGCCGCTCTGCGACGCCGCGCACTTCGTTCGGGTCCGAGACGCCCTCGAGGAGCACCGTGAACTCGTCACCGGCGAAGCGTGCGACCGTGTCGCTGGCCCGGACGCTGCGCGCCAGGCGACGGGCGACCTCCTGGAGCACGAGGTCGCCGGCCCCGTGTCCCCACGTGTCGTTGATCCGCTTGAAGTCGTCCAGGTCGACGAACAGCACGGCGAGCCCGCCGTCCCGCTCGGCCCGCGCGATGGCGTGCTCGAGCCGGTCGAGGAAGAGCAAGCGGTTGGGAAGCCCGGTCAACGGATCGTGGAAGGCGCGGTGACGCAGTTCCTCCGACTCGCGCCAGCGCTCGAGCGCGAGCGCGGCCAGCTGCGTCGCCAGTTCGAGCAAGCGCTCCTCCTCCGGTCGCGGTGCCCGCGGCTCCGTCGCGTAGAGGGCGACCGTGCCCAGCACGGTCCCCGTGGCGTCGCGGATCGGCGTCGACCAGCAGGCACGGAAGCCGAAACGCTCGGCGAGACCTCGATACCGCGCCCAACGCGGGTCGGTCCTGGTGTCCGCGACGTACACCGGCTGGTTCAGGTAGGCGGCGGTGCCGCAGCTGCCGACCTCGGGGCCGATGCGCACTCCGTCGATCGTCGCGATCGCTTCGGGCGGCAAGCTCGGGGCGGCAGCGTGCCGCAACCTGCCCTCCGAGTCGAGGAGCAGCACCGAGCAGAGCAGACCAGGCGCCTGCGCTTCGACGAGGCGGCAGAGACGTTCCAGGACCTCGCTCAGAGGTGCCGCTTCGGCGATGAGGCGGAGGAGCGTCGTCTGAGCGACCAGGAGTTCCTCGGTGCGCTTCCGCTCGGTGACGTCGATCAGCAGGCCGTGCCAGAAGAGCGGGTGGCCGTGGGCGTCGCGCATCATCACGGCGCGGTTTTCCAGCCAGACCCAGCGGCCGTCCTTGCGCTGGAAGCGATAGGTCACTTGGAACGACTCGCCGGTCTCGTCGGTGCGTACGGCTTCCGCGAAGACGCGCGGCTGGTCGTCGGGGTGCATCCGGCTGAACCAGAGCCCGGGGGTCGCTTCGAACTCCTCGCGCGAGAAGCCGGTCACCTCTTCGATCCGCGGGCTGAGATAGGTCACCGGGTAGTGGAGCGTCCCGTCCGGCAGGACGACCGGCGTGGCCGAGGTCACGATGACGGCAGCCGGGATCTGCTCGACGAGTGTGAGGTAGCGTTCCTCGGCTTCCTGGAGTTCCTCCTCGATCCGCTTCCGCTCGGTCACGTCGAGCATCACGCCCTGCCAGTAGAGCGGCTTGCCGTCGGCATCGCGGACGAGCCGTGCCGTGCTCTCGAGCCAGCGCACGCTGCCGTCCGCGTGAACGATGCGGAACTCGCTGTGGAAGCGTTCGGTCGCCCAGGCCTCGCGGGTCTCGCGACGGACGCGTTGATAGTCGTCGGGATGGATCGCGCGGATCCAGAGCGTACGATCGCGCTGGTGCTCCTCGGGCGTGTGGCCCGTCAGCTGCTCGATCTGCGGGCTGACGTAGACGAGCGGCCGGTCCAGGCGTCCGTTCGGGTACCGGACCGGCGCGACCCCCTCGACGTAGACGACCGCCGGCAACTGCTCCACGAGGTTTCGGTACCGTTCTTCGGCCTCGCGGAGCGCGCGCTCGGCTTCCTTCTCGCGCGTGACGTCGAGCATGAGCGCGTGCCACTGGAGCACCGACCCGTCCGGGGTACGGATGGGCCAAATCTCCAGCCGGTGCCAGGCGAGCTGACCGTCCTTGCGGACGAACCGGTACTCGAGCCGGCCGGGTTCGCCGGTCCGCTCGACATGCCCGAGGAACTCCAAGAGCGCCGGGCGATCGTCAGGGTGGGTCGAACGCGCCAGGACACCGAGCTGTTCCCACTCCTCCGGTGCGTAGCCGGTGAGGTCGAGAATCCGCGGGCTGGCGTAGTGCGTGCGGTAGCCGGGCAAGCCGTCCGGCAGCCACTCGGCGCGCGGCTCCAGGATGACGAGCGCTGCCGGGATCTGCTCGACCAGCGTGCGGAACCGCTCCTCGGCGGCTCGCAGCGCTTCCTCGATCCGCTTGCGCTCGGTGATGTCCATGAGGATCGCCTGGCGTCCCCCGATCGTCCCGTCCGGGGAGCGGATCGCGCGGACCTCGTGCCACAGCCAGACCGTCTCGCCGTCCTTGCGCTGGAAGCGGTACTCCAGCCGGAGCGGTTCGCCGGTCGGCTCGTGTCGCCACACTTCCTGCAGCACCCGCTCGCGGTCTTCCGGATGCAGCTGCCGTGCCCAGATCCCCGGTCGCTTCCACTCTTCGGGCGTGAAGCCGGTGATGTCCTCGATCTGCGGGCTGACGTAGCTCGTCTCGTAGCCCGGCACTCCGTCGGGCAAGCGCTCGGCGTAGGCCGCTACCCGGACGACCGCGGCCGGCAACTGCTCGACGAGCGTGCGGTAGTGAGCTTCGGCGGCCCGCAACGCTTCTTCCGCCTCCTTGCGGGCGGTGATGTCGGTGAGCAGGACCTGGCGATAGAGCGGTCGACCCTCGGCGTCTCGGATGATCTCGGTCCGATGCCAGATCCAGACGAGGGAACCGTCCTTGCGAAAGAGGCGGTACTCGATGTCGAGCGGTGCGCCGGCAGCTTCCGAAGCGAGGATCGCGGCGAGGACGCGTTCGCGGTCCTCCGGATGCATCTGGCGCGTCCAGGTACCAGGCACCAGCCACTCGTCCGGCGTGAAGCCGGTCAGCTGCTCGATCCCCGGACTCACGTAATGGAACGTGTAGCGGCGCGTGCCGTCCGGCTGGAGCTCGGATGATGCCGTCCGGATGAGGACGGCCCCCGGCAGCTGCTCGACGAGCGCCCGGTAACGTGCCTCCGCCTCGCGGAGCGCGAGCTCGGCCTGTTTGCGCTCGGTGATGTCCATGAGGAGGACCTGGCGCTGAGCCGGTCGCCCCTCGGCATCGTGGATCACCCGCGCGAGGTGCCAAAGCCAAACGACGCGGCCGTCCTTCCGGACGTACCGGTACTCCAGATCGAGCGGCGCACCGGTGCGCTCGGACTCGTGCATCGCCGCGAGTACCCGCTCGCGGTCGTCCGGGTGGAGCTGGCCGGACCAGCGTCCCGGTTCACGCCATTCCTCCGGCGTGAACCCGGTCAACCGTTCGATCGATGGACTGACGTAGTGGATGCGGAGCCGACCGCCGGGCTCGGAGGCGAGTCCCGAACGGACGATGACTGCTCCCGGTAGCTGCTCGACGAGCGTCCGGTAACGCTCCTCGGCCTCGCGGAGCGCGAGTTCCGATTCCTTGCGCTTCGTTACGTTCAGCAACAGCACCTGGCGCTGGGCCGGTCGTCCTTCGGCGTCGTGGAGGACCCAGGTGATGTGCCAGATCCAGATCGTGCGGCCGTCCTTGCGGAGGAAACGGTATTCCAGGTCGAGCGGCGAGCCCGTCCGCTCCGATTCCCGGATCGCCGCGAGCACCCGCTCGCGGTCGTCCGGATGGAGCCGACTGGACCAGCGTCCCGGTTCACGCCATTCCTCCGGCGTGAACCCGGTCAAATGCTCGATGTTCGGACTCACGTAATAGAAGTTGTACGAGAGCTCGCCGTCCGGGAGTACCCGGGAGGTGTGCGAGCGCAGGATCACCGCCCCCGGCAGCTGCTCGACGAGCGCCCGGTAACGCTCCTCCGCCTCGCGCAGCGCGAGTTCGGCCTGCTTGCGCTCGCTGATGTCGGTGAGGAGGACCTGCCGGTAGAGCGGTGTGCCATCGGCAGCGCGGATGACGTGCGAGACGCTCCACACCCAGACGACCGAGCCGTCCTTGCGGAGCAGGCGATATTCGATCGAGATCGGCGCGCCGGTCCGGTCGGACTCGAAGACGGTGGCGAGGACGCGTTCGCGGTCCTCGGGGTGGAGCTGGGCGAGGAAACGGTCGTTGGTCCATTCCTCCGCCGTGAAACCGGTCAGCCGCTCGATCGCCGGGCTGACGTACGGATTCGGCGGCGCGGTGCGGAAGGCCGCTTCGTCGGGCAAGAGCGGGCGAATGAGGACCGCTCCGGGGAGCTGCTCGACGAGCGTCCGGTAGCGTTCCTCGGCGAGCCGAACCTGCTCGAGGAGTTCCCGCTCGGCGGTGATGTCGAGCGTGATGAGGTAGAGGTAGCGCGGCCGGCCGTCCCGGTCGCGGACGAGCGCCCCGTCCTGTCGCAGCCAGACCAGGCGACCGTCCTTCCGCCGGAACCGGTACTCGAGCGGGCCCGCCGGCCCCTCGGTGTACCAGCGCTTCGCTTCTTCCAGGACCCGCTCCCGGTCGTCCGGGTGGATCCCGCGCATCCAGACGCCGAGTTCGCTCCACTCGACAGCGGTATAGCCCGTGAAGTCGACGATGCGCGGGCTGGCGTAGATCGTCCGCCACCCGTAGGTTCCGTCGGGGAGCGCGACCGGCTCCGGCTCGACGATCGTGACCGCGCCGGGGTGATGTTCGGCGAGCAAGCGGAACCGTTCCTCCGCCTCGCGGAGCGCGAGTTCCGCCTGCTTCTGGGCCGTGATGTCGATCGTCAGCCCTTGCCAGGCGACTGGCCGGCCGTCCTGGTCGCGTAGCAGCACCGCGCGCTCGCGCACCCAGAGCACCGCTCCGTCGCGCCTGATCAGCCGGTACTCCAGGTCGAACAGCTCGCCGGTCTCGTCGGTGCGCAGCGCCTCGCGCGCGTACCGTGCACGGTCGTCCGGGTGGATAAGTTCGGCATAGAGGGCGGGGCGTTCGTAGAGCGCCGACACCGGGTAACCGGTCAGCGTTTCGAAGTGCTCGTTGACGTAGCGGATCGGATAGGTGGGCGTACCGTCGGGCGCGAGGGTCGGCGTGGCATCGACCACGTAGATGATTGCGGGTATCGCCTCGACGAGCGCGGCCAGCCGCTCCTCGGCTTCGGCACGCGCCTGCTCCGCCAGCTTGCGCTCGGTGATGTCGAGCATCACGCCGTGGACGAAGCGTCCACCCCGCTCGTCGATCTGGAGACGTCCCCAGTCCTGTACCCAGACGATCGAGCCGTCGCGCCGGACCATGCGGTACTCGAGCGAGAACTCGCGCCCGTCGGCGATCGCCTGCTCGATCGCCGCGACGACCCGAGCGCGGTCGTCGGGGTAGAGGTGCCGCGCCCACATGCCAGGCACGGCCAGCCATTCCTCGGCCGAGTAACCGAGGAGCCGCTCGATCTGTGGGCTCACGTAGCTCGTCTCGGCGATGGCGTCGGCCGGTGCGCGGTAGACGACGACCGGGAGGAGTTCGACCAGCTCGCGGTAGCGGGCTTCGGCGGCCGCCGCGCGGCGCTCGCTCCTCCGCCGGGCCGTGATGTCGCGGAGGCGCAGGACACCCGCGGTGAGGCGTCCCTCGTCGTGGACCGGTACGAAGTCTAGTTCCAGGACGATCCCATCGTGTCGCTCCAGCTCGACCTGTCGGAGCGGCCGGCCCTCGGCGAACGCCTCCCGGAGGAGCACCGCGATGGGCTCGCCTTGCGCGCAGCAGTCCGCGAGCTGGCCCGCGACGGTCGCCAGGGCGCTGCCGACCGGCAGCTGGTCCGCACCCAGGAGCCGGACAGCGGTACGGTTGCGGTAGCGGAGCGTACCGATGGCGTCGAAGACGAGCGCGCCGATCTCGACCTGCTCGACGAGGAAAGCGCCGAGCCAGCGCTCGAGTTCGCGCTCGTCCTCCCAGGGGATGCCGTCGGTGCCGGAGAGCGGCGAGAGCAGCCAGGCGCTCGTCCCCAGCTCTCCGGGGACGATGGCGAGCCGGTAGCGACGTTCCTGTCCGTCGAGCGCCAGCGTGGCGTCCCCCCACGCTGGCTCGCCGCCCCGCGCGCGAGCGAGCAACCCGTCGATCCGCTGGCGCTCCGTCGGTGGGGCGAGGTCGAGCACGCTGTGCCCGACCGGCACCGACCCGGCCGGCTGGGCGGCGACGATGCGACCGGTCGCGTCGAGGCGGAGGAGGATCGTCATGGTCGTCATGGTCGCTCCGTGCATGTCCTCCGGTGCTCGCTCGTGCCTGGAGCCGACTGGCAAGTATACCCGCCGGGCGCCGCGCTCCTGATGCGGAGTGTCGGCTGCGCGCCGTGCCTGCGGGGACACCGATTCGTCCCAAATTCCCCTGAACCGAACGGTGCAGTACCGCTGGCGACGAGAACGCGCCGAGAAAGCAGGACGGTGATGCGACCGTCCGGGAAGGACGGCGCCGGATCGGGTTGCCTGCGGGGACGACGCCGGACCGGGACTGTCCGGATCGCGGGCTCGGGTACAATGACGGGGTGTGTCGGGAGAACGGCCGATGAACGAGCGTGCGACTACCGGCCCGGAGCTCAGCGCCGCGCGTTCCGTCCTGGAGCGGTTACCGCCCGCGCTGCACGACATCAACGATCGCTTGGCTCGAGCCTTCACCGCGGCTGGGCACGAGCTCTATCTCGTCGGCGGCGTCGTCCGCGATCTCCTGCTCGGTCGCCCGGTGACCGACCTCGACTACACGACCTCGGCTCAGCCGGAAGAGACCAAGCGGCTCGGCCAGGCAGCGGGGGCCGACAGCATCTACACGGTCGGCGAGGCGTTCGGAACCATCGGACTGGTCTTCGCGGGGGTCGTGGTCGAGATCACGACCTACCGGACGGAGTGGTACCCGACCGCCGACCGCCGCCCGGCGGTCCGGTTCGGCCGGAGCTTGCTCGAGGACCTGGCGCGTCGCGATTTCACCGTCAACGCGATGGCGGTGCACGCGGTCACCGGTGAACTCGTCGATCCCTACGGGGGACTGCGCGACCTCGAGCGCCGCGTCATCCGGGCAGTGGGCGATCCGCGGGAGCGCTTCCGCGAGGACCCGCTCCGCATGTTGCGTGCCGCACGCTTCGCCGCGCAGCTCGGCTTCGACGTCGAGACGGAGACCCGGGAGGCGATGCGCGAGCTGGCGGCCGAGCTGCAGCGCGTCAGCGTCGAGCGGATCGCGATGGAACTCGATCGCCTCCTCGTCGCACCGGAGCCGGACCGGGGGCTGGAGTTCCTCCGCGAGACGGGGCTCCTGCCCTTCGTCCTCCCGGAGCTGGTGCCGCTGGCCGAGGACGTCGCCGACCGGCGGCACAAGGACGTCTGGCGACACACGCTGCTCGTCGTCCGGCAGAGTCCACCGCGCTTGGCCGTGCGGTGGGCAGCGCTCCTCCACGACGCCGCCAAGCCGATGACGCGCACCGTCGACGAGCAGGGCGAGGTGCACTTCTTCGGGCACGAGGTCAAGGGGGCCGAGCTCGCCCGCAAGGCGCTGCGGCGCTTGCGCCAGGAGAAGGCGCTGGTCGAACGGGTGGCGCGGCTCGTCGAACTGCACTTGCGCCCGGCCGCCTACGACGAGACCTGGACCGACTCGGCTGTCCGGCGACTCATGGTCGAGGCCGGCGACCTCCTGGAGGACTTGCTTGACCTCGTCGCGGCCGACGTGACGAGCGCGCGTGCCTGGCGTCGGCGGGAGGCCCGGGCACGGATCGAGCGGCTGCGGGCGCACATCCGCCGCCTCGAGGAGGAGGCGGCGCTGGCCCAGATCAAGAGCCCGCTCGACGGCAACGAGCTGATGGCGATCTTCGGCCTCCCGCCCGGTCGCTGGATCGCGAAAGTGAAGAACTACCTCCGCGATCTCGTGATCGAGGGCGAGCTCGCCCCCGGCGACAAGGAGACGGCGCGGATCCTGGCCGAGCGTTGGCTCGCTGAGCATCCCGAGGTCATCGAGTCGGCGCGGGAACGAACGGGACGACGTTGACCGGTTCGCCGGCGGGCGCTCGTTCCGGCTCGAGCGGTCGGAAGGCCCGGGCGACGCGAGTGAGTTCCCCGGCGGAGACCGCGAGGTTCTCGGCGACGTTCCGGACGCGCTGCGCCTCGGTCTGCAGCTGCTCGACGAGCGCGGCCAGGGACTCCGCGGCGCTGCTCGTCTCGCGGCTCGTCGTCGTGACCTCCCGCACCTGTTGGGCCACGCGCTCGAGCGTGACCGCGACCTCTTCGGTCGCCGCGGTGTGCCCTTCGATCACCTGAGCGACCCGCTCGAGTTCGCTGACGAGTTCGTCCTTGGCGCGCGTCATCGTCGCGCTCGCGGTGCCGAGCGCGCTCATCCGCTCGCCGATCTCGCGGGCGCTCGCGGTGAGGCGCTGCAACGCTGCCTCGGCTGCGCCGGCCAGCGCCACGCCTTCTTCGACCGCGCGGACACCGGCCGTCGTGACCGCGACGACCTCGTCGAGCGTCGCCAGGATCTCGTCGACCAGTCCGCGGATCTCCTGGGTCGTCGTGCTGGAGCGTTCCGCCAGCTTGCGCACTTCCTCGGCGACGACCGCGAACCCTTTCCCGGCTTCGCCGGCCCGGGCCGCCTCGATCGCAGCGTTGAGCGCCAGGAGGTTGGTCTGGCGAGCGATCTCGTCGACGGCTTCGACCATCTGTGTGATGCGTCGCGAGAGCGCGGCCATCTCGTCGACGCGGGCGCCGACCCGTTGCATGCCCTCGCCGGAACGGCGCAGCGAGGCGATCGCCCGCCGTGCGGTTTCGCTCCCCGAAGTCGCTTCGTCCACGTTGCGTTGGCTGGCCGTGACGCCCTCCTCGGCGGTCGCGGCGACGGCCTGGATGTTCGCAGCCAGCGAGTGAGCGAGCTGCGCCAGCCGCTGCACGGCGCGCTGCTGCTCGGCGGCACCGCGCGCGATCTCGCTCACCGCTCGCTGCGCCTCGTCGACCGCTCGGGTCGTCTCGGCGAGCCGTTCGCTCTGGCGGACGGCGCCCGCGGCGACCACCTGCACCGCCTGGGCAGCTTCGGTCGCGGCCTGGGCGAGTTGCTCGCTGGTCGTCCCGAGCCGGTCGCTGCTCGCCGCTGCGAGCGCGGCGACCCGCTGCAGGCTCACCACGGCCGAGCGGACGGCTTCTTTGAGGTCGCGGTACCTGTCGGAGAGGTCGTCTTCCGGCCGCTCCGGCGCGACGGCTGCGAGATCGAAGCCGACCGCGTCGAGGTACTCGAAGAAGAACGCGTCGACGACCGCTTGCTGGTCGAGGTTGAAGACCTTGGCGAGCGCGCGCTCGACGCGCCACCAGCGCCAGGGCTGGCAGGGATAGCTTCGGCGGAGTTCGGCGCGCACGAAGTCGAGGTAGCGGCCGTAACTGCCGAGATACCACTTCATCGGCAGGTCGATCGCGTTGTGGCGCGCGCCGATCCGCAGTCGCCGTTCGAAGTAGGAAAGATCGTATCCGTCGCGCGCTGCCCGGAAGATCTCGCGGAAGTACTCGGCCTGTGAGCGCTCGAGCCGATGCCGCACCTCCTGGAGGGAGAGGCCACGGCTGACCGCGTAGCGTTCGAAAAAGCGGCGCGTCGGCTCGAACGCGAACTGGAAGTCGTAGAAGCGCTCGGCGATGCGATCGGCGACCCGCTCCGCCCAAGGAGCGAGCCGCGCCAGTTCCCGGCGCTCGGCCTCGCTGAGTCCGACGAACGCCAGGCGCTGGTCGAAGCCCTGCGGCGTGAGGCGGATGGCGCGGACCAGATCGCGTTGCGGACGGTTCGCGTTCGCATGCATCGCCGGTCTCCTTCCTTTCGCCGTCCTGTCGTTGACTCCGTGCGTCATTTTCGATACTATGAGTTTCTGAAATTGCCGAATCAGCCCCTTTCGTCGACTTTCCTTCACGGCGTGCTGTCACGAATTTCGGCAGAACACCGCGTTCGCGCAAGCTTTCTCTCCTAGGAGGAAAGTACGATCGCGGCGGTACGGTCGTCTCTTAGACTGGGTCGCGAGGGAGACGGTGCAGGAAGAGTTTTCGCTCGCCAGAACGATCGACGAGTGGCTCGCCGGTCGTCCGGCGACGACCCGCCGCGCCTACCGGCACGACGTGCAGGAGTTCCTGGCCGCGCTCGGCAGTGAGCTGGCTCGGCTGGACGAAGGCGCCGTCCGCCGCTGGCAGGCGACGTTCGAGCGGCGGCGCCTCGCTCCGGCGACGGCCCGGCGCAAGCTGGCAGCGATCCGTTCCTTCCTGCGCTTCCTCTACCAGCGGGGGCTGACCGCGCAGGACTACAGTCGGCTCGTCCCCGCGGCCCTGCCGACAGCGGCATCGCCGCCGCCGTCGCTCCGCTCGACCGAACGCGGGCGCTTGCTCGCGGCTGCCCTGCGGATCGCCGATCCGCGCCTCCAGCTCCTCCTCTGGCTGGTGGGATGCGGGTGCCCGCTGCCGGTCGTCGCCCGGCTGCGCTGGGGAGATCTGCAGCCGCAGGGCGGCGAGGGGATCGCGACGTGTTCCGACGACCGGGACCGGACGCTCCGCTGCACGATACCGGGGATCATCTGGCGCTCGCTCGAGCCGCTGGTCGCGCAGGAGCCACCGGATGCGGCGGTGTTCCGGCGTGCCGACGGGGGCACGGCGACGACGGAAGACCTGGCCGAGACGATCGGTTGGGTGCTCGACGAGACGGGAACGCCCGGGACCGGAGACGGCGAGGCGGGCGAACGGCTCCTCACCCTGACGGAGGTCGCGCGCCGCCTGGGCTTACCGGAGACGACGGTGCGCTACTACCGGGATCGCTTCGCTCCGTATCTCCCGGCCGTGGGGAGCGGCCGCTCGCGGCGCTATCCGCTCCGGACGGTCGAGCGCCTGCGGTGGATCGTCGAGCAACTCCGTGCCGGTGTCTCGGTCGCCGAGATCGAAGCGCAACTGCGCACGCTCCCCGATGCGCGCCCGGTGCACGCGGGGACCGACGAGCGCGAGCTCGCGGACTCGGTCGACCGCTTGAGCGAGCGGATCCGTGAGCTGACCGAGAGCCTGCAGTACCTTTCCCGGATCCTCAGCCAGATCCATCGCCCGCTGGAGTCTCCGCCGGGGCCGTGAGACGCTCCGGCGGCGCACGAGGGGCGCCGGTGCGCCGGGACGAGAGGCCGTACCTGCCGGGCGGTCGCTCGTCCGGCGTCCGAGTCAGCTCGTCGTCGCGCGCGCGGCCCAGATCGAGTCCGGGAACCGCTCCGCGAGGAGCTGCCAGATCCGGTCCAGCTCGCTCCGCGAGCGCGTCGCGAGATAGACGGCGACGCCCCACCAGTAGAGCGCCTCCGGTGCCCAGGCGGTCGGCGGTTCCCGGGTCGCGACGCGCCGGAACAGCTGCTGTGCCTCGGCGAATCGTGCCCAGTGGAGCGCGACGTGCCCCTCGCCGAGGTCGAGGAGGTCGAGGAAGAGCTCGGGCGGGAGGAAGTCGGGACTGGCGTAGTGGACAGCTCCGCGACGATCGAGAACGAGGATCGTCGGCGTCCAGATAACGCCGAGCGGTCGGAGCCAGTCGCGCGGGTCGCGGAAGAGGTCGAGCGAGAGCGGGACGAAGCGTTCCGCGATCGCAGCGCGTACCCGTTCGTCGCTGAACGTCACGGCTTCCAGCCGTGCGCAGCCGCGTCAGCCGTCCTTCCAGACGTAGGCGAGCACCGGCTTCCGCTCGCGTTGGGCCTGCTCCACTGCCTGCGGGAGCTGACGGTGCCAGGGGATCATGGCGCCCTCCTCCGCGTCGAGTATCGGGGACCGCGACCCGCCGGGCAAGCGAACCGCGCGCAGGGAGCGCCTGGTTACCGGGTCGACCGCCGTGCACCGTCGAACGGCGCGCCGGAGCGCAGCGCCGGCGCGTGGTGGCTCGCGCAGCTACGGTCGCCGGAAGAGCGGCGGGATCTCTTCCGGGGGAAGCGGGCGAGCGATGGCGAACCCCTGGCCGAAGTCGCACCCGAGCGCGCGCAGCGAGGCGAGCTGCTGCTCGTTCTCGATGCCTTCCGCGGTCACCCGGAGGCCGAGGGCACGGGAGAGTTCGAGGACGGAACGGACGACGGCCTGGCTGGCGGCGTCCTGTTCGATCCCGTGGATCAACTCGCGGTCGAGCTTGAGGCCGCTGACCGGCAGGCGCTTGAGGTAGCCGAGGGACGAGTAGCCGGCGCCGAAGTCGTCGATGACGACGGCGACCCCGAGCGCCCGGAGTCGCTCCAGTTGTTCGCGGGAGACGGCCGGATCGAGCATCGCAGACTCGGTCAGCTCGAGCGTGAGATAGCCAGGCTCGAGGCCCGTCACCTGCAGGACGTCCTGGACGAGCTGGGCGACGTCGATGTGCTGGAAGTCGGTCGGGCTCAGGTTGACGCTGACGGTCAGTTCGGGAACCAGACGGCTGCGGCGCCAGCGGCGCAGCTGCTGGCATGCCTGCAGGAGGACCCACTGGGTCAGGTGCGTCACCAGACCGGTCACTTCGGCCAGGGGGACGAAGACCGCCGGGGAGATCGGTCCGCGGACCGGGTGTTGCCACCGGACGAGCGCTTCCACGCTGACGATCTGCCCGGTAGCTAGGACGATCACCGGTTGGAAATGGAGGCGCAGGTCGCCCTGCTCCAGCGAGCGCCGGAGATCGCGCTCCAGCATCTGCCGGTCGACGCTCTGCTGGTAGAGGTCGGGGTCGAAGACCGCGAGACGCTCGCGCTGGGTGCGCTTGCTCATCTGGAAGGCGATCTCCGCTCGGCGCAGCGCGGTGACGGGGTTGTCGTCCGGCGCGACGAAGGCGAGCCCGCCGCGCAGGCGGAGATAGACCTCCTCGCCGCCGACGTCGTACCAGTCGCTCATGGCCGCGAGGAGTTCGTTCGCGATGCGTGGTAAGCGGGTGGGGTCGTCGCTGCGGAGCAGGACGGCGAAGCGATCGGCTTCCAGGCGCGCGGCGAGCAGCGCTTCCGGCGTGTGACGGAGACGCGCAGCGACGGCGCGGAGGGCGGCGTCTCCCGCCTCCCAACCGATCGCATCGTTCAGGGCGGAGAACCGCTCGAGATCGCAGCAGAGGATGCCCAGGACGCCCGTCGGTCCAGCGCTGGCGGTCGCTTCGAGCGCTTCGAGGAAGCCGAAGCGTGTGTAGAGCCCGGTGAGCGTGTCGCGCGTCGCGCGCTCGCGGAGCAGCTGTTGTGCCCGGTGGCGTTCGGTGACGTCGCGGACCGAGAGCACGATGCCACCGATATGTTCGTCGGCGCGCAAGTCCAGACCGGAAAGCTCGACGATCCGCGACGGTTTGGTCGCGAGTTCCGTCTCGAGGCGCACCGGACGATCGGCTGCCAGTTCCTCGCTCAGCCACCGGCGGACCCGGTCGGGATCTCGGGCGATGGCCCAGAGCGGTCGCCCGGTGAGGACGGTCGCGTCCAGGCCGAGCACCCCGAGCGTCGCTGGCGAGGCGAAGCGCACGATTCCGTCGTGGTCCAGGACGAGGAGCGGATCGGGCGAAGCGAGGACCGTGGCGCGGAGCCAGGCGTGGTGCTGCGCCTCGGCCTGCTCGGCGCGTCGTTGCAGGATGGCCGACGTCACCAGTTGCCCGGCCAGCGTCAGGAGGTCGATGTCTTCCTCGCTCCACGCCCGCGGCGTTCGCTGCGCTGCGACGAGACAGCCGAGCAGCGTGCCGGAGGCGAAGAGCGGTACGGCCACGAGCGCGCGGATGCCGAGCGACTCGAGCAACGCGCGCTCGGTTGTAGCTTCCTCGTCGAGGTCAACGGTAGAGGCGAGCGCGACGACTTGCCGCTGTTCGAGCTGGTCCCGGAGCCAGGTGAGGGTTGCCAGGGTCGCAGAGTCCGACAGCTCGGAATCAGGTGCCAGGCCATCGGCGCGCCAGGCGCCGAGCGGCCGGATCCCCTCGTGCTGGCAGCAGAAGAGTGCGAGGTGGTCGACGGCCAGGAACTGGCCGAGGTCGCCGAAGACGGTCGCCAGCGTCGTCTCCAGGTTCTCGCTCGTGACGGTGACCAGGCTGCTGGCGATCCCGAGCAGGACGTTGTGGAACGCGAGTTCGCGCTGCAAGCGTGCCTCGAGACGCTTCTGCTGGGTGATGTCGGTCAGGAGCCCGTGCCAGATCCAGGGGCGGCCGTCGCGGTCGTAGGTGAGGATCGCCTCGTCGCGCAGCCAGATCGTGCGACCGTCCCCTGTACGGAAGCGGTACTCCGCGCGGAACGGCTCACCGGTGCGGTCGGTCCGCGCCTCCTCGTGCAGGGCCCACGAGCGGTCCTCCGGAAGGACGAACCGCTCGTACCAGGTGGCGCGGTCGACGCGGAGCGTTTCCGGAGGCCAGCCGAGCAGGCGCTCGGCAGCGGGACTGACGTAGATCTTGCGGTGCGGCGGCGCGACCTCCTCGGCGTAGACGACAGCCGGGAGCTGCTCGGCGAGCGCCTGGTAGCGGCGGACGAGGGCCCCGTACTCGGGGAAACGTTCGAAGAACTCGCCGAGATCGCGGAGCGTGGCGCGCAGGAGCGTCCGTCCGCCGAGGCGCACGGGAGAGGTCGCGAGTTCCACCAGTCGGATCCGCCCGTCCGCGAAGCGGTGCGGAAGGACGAAGCGGGCGGCGGGGCGCTCGAGCGCTTCCTCCAGGCGAGTCCGGGTTTCCGGCCAAGGGAGCACGTCGAGCTGGTCGATCCGGAAGGAGCAGAGCGTCGACCGCGGCCACCCGTAGAAGCACGCAGCCGCCTCGTTCGCTGCCACGATCCTCCCGTCGACCGGATCGATCAGG
>JANZZC010000113.1 GCA_026419575.1 Thermomicrobium sp. | reverse complement strand
GCGCTGCGATGCTCACGGATCGCTCCTCATCGACGTGCCTGCGCGCGTTCCCTGTAGCACGCGTGCCGGGTCGGGATTCCCCGACCCGGCACATCAGGCGCCTCTCGCATCACGGGTAGATCTTGCGGATCGCGCTGTCCGGCCAGCCGCTCGTGTCGGTGCTGAACACCTCGTACACCGCGATCTTCGGATCGGCACAGTCACCGTACTGGTCGCAGGTGATGTTGCCGGTGAGGCCCGGGAAGTTCTTGGTCTGGTAGAGCGCGTCGCGCAACGCCTTGCGCGGGATGTAGAGCGTGCCGTCCGGTGCCTGCACCGCCACCTTCTTGATCGCCTCGACGATCATCATCGTCGCGTCGTAGGCATGGGCGTGGAAGCCGGCGACCGGCTTGGTCCCGTACTTCTGCTGGTACTTCTGGACGAACTCCTGGTACTTCGGCCCGAGCACCGTGAGATCCGGTCCGCTCAGGTAGAGGCCGACCGCGGCCTGGCCGGCGTTCTGCACGGTCTGCGGTTCGAGGAGTCCGTCCGCGCTCATCAGCTTGGCGTTCTCCAGGCCGCTGATCTCCTTCGCCTGGATCGTGATGAAGGAACCGGCCGGGTTGAAGATCGGGTAGTAGATCAGTTCGGGCTGCTGCGTCGCGATGCGGGTCAACACCGGCCGCATGTCGGTGTCGTCCGGGCTGACCGCTTCCTGCGCGACGACCGTCCCACCGAGCTGGCGGACGTTCTCGGCGAAGACGTTCGCCAACTGCTCGGCGTAGAGGCTCCCGTCATGGATCGTCGCCACGCGCTTGAGGCCGAGCTTGTTGACCACGAACTCCGCCGCGACCTTGCCTTGGACCTTGTCGTTGTGCGCGACGCGGAGATAGCCCTCGACGTGCTTGGCGGGATCGGTGAGGTCGGGGGCGGTGTTGGAAGGCGACACCATCACCAGGCCAGCCTGGTCGATGATCGGTGCGCCGACGCGAGCTTCGGACGAGCAGGACGAACCGATGATCGCGACGATCCGCGGATTGGCAGCGAGACGCGTCGCGGCCGCTTGCCCACCCTCGGGGTTGCAACCGGAGTCCTCGCCGATGAGCTCGATCTTGTGCCCGAGGAGCTCACCGCCCAGATCGTCGATCGCGATCTCGATGCCGCGCTTGGAATCCTCACCGAGCTGCGCGGTGCCGCCGGAGACGGTCAGCATCCATGCCAACACGATCGGCTCGCCGGGTTTAATCTCGAGGACGCCGATCGGATCGGTCGGTTTGGTGACCTGGGCTTGCGGCGTAGGCTGTGCTGCCGGAGTCGGCGAGGCGGCTGCAGCAGGGGTCGGGCTCGGCTGCGCGGCGGGAGCCGGCGTCGGTGTCGGCTCGGCACGCTGGCAGGCAGCGAGCACGAGCGTGAAGACCAGAAGCAGCATTCCTAGGACTCGCACCGGGTGTCGCATCGTTCCTCCTCCTCGAATCGACGACCACGGCCAAAACATGAAAAGGAAGGCTGCCGGAACGGCGTCCTCGTGCCGACATTCTGACACAGGAGTCAGCGGCGAGTCAAGAGAAAGTCCTCGGGCACCGCGTCGGAGCCGCGTCGGTTCCGACTGTGCGAGGTGACCGAGTCCATGTGGCTGGACGCCAGGAACGGAGCGCAGTCGACCTCCCGTGCCGAATGGACGCCGGGCAGTGCCGTCCGGCGGCGAACGACGTCGTGGCCGGGGATCGACCGGGTGCGCCGTCAGCCCACTCCCGCTTCCCCCAGCGAACCGGCGCTGCGTGGGGTCGATTCCGGGTCGACGAGACGGAGCGGTACGAACACGCCGCCGACATAGCGGACGACGGTGCGTTCGGGGAAGGCCGCAAGGAGTTCGCCGTTCCGAGGGCCGAGATCGTGAGCGAAGAGCACGGAGGAATCCAAGAACGGGCTATTGCGCACGAAGTAGGGCGCGTACTCCGTCCAAGAGGAGATCGGCAAGAGTACAACGGAGTTCGCTGGCGCTCGCGCTGCCACCTGGCGCGCCGGGTCGGCGCGGATGCCGTACCACCCGCGGAAGCTCTGCCACCAGGGGAGCGCCGTGACGAAGAGTCCCCAGAAGCAGAGAGCCAGCAGGACGAGGACAGCGGTCGTGGGCACGGCCTGGGGA
>JANZZC010000107.1 GCA_026419575.1 Thermomicrobium sp. | reverse complement strand
GGCCACCTCCTCGATCCGAGGCGACGCCCGCCAGTCTCCTCGCTGTGCCACATCGTCACCGCCGCGCCCGCCTCGTATCCTTGTACCCCGAACCGACGTGGGACGGGAGGGACGGCGCCTGTGACGGATCGCACCGGGACCGCCCAGCGTTCGCGGCACACGACGCGCCCGCGCGGGGATGCCGACGAACTCGTTCCCTCGCGCCGCCAGTACCTGCGCCTCAAGGCACAATATCCGAACGCCATCCTGCTCTACCGTCTCGGCGACTTCTACGAAGCGTTCGACCAGGACGCGGAGATCGTCGCCCGCGACGCCCGCATCACCCTCACCTCGCGCTCCTTCGGTCGCAACGGGCGCGTGCCGATGGCCGGTATCCCCCACCACGCGCTGCACCACTACTTGGCCCGCCTGCTCGCCGCCGGGCATACCGTCGCCATCGCCGACCAGCTGAGCGAGCCCGGCAAGGGTCTGGTCGAGCGCGCCGTCACCCGCGTTCTCACGCCCGGGACGGTGGCCGAAGCGGCGCTTCTCCCAGCGACCGAGAACCGGTACCTCGCAGCGATCGCGCCGCTTTCCGACCGCATCGGGCTCGCCTGGGTCGACGTCAGTACCGGCGAGTTCTCCGTCCTCGAACTCACCGGACCGGACCGCGACGCAGCGTTGCTCGACGAACTCGCCCGGCTGGCCCCCGCCGAATGCCTCCTCCCCGAGGGAGAGACCGGTACGGTCCCGCACGCGGGACGGCTCACCCGGCTCGAGCCCTGGCACTTCGACCCCGAACGTGCGGCCCAGCGCCTGCGCAGCCACTTCGCGGTCCGTTCGCTCGCTCCCTTCGGCTGCGAGGAGCGGCCAGCCGCGGTCGCCGCCGCCGGAGCCGTCCTCGCCTACGTCGAGTACACCAACCCCGCGCTCCTCCCCTTGCTCACCAGCCTGCGCACCGAACTCCCGGCGCGGCGTGTCGGCCTCGACGCCGCGACCCGACGCAATCTCGAACTCACCCGGAGCCTCCGCACCGGTGGGACCCGCGGCAGTCTCCTCGGCGTCCTCGACCTCACCGTGACCCCGATGGGTGCGCGCACGCTCCGGCGCCTCGTCAGCGAGCCGTTGCGCGACCTCGCCGAACTCCGACACCGTCAGGAACTCGTCGCGGCGCTCGTCGCCGACGTCCAGCTGCGCCGCCGGCTGGAGCACGTCCTACCCGGCGCCGGCGATCTCGAGCGCCTCGTCAGCCGGATCGTGCAAGGGAACGGCACGGTCCGCGACTTCCTCGCCCTGCGCCAGGCGCTCGCCACCGCCGAGGCCGCCGTCGGCCTGCTCCGGGCGAGCGGCGACCCGGTCCTCGGTTCGCTGGCTGCGGCTGCGCCCGGTTGCGCCGAACTCGCCGCGCTCCTCGAGCGGGCCGTCGTCGAGGACGCCGAAGGCCCGCGGCTCCGCCCGGGCTTCTGGCCCGACCTCGACGCCGCCATCGCGACCGTCGAGACGACCCGCCGCTTCCTCGCCACCCTCGAGCAGCGGGAACGCGAGCGGACCGGCATCCGCACGCTCAAGGTCGGCTACAACAAGGTCTTCGGCTACTACATCGAGGTCACCCGCCCGCATCTGGCTCGCGTCCCTGCCGACTACGTGCGCAAACAGACCGTCGCGACCGGCGAGCGGTTTATCACCCCGGAACTCAAGGAAGCCGAAGCGCGCTTGCTCGCGGCCGAAGCCGAGATCGCCGAGCTGGAGCGAGCGGCGCTCTCGCACCTCACCGCCGAGGTCGCCGCCCGGGCCGGTACGCTCTTGGAGTTGGCCCACTGGCTGGCCCGGCTCGATGCCTTCCGCTCCCTCGCCGAGGTCGCGGCCCGCTACGGATGGACCTGTCCGGTGCTCGACGAGAGCGGGTGCCTGGAGATCGAGCAGGGTCGCCACCCGGTGGTTGAAGCGCTGCTCGACGGCCAGCCGTTCGTACCCAACGACTGCCGCCTCGGTGGCGACGGCCCGCGCATCGCACTGGTGACCGGCCCCAACATGGGTGGCAAGAGCACCTACCTCCGCCAAGTCGCGCTCATCGTCGTGCTCGCTCAGATCGGCTCCTTCGTTCCCGCCGCCTACGCCCGTATCGGCCTGGTCGACCGCATCTTCTGTCGAGTCGGCGCGCACGACGACCTTCCCGGGGGCCAGAGCACCTTCATGGTGGAGATGATCGAGACCGCGACGATCCTCCGGCAAGCGACCCGGCGCAGCCTCGTCGTCCTCGACGAGGTCGGGCGCGGCACCGCCACGCAGGACGGTCTCGCCATCGCCCGTGCCGTCCTCGAGGACCTGCACAGCCGGATCGGCGCGCGGACCCTCTTCGCGACGCACTTCCTCGAGCTGACGGCCCTCGCGACCGAACTCCCCGGTGTCGCCAACCTCCACGTCGCAGCGGTCGAGCACGAGGGACGCGTCGTCTTCCTCTACCGCGTTCTCCCCGGCCCGGCCGACCGCTCCTACGGCATCCACGTGGCACGCCTGGCGGGTCTGCCGCCGTGGGTCGCCGATCGCGCCGAGGCGCTGCTCGCCGAACCGCTGCGTCGCGCCGGATCGCCCGCCGACCCGGCGACGCCGGCCGCAGCCTCCTTCCCGCTTCCTTACCAGCTCACGCTGCCGGGCTTCCCTGTCGGAACGCACGAGGTGTGGGCCCTCGCCCGCGACCTGCTCGCGCTCGATCTCGCCGAACTCACGCCGCGGCAGGCGCTCGAATGGCTCTACGACCGGCAGGCTCGTCTGCGCGGTGCACTCTTCCCGTCCGCAGGATCGCCATGAACGAGCGCCATTCGGCTCGCCGACCGATCCGCGTGCTCCCGCCGCAGGTCGCTGCCCGCATCGCAGCTGGCGAGGTGATCGAGCGCCCCGCCTCCGTCGTCAAGGAACTCGTCGAGAACTCGCTCGACGCCAGCGCACGCCGTATCCGCATCGAGGTCCGCGGCGGCGGGTTGCGCGAGATCCGCGTCACCGACGACGGATGCGGCATTCCACCGGAGGAACTCCCGCTCGCCGTGCAGCGCCACGCCACCAGCAAGCTGCGCGAGGACGACCTCGAGCGCATCGAGACGCTCGGCTTCCGCGGCGAGGCGCTGCCCAGTATCGCAGCGGTCGCCGAACTCGCCATCGCCAGCGGCACCGCCGACAGCTCGCTCGGGCGCCGCCTCGTCCTCCACGCCGGACGGGTGCTCGCCGACGAGCCGACCGCCCATCCTCCCGGCACCACGGTCACCGTACGACGGCTCTTCGAGAACGTGCCGGCACGCCTCGCTGCCGTCCGCGACGAGCGGGCCGAGACCGCCGAGATCGTCCGCACCGTGCAGCGACTCGCGCTCGCGGCTCCGGCGGTCCGTTTCTCGCTCGCGATCGACGGGCGGCCCGCCCTGCACACCAGCGGCAGCGGCTCGCTCCGTACCGTCCTCCTCGAGCTCTACGGCGCACCGGTCGCCGAAGCCCTCCGCGAACTCGCGCCCGTCGAGGTGGCCTGCGCGCGGGTGACCGGCCTCGTGACGTCCCCCGACCTCACCCGCGCCAACCGCAACCACCTGCACGTCGTCGTCAACGGGCGCTGGACTCGACCGGGGACGCTCCTCGCGCTGCTCGAAGCCGCTTATCGCCCGTATCTTCCGCGCGGTCGGCACCCGATCTGCGTCCTCGTGCTCGAAACGCCGCCGCAAATGGTCGACGTCAACGTCCATCCGGCCAAGCTCGAGGTGCGGCTCCGAGCCGAGCGGGAAATCGGGCAGGCGGTCGCCGAGCGTCTCCGCGAGCTCTTCGCCCGGACGCCCCGTACGCTCACCCTCCACGACCAGGCCCGCGCGCTCGATTCGCTCCGGGTGCAGCTCGCCGAACCGACCACCGCCTACGACGATGCGTCCGGCGAGATCGTCACGCCCGCTTTCCCGCCGCTCCGGCTCATCGGTCAACTGGCCGGTCGCGTCATCCTCCTCGAGGGGCCGGACAGCCTCTACCTGGTCGATCAGCACCGAGCGCACGAGCGCGTCCTCGCCGAGCGGCTGCTTGCCCTCGCCACGTCCGGGACGAGCGAGATCACCCCGCTGCCCGAGCCCATCCTCCTCGAGGTCCGTGCTGCCCAGCTCGAACGCTTTCAGCGCTGGCTCGACCGGATCGCCGAGCTCGGTGTCCGCTGCGAACCCTTCGGTCCGCGTACCTTCGTCCTCCGGACCTTCCCCAGCCTCCCGGCGGCTGATCCTCTCGGCCAGCTCGTCCGACCGGAGGAACTCGGTCCGGCCCTCCTCGCCACCCTCGAGGAACTCGATCGCGCCGAGGGCGAGGACTGGAGCGAACGGCTGCTCGTCGGGCTTGCCTGCCGCATGGCGATCCACCGTGGACGACCCCTCGCCCGGTCCGCCATGCGGGCGCTCGTCCAGGCGCTCGGCGAGACCCGGGCTCCGGCGGTCTGCCCGCACGGTTCGCCGATCGTCCTCCGCGTCGCCCATCATCAGCTCGCCCAGCAGTTCCGCTGGTGAGCCGGGCGGCGTCGCTTAGTCGCCTGTCTCCTCGTAAGCGCGGAAGACCGCCACCGCGTTCTGCCCGCCGAAGCCGAACGCGTTCGCGATCGCCACCCGAACCGGCATCTCCCGCCGCACGTTCGGCACGTAATCGAGGTCGCATTCCGGATCGGGATGCTCGAGATTGATCGTCGGCGGTACCACGCCGTCACGGATCGCGAGCGCGCAGACGACGCCCGAGACCGCACCGGCGGCGCCCACCAGGTGTCCGATCATGCTCTTGGGCGAGCTGATCGCCACCCGGTACGCGTGGTCGCCGAAGACCGCCTTGATCGCCTTCGTCTCCGTCACGTCGTTGAGCGGTGTCGACGTCCCGTGCGCGCAGATGTAGTCCACGTCCTCCGGTCGCAGCCGCGCGTCC